>JACRPR010000095.1:16899-33313 GCA_016223105.1 Chloroflexota bacterium | reverse complement strand
TGTCAGGAATACGTGCCGCAATGCGTCGAAGCGGTTCGCATTCTCAAACAATCCGGTTTGCCGGTCAAAACGAACGCGGGCTTGTCGAACGTGTCGAACCAGGTGCCGAACGAATTGCGCCCGCTCCTCAATCGCACGTACATGGTGATGTTGATGGCGGTCAGACTCGATATGGCAATCGCGGATCCGCTCGATCACCAGCTTAAAGAATTTATCCGCCTCGTCGAAGCGCGCGACACTTCGACGCCGGTCGGCAAACTCCTCGTAACGCTGTACGATCGCACCGCGGCGAGTGAGGAAGTTACGCCGGAGGATGTGGATATGCACGACCCAGACCAGGTCGCGATCTGGAAAACGATCCAAGTGTTGTTGAACAAGGTCATTTACGCGGACGCGTATCTGAACGTGTAACGCAAATTTCCAATTTGCGCTACGTCCACTCAAAGGAGAGTGATTCACATGGCAAAACCACCGACTAAAGACGAATTACTCGCCAAGGCGAAGAAGCCGGCGGCGGATGCGATGGAACTGCATCCCTTTTATCGCGGCAAGATCGAAACGACGTTGAAATGCTGTGTGCGCGATTTCAACGATTTCGCGATTTGGTACACCCCGGGCGTTGCCGCGCCCTGTCGCGCGATCCAAGCGGATCCCGAACTCGTGTACCAGCACACGAACAAATGGAACACGGTCGCGGTTGTGAGCGACGGCACGCGCGTCCTAGGTCTCGGCGACATCGGACCCAAAGCCGGGATGCCGGTGATGGAGGGCAAATCTCTGCTCTACAAATATCTCGGCGGCGTGGACGGCTTCCCCCTGATGCTTGACACCAAAGACCCGGACAAGATCATCGAGACGGTGAAACTTTTGCAACCGGGTCTCGGCGGTGTGAATCTTGAAGACCTTTCGAACCCCAAATGTTTTCGCATCCTCGACACATTGCGCGAGCAATGCGAAATTCCGATCTGGCACGACGATCAACAAGGCACCGCGACCGTAACGCTCGCCGGGTTGATCAACGCGCTCAAGGTCGTCGGCAAGAAAATTGACGAGGTGAAAATCGCGTTCATCGGTTGCGGCGCGTCGAACGTCGCGATCAGTCGTTTGATTTTCGCGCACGGCGCGACGCCCGCGCTCTGCACAATGGTGGACACGAAAGGCATTTTGCACAAAGCGCGCACCGACATCGAGCAACGCAAAGCCGAATACGTGGACAAGTGGAAATTGTGCAACATCACGAACGCGGAACAACGCACCGGCGGCATCGAACAAGCGCTCAAGGGTGTGGATGTCTGCGTCGCGCTTTCGACGCCGGGTCCCGATGTGATCAAAAAAGAATGGGTCGCGTCAATGGCGCAGGACGCGATTGTGTTCGTCTGCGCGAATCCAATTCCCGAAATGTGGCCCTGGGATGCGAAGGAAGCCGGCGCGGTCGTCGTCGCGACCGGGCGATCCGATTTTCCAAACCAGGTCAACAACTCGCTCGGCTTTCCTGGCATTTTCCGCGGCACACTCGACGTGCGCGCGAAAACGATCACGGATGAAATGTGCATCGCCGCCGCGGTCGAAATGGCAAAGATGGCGGAAGAAAAAGGTCTGCGCGCGGATTACATTATGCCGACGATGGACGATGTGGATGTGTTTCCGCGCGAAGCCGCCGCGGTCGCGATGAAAGCGATCGAGCAAGGGATCGCGCGCATCACGAATGTGACGTTCGAGCAAGAGTACGCGTTCGCCAAGAAAATGATTATGCGCGCGCGCGGTATGGTGCAAGACGCGATGGCAACCGGCTACATCGAATTGCCCAAAGGCAGTGTCGCGCCCAAGCCATCGAAGAAAATTGTCGCGGTCATGAAAAAAGCGACCGCGGCAAAACCGAAAGCGAAAAAGCAACCGGCGAAAAAGGTTGCGAAGAAAAAACGCGCGCGCTAAGGTCTGGCTCGCCAATTCGATCAGATAATTCACGAAAACTACTCGCTGTCATTGCGAGCGGTTTTTGCGAAGCAATCCCCAACATGCTCGCGCCAAGTTACGCGGAGATTGCTTCGTCGCAAAAAACGCTCCTCGCAATGACATTCCGAGTTGTCATTAAAAGGAGAATCGTATGTACGACCTGATCATCATCGGCGGCGGACCTGCGGGATTGACCGCCGCGGTGTACGGATTACACAAACGTTTGGAAACGCTCGTCATTAGCGAAGACCTGGGAGGCAAGGTCAACTATCGCGTGCAAATCAAAGGACTCGAAGGACACGAGATTATTTCCGGCGCGGATATCGTCGAAAAATTCAAACGCCAACTCGAGTACTTGCATTTCGCGCATCAAATGGATCGCGTCACGAAAATCGCGCCGGTGAACAATCACTTTGCAGTGATGGCGCAAGGCGGACGGTACGAAGCGAAAGCGGTGATCGTCGCGACTGGCGCGCGTCCGCAACGACTTGATGTGCCCGGCGAAAAACGCTTGATCGGACGCGGCTTGTCGTACTCGGCGATCAGCCACGCGCAAGTGTTCATCGAAAAAGACGCCGCGCTGTACGGCAGTAGCGCGCGCGCCCTGCACTCGGCGGCGGAGCTCGCGGATGTCGCGACGCGCGTGCATTTGATTTTGCCGGATCGCGGCGACCTGGATTCCGCGCTCGGCAAAAAACTCGCGGCGCATCCCAAAGTTACGCTGTACGAAAACGCGACATTGAAAGAAATTCGCGGCGATGAATTCGTCGAGAGTTTGCTCATCACACAACAAGGCGCGACGAAAGAAGTGAAGGTGGATGGCTTGTTCATCGAGATGGGACTTGTGCCGAATTCCGAACTCGTCGCCGACCTGGGTCTCGCGGACAGCAACGGACGCATCGCGATCAACAGTCGGTGCGCGACAAAAAAACCCGGCGTGTTCGCCGCTGGTGACGTAACCGACATTTTCATCGAGCAAGTCCTCATCGCGATCGGCGAAGGCGCAAAAGCCGCGTTGAGCGCGTACGAGTATTTGTTGAAACAGTAGACAGTAGACAGTCAACAGTGAACAGTGAACAGTGAACAGTGAACAGTGGACAGTCAACAGTTGACTGACGACTGTTGACTGTTGACTAACGACTAATTAAGGAGGCAAATGACTGCACAACTCATTGATGGTAAAGCGGTTGCCGCGTCGGTGTACGCCAGCATTCGCGCCGACGTTGAATTGCTCAAGACCAAGTACAACATTGTCCCCGGACTCGCGACGATTTTGATCGGCGACCGACCGGATTCGAAAGCGTATGTCGGATCGAAACAAAAAATGACCCAGGAATTGGGAATGTATTCCGTCGGCGCGCATATGCCGGAAGACGTTACGCAAGACGAAGCGCTCAAGATTGTGCGCGGCTACGCCGAAGATCCCAAGGTGCATGGCATCCTCGTGCAATTGCCCTTGCCGCCGCAACTCGATCAGGAAACCGTGCTCGGCGCGATCCCAATCGAAAAAGACGTGGACGGTTTTCATCCGATCAACATCGGACGACTCGCGATGAAAAATCGCGAACCGATGTTTGTGCCATGCACGCCGAAAGGGTGCATCGAGTTAATCCTCGCGGCTGGCACGAAAATCGAAGGCGCGCGCGCGGTCGTGCTGGGACGCTCGAACATCGTCGGCTTGCCCGCGGC
This sequence comes from Chloroflexota bacterium, assembly GCA_016223105.1. Lineage (GTDB taxonomy): Bacteria > Chloroflexota > Anaerolineae > UBA4142 > UBA4142 > JACRPR01. Next base: position 29,671 of record JACRPR010000095.1, on the reverse strand, counting down.
GTTCTTGCTCGTGCATCGCAACGCGACCGTAACGATTTGCCACTCGCGCACACAAAATATGCCGGACATTGTGCGGCAAGCAGACATTGTCGTCGCGGCGATTGGCAAAGCGGAATTTGTGAAAGGCGATTGGATCAAACCAGGCGCGACTGTGATTGACGTCGGCATCAACGCGATTCCCGACGCGACGAAAAAGAGCGGTCAGCGTTTGGTCGGCGATGTGGATTTCAACGCCGCGAAAGAAGTGGCGGGCGCGATCACGCCGGTGCCCGGCGGCGTCGGTCCGATGACAATCGCGATGCTGATGCGAAACACTTGCGATTCGGCAAAGCGGTTGGTGGGATTGATCTAAAACGAAAAAACTTCAAGTCGTGAGACTTGAAGTTTTTTGTTTGACTGCGTTTGGGTTGTATGCTAAGATTAAACCAAGTGAGGCGCAAATGATAAAAACTTTTGAAGCGTTGTTCGACGGCAAAGTATTTCGCCCGCGCGAGCCAATTTTCCTTGAACCCAACACCCAAGTTCAAATCACGATTGAAACAAAAACAAATGATGACAAAGAAACTTTGTCATTCTTCGATACCGCGCGTGCATTAAACTTGGACGGTCCGACCGATTGGTCTGCCAATCTCGAAGAGTACTTGTACGGAGAAAAACGTGGCGAATGAAGTTTTCCTCGACTCGGCTTTTGCGATTGCGCTTTCTTCGCCAAGCGACGAATTTCATCAACAAGCCATCTTGTGGGCAGACCAACTGCAAAAATCAAAAACGAGATTGGTCACCACGCGCGCGGTCTGTTTGGAAATTGGGAACGCGTTGGCAAAACTCAAGTATCGTCAGGCGGCAATCAAACTCTTGCGCTCAATCGAGAATGATCCCAACATCGAAATAACTGCACTCTCGGAAGAACTCTACCGACGCGCATTTCAACTGTACCAAGAGCGACGCGACAAGGAATGGGGACTCACGGATTGCATTTCATTTACTTTAATGCAAAATCGCGGCATCCATCAAGCATTGACGACCGATGAACATTTCCAACAGATCGGTTTCCGTGTTTTACTTCGAGAGCAACCGCAGTAGAAACGCCCCTACATCTTTTCTGACCCGATTTTGACCAGTGGGCAACCCAAAACAAACCGGCTCTCCCTTATAATTTTCGCGATAACATCCTGAGGGAGGGGTTACCTATGAAATGGTTCGAGTTTGGTCCAATCGCCTGGGCGCGTGATTACCTCAATACACATCCTCGCGCGGAAAAATTCCTCGACGTGATCGGTTTACCGGCGGAAGCCGTCATCAAAAAAACCTTGTTCGGTTGCCAATCGTGCGGACAATGTCTCTTGCACGAGAACGGCTATACCTGCCCGATGCGTTGCCCGAAAACATCGCGCAACGGTCCGTGCGGCGGAGTGCGCGCAAACGGTCATTGCGAAGTGTACCCCGAACGCTGGTGCGTGTGGTATCGCGCGTATAATCGCTCCAAGTCATTGCCGATGCCGCAGTCCTGGCGCGAAGATATGTACCGCGTGCATCCACCGGTCAACTGGGAACTGATCAACACCTCATCGCTTCTGAACGAATTGACCGGACGCGCGCACGGCGTCAAAGCCACGAAACCGGAAGAAAAGAAAAAAGAAGCCGCGCCTAAGCCCGCGGCGAAAGCGTAAATTTTTTATCCGCGAATTACGCGCTGTCGTCATTGCGAGCGGAGCAAAGCAATCCCCGCGCCAAGTTGGAGATTGCTTCGCAAAGTGCGCTCGCAATGACAGCGAAAATTCGCGGATACTCATTTCAAGAGGAAGGTCAATGGAGACACGAGAACCCGCCAGTCACCTCGAACGAATTTTGCGCGCCGGCAAATTTGCCGTTACCTCCGAAGTCGGTCCGCCGAAAAACGCGGAAGCATCCGTCATTCACAAAAAAGCGAAACCCTTGCGCGATGTGTCGGACGCCGCGAACATTACCGACAATCAAACTGCAATTGTGCGAATGAGCAGTATTGCCGCGGCGACAATGGCGATTCAAGACGGCTTCGAGCCGGTGATTCAAGTTACGTGCCGCGACCGCAATCGCATTTCGATTCAATCCGATCTGCTCGGCGCGTACGCGCTCGGCGTGCGAAATGTGCTGTGCCTCACCGGCGATCACATGCGCTGGGGCAATCATCCCGAAGCGCGCAAAGTGTACGATCTCGATTCGATCAACTTGATCGGAATGGTGCGCGCGATGGACGCCGGAAAATTTCAGAACGGCGAAGAGATCAAACCCGCGCCGCGCTTTTTTGTCGGCGGCGTCGAGAATCCGTTCGCGCCGCCGTACGAATTTCGTCCCTTCCGACTCAAGAAAAAAATGGAAGCGGGCGCGCAGTTCATTCAGACCCAAATGATTTTCAACGTCGAGCGGTTCAAAGAATTTATGAAAGTCGTTGTTGACCTGGGTTTGCATGAAAAAATGTACATCCTCGCCGGCGTCGGTCCGCTCAAATCGCCGGGGATGGCGCGCTATATGCGCGACTCGGTCGCGGGAATGGAAGTCTCCGCGAAATGGGTCGAGCGAATGGAAAAGACGCCGAAAGAAAAATGGAAAGACGAGGGGATGAACGTCTGCGTCGAAATCATCAACGAGATGCGCGAAATTCCCGGGATCGCCGGTGTGCACATCATGAGCATCGAGTGGGAAGAAGCGGTGCCAACCATCGTTGAACGCGCGGGCTTACTGCCGCGACCGAAAGCATCCGAATTGGCGACACCACAGCCGGTTGCCGTCGCCGCGTAAACGTAGTAAAATAATCGTCGAGAGGGCGGGTAACCCCCGTCCTCTTTTTGATGTAAGGCAAATTTACAAATTTGCCCAACGGGAGGAAATATGCGAGAGATACAGGCAAGCCAAATCACCGAAACCATCGCGCGGCTCGCGATTGAGGCGAATCATTATCTCGGCGAGGATGTCGTCGCCGCGTTGCAAAACGCGCGCGCGGTCGAAGAATCGCCGCAGGGCAAGGAAGTGCTTGATCAACTTTTGAAAAATGTTGAGATCGCCAAGCAAGGGACGTTTCCACTTTGCCAGGATACCGGCGTCGCGGTGATCGCGGTCGAACTGGGACAAGAAGTTCACATCGTCGGCGGCGAATTGAATCAAGCGATTCACGACGGCGTGAAGAAAGGTTACGCGGAAGGATTCCTTCGCAAGTCAATGGTCGGGCAACCGTTCAGCTCGCGCAAAAATACGAAAGACAATACGCCCGCGATGATTCACACCGACATTGTGCCAGGTGATAAACTGCACATTACGATTATGCCCAAGGGAGGCGGGTGTGAAAATATGTCCGCGCTCGGAATGTTGAAACCGGCGGATGGGCGTCAAGGCGTGATTGATTTCGTCGTGAGCACGATTGACAAAGCCGGGTCGAATCCTTGCCCACCGACAATTGTCGGCGTTGGCATCGGCGGTTCCGCAGACCAAGCGATGTGGCTCGCGAAAAAATCGCTCTTGCGTCCGGTCGGCGAATACAATCCCGATGAAGAAACCGCCGCGCTCGAAAATGAATTGCTCGAAAAAATCAACAACCTGGGAATCGGACCGATGGGCTTGGGCGGACGCATCACCTCGCTCGCCGCGAATGTTCTCGTCGCGCCGTGCCACATCGCGAGTATGCCGGTTGGCGTGAATGTGCAATGTCACAGCGCGCGATACAAGGAAGCAGTGCTCTAGTGCAATAGTCCGATCGTGCGATAGTTGTTCAACTATTCAACTATCACACGATCTCACTAACGCACAATTGAACTAAGGAAAACTATGAAACTAACAACTCCACTAACCGATGAATCGATCGCGAATTTGAAAGCCGGGGATCGCGTTGAAATTACCGGGACGATTTACGTCGCGCGCGATGCCGCGCACAAGCGCATGGTCGAAACCTTGGATCGCGGCGAGCCACTGCCCGTAGATGTGCGCGGACAAATCGTGTACTATATGGGTCCGTCGCCGACGAAACCAGGTCAAGTCATCGGCTCGGCGGGACCGACAACAAGCGGGCGAATGGATCGTTACGCGCCGCGCTTGATGGAGATCGGCTTGAAGGGAATGATCGGCAAGGGCTTGCGGATTCCGCCGGTCAAGGACGCGATGAAAAAATTCAAAGCGGTTTATTTCGCGGCGACGGGCGGCGCGGCGGCATTGATTTCGCAACGCATCAAAAAAGCGAAGGTCATCGCGTACGAGGAACTCGGCGCGGAGGCATTGCAAGAACTCCAGGTCGAAGATTTTCCGGTGATCGTCGTCAACGACATTTACGGCGGCGATGCGTACGAGGATGGCAAGAAGCAGTACGCGCGGAACTAGGCGCGTGGTCGTGTGGTCAAATCGTCGAATGAGCCAACACACTTGTGTTGGCTCGTTGTCTAGCAGTCTGTCGGAGAGGTAGTTTAGCCCCTCGTGGGCGTCCGAAAAACTACGCCGGAACGCACCGAAAACGCCCACAAGGGGCTATGCTACGGGGTTCTCCGACAAACTGCTAGCGCGTGAGATCGTGAAATGTAATATCGGACATTGGATAGTGCCGACCATTGAGCGTAATCAAAACGGCTTGGAAGTGATATGCGCTTGCGGCAATCAGCGCATCGGCTAATTCCAGTCCGTGACTTTTTCTAAATTGATTGAGATACTCGCCGGCTTTCTGACCGACGCGTTCATCAATCGCAAGACATTCCATCTCGGCAAATAGTTGTGCTGTGCGCTCTTCTTCGCCTGTTCGCAAACCATGATAAATCTCAGCTTTGGTGATCGGCGAAAAACACAACGCGTGATCCGCGCGACGCAACGCTTTAATCTGCTCGGCAATTTGCACGTCATTGCGAAGCACCTGAATCAAAACGTCACTGTCAATCAAGTATCTCACTTTGCGATTCGCTCCAAGCGATTTCCTTGGCGGAGCGAACGCACATAGGACTCGGTTGATCCCAAATCCCGGCGGTCGCGCCACATTCCAGTAACTGCGTCAAGCGATTTTTCAAAGCGCGCGCGTCGGCGCACGGGGTAAACTTGGGCAATCGCGCGGCGTACTAGTTCTGCCACCGATGTAGATTGTTTGCGGCTAATTGTGTATAATTCTTTCCACTGATCGTCAGGCAAAAGAATCTGGGTGCGTCTCATTTTTCCTCCCGGCGAAATAATACACCGGAACAATAGTCGAGTCAACAATGCGAATTTTAATTTTTTCCGATCTCCACGCAAACCTTGCCGCGCTGTCCGCGCTGAACACGGTCGAGAAACCACCCGATGCACTGTTCTTTCTCGGCGACGCGGTCGGCTATGGTCCCGACCCGGCGGCGTGCGTGGGCTGGTTGCGCGCGTATTGCAAACACGCCGTGCGCGGCGATCACGATCACGCGATTGTTAGCGATACCGATTTCAATTCGCCCGATGAATTTCTCCAACTCGCGAACGCGACGCGCGATTACACTTTGCGCCAATTGCGCGCGCCGGATTTGCAATGGCTCGCCGCGCAACCGATGACCGCGCGGATCGAACTCGGCGGCGCGTGGTTTTTTCTCGCGCACGCGTCACCGCGCAAACCCCTGGGGCGCGAACTCGATTTCGCGACAATGTCCGAAGACAAACTGCGCGCGGAACTTGACAATGTGGACGCGGATGTGGTTTTGGTCGGACACACGCACGTTCCCGCGATTCGACGCATCGGTAAAATGCACGTCGTCAATCCTGGTTCGCTCGGTCAACCGCGCCACGGTTTGCCGAGCGCGACGTACGCGATCTGGGAAGACGGACATTTGCAAATCAAGCACATTGATTACGATCCGACGCCGACGCAAAACAAACTGCCGTTGATGCGCTTGGACGCGGAAACGGAAACCAGGTTGAGAGAGGTGTTGGGAAAGGGAATGTGAGACTAAAAAGATCGTGCGCTGGTTCAACCCGCAGACCACCCGCGTCTGTGGGTTTGTTTTTTTCCTCCGTGGACTGGCGGGACCAGTACGCGAAACATCATTCCGATCAAGTGACTATACTGTGTACCGAACTGGCACAGCAGATCAATTTGCGCGCCGATGAGACTCGCATACTGCAATTGTCCGCCACCCTGCATGACATTGGCAAACTCGCGATCAGTGAAGCGGTGGTGGGTAAGGCATCGCGCTTGACCCAAGCCGAAATCTTGATGATTCAACAACATCCAATCTTTGGCTACAAACTGATCAAACCTCTGAACATGGAGCCGATGCTTGCCGCCGCCATCCTTAGTCATCATGAAAACTACGATGGCAGTGGTTATCCCGAAGGTTTGCGCGGCGAGCAAATTCCCTTTGCGGCGCGTTTGATCAGGATCACCGATTTCTACGATTCCCTAACCACCAATCGTTCTTATCGAGCCGGTTATGATCCGAATCAAGCCCTCGAAATTCTCCGCCAAAATCGCCACTGCTTCGATCCTGGTTTGTTCGATGCCTTTGTCAATCTGATGACGCAAAAAATTCAAACTGATCAGGGCGATCCAAAACCGTAGACATACCTTGTCTGTGGTTTTGTTTTTCGCGCCGCGTGTGCTATACTCCAACTATGGCGAAAACAAAATCGTTGAAATTGAAACCGCTTGAGGCGTCTTACCGGCGAATCCCAATTCGCGCGATTCGCACCGTCGCGCAACGGATCGCAAATCAATTTCATCCCGAAAAAATTATCCTCTTTGGATCGTACGCGTACGGCAAGCCCACTCCCGCAAGTGATGTAGACTTGCTCGTCGTGATGGAAACTCCATTGCGTGAAAAACAACAACGGCTTGAAATCTCTCGCGCGCTTTCGCCGCGTCCGTTTCCGCTGGATGTCGTTGTTCGCACACCTCGCCAAGTGCAAGAGCGTGTTGCATTGGGCGATACGTTTATCGCTGAAATTATGACGCGAGGCAAGCCCTTGTATGAACGGCATCGTTAGCGAGTGGGTCGAAAAAGAAGATGCACGGGCAACGATCAAGGCAATGCGCGCCGTCCGAGAATTTATTCGGCAAAAACTAGGACTGCCCAGTCGCGCGTAGAAAAACACAAGCGATCACGAGCAAGCACCGCAGACCCTGCATCTGCGGTTTTGTTTTTCACGCCGCGTGTGATATACTCCGCGCTATGCAAATCGGAATCATTGGTTTACCCAACAGTGGCAAGACCACAATTTTCAACGCGCTGACGCGCGGACAGATCGAAACCGCGGCGTTCTCGTCCGGCAAATTAGAAGTGCACACCGCGATGGTGGATGTGCCGGATGCGCGCGTCGACATTCTTTCGAATATGTTCAATCCGCGCAAAACGATTCGCGCGCAAGTACAGTACAATGACATCGCGGGGCTCGCGCGCGGCATCGGCGAAAAAGGCGGAATGGACGGCACGCTCCTCAATCACATCGTCCAGAGCGACGCGCTCCTTCACGTCGTCCGCGCGTTCGATGACGCAAACGTGCCGCACATCGAAGAAACGATTGACCCCGCGCGCGATCTCGCCATCCTCGACACCGAGTTGATTCTTTCCGACCTCGTGATCGTCGAACGACGGCTTGATCGGATTGACGCGCAACTTACGAAACGCGGCGGCACACCGGCGGAACGCGACGCGCTCACAAAAGAACAAGCATTACTCGCGCGCTTTAAACCGCAACTCGAAGACGGCAAACCGCTCCGCGATCTCGAAATCAGCGACGACGAATTGAAAATCACGCGCAACCTCGCGCTCGTAACGATCAAACCACAACTCGTCCTCTTCAACACCGGCGACCGCGCGGTGAGCGATCCCGGCGCCATCGCCAAATATGATCATCGCAAAACGATGCTCGCCGCGTTGCAAGGCAAAATCGAAATGGAACTCGCGCAAATGTCGCCCGACGATGCCGCCGAATTTTTGAAAGAGTACGGCATCAGCGAACCTGGTTTATCGCGCGTGATTCGCTTGTCGTATCAACTGCTCGGCTTGCAAGCATTCTTCACCGTCGGCGAGGACGAAGTGCGCGCGTGGACGATCCGCGTCGGCGCGCACGCGGTGGACGCCGCCGGCACGATTCACACCGATCTCGCGCGCGGCTTTATTCGCGCCGAAGTGATTGCGTACGCCGAGATGATCGCGCGCGGCACGATGGCGGAGGCGCGCAAACACGGCTCGCTCCGGCTCGAAGGCAAAGAGTACGTCGTGCAAGACGGCGACATTCTTTCGATTCGCTTTAACGTATCGTAAGCAATCCCCCGCTGGGCGGGGGATTTTTGTTACCAAATTCTGACCGAATCCCCACTTGGTTTTATTGACGAATTGAAATTGTTAGTGTATACTAACAATAAGAATTCAGCATCAAGAACAGGAGACGGTCAATGCAACTCGATCCTCGCGCGTCGCTCAACGAAGCCCAAGAGATGATTCTCTTGACCCTCATCCGCGCCGAAGAAAATCAGTGCGCGCTCTCCCCCGCTGATCTCGCGCGCGAGTTGAATGTGCCGCTCGCGCCGCACCTCCAATCTCTAATCTCTCAATCGCTAATTCTCTCAAACTCTGATTCTTCGATCAAATTGACAAACGCCGGACGCGCACGCGCACGCGCGTTATTGCGCCGACATCGGCTCGCCGAACGCCATTTCACCGATGTGCTGGGGCTCGATTTGGCGCGCGCCCACGCGGAGGCGGACAAGGTCGAACATTTACTTTCGTCCGAAGCCGAAGCAACGCTCGCCGCGCAGTTGGGCGAGCCGGACACTTGTCCGCACGGCAATCCGATCCCGGGCGCGCGCGGCGAAACGGAGCGCGTGTCGAAATCGCTCGCCGAGTGCGCGCCGCACACAGCCGCGACGATCGCGCGCATCGCGCTCGAAACGCCCGCCGCGATTCAACATCTCGCGACACTTGGCTTGCTTCCGAATGTTGAAATCGAAATCGAAAATCACGCGCCGTTCGCGGGACCAGTCCTGGTGCGCGTCGGTCGCGCGCATTACGCACTCGGTCGCGATCTCGCGAATCGAATCTGGGTGAATACAATTTGATCCGCGAATCACGCGAATTTTCGCGAATTTATTTTTATTCGCGAAAATTCGCGTGATTCGCGGATCACAAAGGAGCCAATGAAAACGGTAATCGTCCTGGCAATGCACGGCGCGCCGCCGAATGATTTTCCCAAACGCGAGCTCGGCGAATTTTTCGGCTTGCACAGCCGACTCGAACACGCGGCGGGATCCGATGCCGCGCAAATCAAACCGCGCCACGATGAACTCGACGCGAAAATTCGCGCGTGGGCGCGCACCGCGCAAAACGATCCGTACTGGGCGGGTTCGCGCGAGATTGCGAATGAACTCGCGCGCGAAATGAAGTGCGAGGTCATCATCGGGTTCAACGAATTTTGCGCGCCGACGCTCGCCGCCGCGTTCGATCAAGCCGCAGAACGCGCGGCACGCGTGATCGTGTTGACGCCGATGATGACGCGCGGCGGCGAACACTCGGAAAAAGAAATTCCACACGCCATTGACGCCGCGCGCCAACGCCATCCCGCGATCACCTTTCAATACGTCTGGCCCCTCGACACTGTCGCCATCGCGCAATTTCTCGCCAACCAAATTACGAATTACGAACGCTTCGCGCGAATTACGAATTAAATGTCTTCCTGTCACACGCTCACCCAACATTTCGGGCACACCGATTTTACCATCGCGCTCGCGGGCAATCCGAACGTCGGCAAGTCGTCGCTGTTCAATCGTTTGACCGGCGCGAATGTCGAGACCGCGCATTATCCCGGCAAAACCGTCGCGCTGAATTATGGACTCGCGCATTTTCGCGATAAACAAATCGGCGTGATTGATTTGCCCGGCACGTACGCGCTGGGCGCGCAGAGTGAAGATCAATGGGTCGCGCGCCAGGGCGTCCTCGACAATCATCCCGACGCGATCATCGCGATCGCCGACGCGACGAATCTCGAACGCAATCTCTATCTGGTGTTGCAATATCTCGACCTGGGCTTGCCGCTGATCGTCGCCGTGAATTTGATGGACGAAGCCGCGCGCGCCGGGATCGCGATTGACCCGGCACGCTTGGCGCGCGATCTGCGCGTGCCGGTCGTGCTGACGATTGCCACGCGCGGCACAGGCGTCCCCGAATTGATCGCGCAATTGCCCGGCGCACGCGCGACGCCCGAGTACGATATCGAAATCGAAACCGCGATCAACACACTCAGCCGCGCGCTGGGCACACCACCGAACGATTTAACGCCGCGCGCGTTCGCGATTCTACTGCTCGAAGAGGATCGCGAGATCGTTCGCAGTGCCGCCCCGGCGATTGTCGCGCGCGCGCGCCAAATCGCGGCGGAAGTTGAAGCGCGCGTCGGCGAGCCGCTTTGTTTGCACATTCCGCGCGCGCGCCACGCGCTCGCGCGCGACATTGCGCGCAACGCGCAAACGCAACGCGCGCAAGCCGAGCCGCTTGCCGTAAAACTGTGGCGCTGGTCGGTGCAACCCATCACTGGGATTCCGACATTGATCGGTGTGCTGATCGCATTGTTCGCGTACTTGTTCTGGGTCGGCGGCGCGCTCGCGGAAATGTTCGCGGCATTTTGGGGCGAGTGGATTTCGCCGGTCATTCAATCCGCTGTGAATGTGGTCTTGGGGAATGGAGCGCTCGCGCAGATCGCACTGTGGGGTTTTGATGCCGGGATTGCCGCCGCGCTCGGCATCGGCATTCCGTACGTGTTGACGTTTTACATCGCGCTCGCGATCCTCGAAGACAGCGGCTATATGAATTCGATTGCGTTTCTGCTCGACGCGCTGATGAAACGTCTGGGCTTGCACGGTCGCGCGGTGATCATTTTGCTCGCGGGCGCGGGATGCAATGTCCCGGCGATTATGGGCACGCGTGTGCTGACGACGCGCCGCGAGCGCATCATCGCGAGCACGCTCGTCGTGTTGACGCCCTGCTCCGCGCGCGTCGCGGTGATCGCGGGCGGCGCGGCATTGTACGCGGGCTGGCAGTCCGGCGCGGCATTGTTGCTGATCGCGCTGGGCTTGATTATCGCGACCGGCGTCGCGCTGAATCGAATGATGCCCGGACGGTCGGACGACCTGGTGATGGAAATGTTTCCGTTTCGCGTGCCGACCGCGCGCGTGATCGCGCGCAAAACCTGGGGACGGTTCAAGGAATTTGTATTCGCCGCCATGCCGATTGTTCTGCTCGGTAGTTTTGTGATGGGCGCGTTGTACGAAACGAACACGGTTTGGATTTTCAGTGCGCCGCTCGCGCCGATTGTCGAGGGCTGGCTCGGCTTGCCCGCGATTGCCGGACTCGCGTTGCTCTTTGCGATTTTACGCAAAGAACTCGCGTTGCAATTTCTCGTTACGCTCGCGCTCGTGCAATATGTCGCTTTTCACGTTCGCGCTCGCGATTGTTGTCGGAGGAGTCGCGCGATATGCTCTTGCAATTTTTTAAGCGCACGAAAAATCAATCCGAAAATCGCGACGCGCAATCCGAAATCCAATGTCCGCTGTGTGGAAAAAAATTTCGCGCGGAGGACGCGGCGCAGTGCGCGGCGTGTTCGCACGCGCAGAAATGCGGATTGGTGATGTGTCCGCGATGTGGTTATGAATTTGCGGAATAAAAATGTAGGGGCGAGGTGACCTCGCCCCTACAACATTTTTACCGCGGCACCTCGGACGGTCGCCGCAAAAATTGATTCACCATCCAGCCGAACGATTTCGGCTCGCGATCCAAATCTTCCTGCACGAGTTCGATCCGTCGCCACACGAGTTGTTGCTCTTCGGGATCGAGAAAATTTTCGAGCGATTGTTCGAGCAAAACCGTGTTGTCATAGATCGTCGTGAACAATGCCCAATTGCGCGCCGCGTGTTTCGCGATGTAATCGCGATCAATTTGATCGTCCGTTTCGCCGCGCGTAACACGATGATCGAGAAGTAACGCGACCGCGTCTTGCGCGTCCTGCTCGGTCAGCGTGGCGCGTCCAAGTGTCATCAGCAACAAATCCGTCAGCGGCAACGTCGGTGCCGCCAACCCTAATCGCGATCCCAAACCGACGCCGCGAAAATCGAGGGTCGCGATCCGAATCTCTGCGCCATCCTTTTCAAACACGAGTTGCGCCGGGGTGCGCGATTTCGCGATCAAGCCGCGCGCGGTCAACAACGCGGACAGCGCGTCAAATTCGCCGAGCGGCGCGACGAAATCAAGCGCGTCGTACGCGCGTTGCAGGTTGGGATGCGTTTCGATACTCGCGCAGGCGAGCGAAACGGCAATGCCGCCCCACACGCGCAGTTTCAAGTTTTTTTCGGTTGCCGCGTTCACGAGTTCACGCGCGCGCGCGATCAGTTGTTCGTTGGTCAAGAGGATGCCGGTTCCTTTCGTCGCGATCGTTTGACGCGATACGTTGCGCGCCGTTCACGCGCGACGCGAGTGCCGTTCGATGCGCGCCGCGCGCGCGGTTCGGGGAGATACGCAAGCGGACGCGCGTGCACAATTAGCAAAAATCGCTTTTTCTCCAACAATTCCAAATCACGTTCAATGATCAGATCGGTCAGCGTCTCGCTGTCAACCATATCAGTAAACACGCGCATCCACAAGGAACGCGGAGACGGTTCAGGTCCCTCAAGCACTTGGAAAATCGCGTCAGGATATTGTCGCTTGATGATTTTTCTGATTTCGCCTAACTCGTGGTGAACGATTGCCTTCTTTTGCGCTAATGTGCTACTCATTTTTCCCTTTCGCTCGAATCGCTACCGATTCAACAAACATCACCGCGCGACGGA
>JACRPR010000095.1:3555-16800 GCA_016223105.1 Chloroflexota bacterium | reverse complement strand
TTTCAGTTACCGATATGGAATCATAGTCTGCGAGTGTACGCGATTGGATATTTTTCGTCAGCACATCACGCAACTCGACTGAGTACAGTTTTCGTTTTCGGATCAATACCCCAGAAAACTGCGCTTGCACAAACTCGTGCCCCCATTGTTTTCCATACGGTCGAATCCCGGCATTGAGCAACGCGACAATCGCGGCGAAGAAGCACGCATAGTACGCGCGATTTGCGGCGTTGTTGAAACAACGCGCGGACAGTTCAAGTTCCGCGCCGCGCAATGCTTCGCGCGCTTTGGATAAAAAATCACCGCGTTCGTCTCTCACGGTTTACAATTTTCCCGCGACCGCGTCCGCCATTTCCATCGTCGTGTTTTTGCCGCCCATATCGTACGTGCGCGTTCTGCCTTCCGCGATCACTTGCGCGATCGCGTGTTCAAGCCGCGCGGCTTTATCTTTTTCGCCGAGCCAATCGAGCATCAATTTCGCGGCGAGAAAAGTCGCGATGGGATTCACTTTATTTTGTCCGGCGTATTTCGGCGCGGAGCCGTGGGTTGGTTCGAACACCGCGAAATTTTTTCCGATGTTGCCGCTCGCCGCGAAACCGAGTCCGCCGACAAGTTGCGCGCACAGATCCGACACAATGTCGCCGAACATGTTGCTCGTGACGATCACGCCGTACTGGTGCGGATTTTTCACGAGCCACATCATAATCGCGTCTACGTTCGCTTCCCACAATTCAATGGATGGAAAATCTTGCGCGACCTGGCGCGCGACGCGCGTCATCAAGCCGCTCGTCTCGCGTAACACATTCGGTTTTTCGACGAGCGTTACGTTACGATAACCGTACTTTTGCGCGTACTCGAACGCGGCGCGCACGATGCGTTCCGAGCCGCGCCGCGTGATGATGCGCGCGGAAAACGCGATGTCGTCCGACGGCAAATCTTGGAACCCGCGCATCCCCGGCGATGCGTCGAGCGCGCGGCGCACATCGTCCGGCAGGGGATAAAATTCGACACCGACGTACAGCCCTTCGGTGTTTTCGCGGAACACGACCAGGTCAATGTCATCGCGATAGTTCAACGGATTGCCGCGATACGCTTTGCACGGTCGCAAGTTGGTGTAGAGATCAAACATCTGGCGCAAGCGCACAATCGGACTGCGATACACGAGTCCCTTGCCGCGCAAATGCGATGCGAGTTCCGCGTCTGCTTCTTCTTTTGGCTTCGACGTGATCGCGCCGAACAACGCGCAGTGCGATGATTTCAAAAGATCAAGCGTGCGTTGCGGCAGGGCTTCGCCTTCGTTGCACCAAAATTCCCAACCAATATCCGCGGGCGTGTACTCGGCGTCCAACTTGATCGCGTCCAACACCATGCGCGCCGCGTGCATCACTTCGATTCCGATCCCGTCGCCGGGCATCCAGGCAATTTTGTACATTTCAGATTTCAGATTTCCGATTTCAGATTTCAGCGTTGCAATCAATTGCCGATTTTTCAATCTGCAATCTGCAATCTAAAATCTGAAATCGTCAATCGCCTCCCGTTTTAATTTCCGGCATCGGCAAATGTTCGGTGCCGAGTTTTTTGCGAAGCATTTGGATCAAGCCGCCGGTTTCGATGATCGTAAATAGCGACGGCGAGAGCGCGGGAAAATCGAACGCGCCGCCCGCGCAATGAATCGTGTGCGCGTCGAGATCAATCTCGATGGTCTCGCCGTTTGCAATCGCGTCCACCGCGCCCGCGCACACAATCGGCACGAGACCGTTGTTGACCAGGTTGCGAAAGTGAATCCGCGCAAACGATTTCGCGATGATTGCGGAAACGCCGGCGTATTTCAAACAGGTCGCGGCTTGCTCGCGCGACGATCCATTGCCCCAGTTTTTTCCGGCAACAATCATATCGCCCGTCTCCGCGTTCGCCGCGAAACTCGGATCCAAATCTTCGAGTGCGTGCTTGGCTTGCTCTTTTGGATCGGTGATCGTGTACGTGTACTTGCCGGGAAAAATCACATCGGTATTCACATCATCGCCGTATTTCCAAACGCGACCGCGTAAAATCATTCGATACCTCGAAAGAAAGAGATTGAGTGATTGGAGATTGGAAATTGGAAATTTGGAATTGGATTATCCGCGTATATCCGCGTTCATCCGCGTCCAATTGCTTTTTTGATTCCGTAATTGACAAAACGCAAAATAAAAAACACGACGCGCGCCGGATACAATTTCCACCGCGCGAAATCAATGCGCCGTTCGACCGGCGCGCCAGCGCTCAACGCGTCCGTGATGATTTGGCGATGGAGCGGTTCGAGTGTGCGCGGCAAGCGCGTTACATCGCACCAATTCAATCCGGTTACTTCGAGACCAAAGTGTTTCGCTTTGCCGCCGATCACGCGCCCGCGATACGCGCGCGTTTCCTGATCGCCTCTGCCGTACACCGATTGATGTAAATACCGTCCGACATATTTTTCAATCGCGATTTCGTAGCCGACTTCTTCGCGCGTTTCGCGTGCCGCCGCGTCTGCCGGGTTCTCGTTTTTTTCGACGCCGCCGCCGGGCAAATCCCACAAAAAGAAAATCTCACGGCGCAATAGCAGAACTTGTCGGCAATCGGGCGACAAGACGACCGCCATTGCGCCGCGGCGAGTGATCTGGGAAGCGCGCGGACGATTTTGCACGCGTGCATTATGCCACAACCCCGCGCTTGCGTCAAAGCGACGCGCAGAGTTTCTAAAAACCCTGCGGGTCTGTTTTTTTTGACAGCGCGCGGCGCGCGCGTTATAATTTTTTTGACGATCAACGCGGCTGTGCCGCAAGGCGGAAAAAATGGACACTCACCGATTGGCGCGTTTCGTAATCACAGTACTTGGCATTGGATTTCTCGTCGCGTGCGCGAGCGTGTCGCCGACACCGCGACCGACAACAATTCCGGCATCGCCAACCGCGCGACCAACTTTTTCTGCGACGCCTCTTCCGACCTCAACCGCGACCGCGACACCATCGCCAACGCGCACGCCAACATTAACCGCGAGCCAACGTTACGCGTCCGCGTTCGGGATTGATTACGCGCATCCCGAAAAATATATCGCGCAGGGCGAACAGACGCGGCTCGCGAACCCCGCGATCATCAACGCGTTGCGCGGCAAACCGCCAAGCATCGCGCATCTCGGCGAAATTTATTTTTGGATCAAGTGCGAATTTACGACCTGGTCGGCGGGCGGCGCGACAATTGGCGCGGTAACGACCGATCAACTTTTTCAATCGCGGCGGCTCGGCGGATGTCACGATTGGGGCTTGGTTTACGCGTCCATCGCGCGCGAGCTGGGTTATCCGGTCGTGATGATTGACACCGCCGGTATCGCATGGGCAAAAGGATTTCTCGCCGGAAAAAAATCGCCGTACCTGGGACACGTTTTCGTCGAGGTGTTTGTCGGAGGCAAATGGGTGTTGGTGGACTCGACAAACAATTGGTACGTCGAGGAGAATTACGATCCGGCGAACGCGATCATTCCGCTCAAGATGGGCGATGAGACAGAAGGATTGTTCGTGATGCGAAAAGGTGTGGACACTTGGGGTTATGGAATTCGGAGCAACGCGGAATTGACGCGGTTGATGGAAGAGAGCGCGCGTCAACTCAAAATAGAAACGATCAAATTTCCACCCTACAACTGGCAACGGTTCAGGTAAACGAAAAAAATGTGCGGCGAGTTGCACCAACTGCCGCACATTTTTTGGTTGTTCACCGCGACGATTCTTTTTCATACCGCGCGCGCAATTTCCGCGCGCGCGATTTTGCGCGGAACGATGACTTGATAGCCGATTGGATCCGCGCATTGCATCATCGTCGCGATGGCTTGCGCCGCCGTCATTCGTTGATGCGCTTGATTGTAATGTCCCAGCGAAACCAACGTTGCATCGGGAATCCGAAAATAAATCGCGACCAACGGACCGGCTTGGCGGCGTTTCAACTCGCGGAGCCATTGATGCGATGCGTAGAAATTTTTAGTGACCGGCATCGCGTAAACACCGATGCCGCCGTTGCCGCGCTGAGACAAGCGCGTGATCCCGTTTCGCAAAATGGATTTTAGATTTTTTTCTGGAGTCAGGTGAACAAACGTTGCCATGGTGATCTACTCGACACAAAAGAACACGGACGATAAAATATCCGTCGGCGTTTGGAAAAAATAATAACCGCCGCCGCGCGTGAGTACAATCGGCACGGACAGCCACAACCAGGTTGGTGTAGAATAGACGCGCGGAGTTTTCATCGCAAAACCTCCCAATGATTTCACGCATCAGAATACGCCGCGTTCACGTTCGCGTCAATAGAACCGCAATGCCATTTTGCTTTGACATTCCCGGCACTGCGCGTTATAATTTTGATGCACGCGACGCGTGTGCTGAAATAATTTGCGCGAAAAGTTTTACGAGGAGGCGTTGAATGGCAGACACGAAACGATCCAAAGTTACACTCGGAATGTTGTACGAAAAAATGCGTAAAGCAGAACCGATCACGATGATCACTTGCTACGATTTTCCAATGGCAGACCTGGTTGAGAAAGCCGGGGTAGATATGGTGCTCGTCGGCGATTCGATGGGAATGACGATCCTGGGTTATGATTCGACTCTGCCGGTAACCCAAGATGTGATGATGCCGCATGTGCAAGCCGTCCGCCGCGGCACGCCGAACAGTTGGCTCATCGGCGATATGCCATATATGACATATCAACCATCCGTCGAAACCGCGATTCGTTGCGCGGGACGCTTTATGGCAGAAGGCGCGTGCGACGCGGTGAAACTCGAAGGCGGCGCGGAAATGGCGGATCGAATGGCGGGCATCGTGCGATCCGGAATTCCGTGTATGGGGCATCTGGGATTGACGCCGCAAAGTGTGTCCGCGCTCGGCGGATACAAAGTGCAAGGCAAGGGCGCACTGCAAGCGAAAAAAATTGTGGACGACGCGCGCGCGCTTGAAGACGCGGGCGCGTACTCGATCCTCCTCGAAATGGTGCCCGACCGCGTGTGCGAATTGATTACGAAACGCGCGGGCATCCCGATCATTTCACTCGGTTCCGGTTTGCACGCGCACGGACAATTGCTCATCTTCCACGACATGTTCAACCTGTATCCGAAATTCAAACCCAAAATGGCAAAGGTGTTTGGCGACGCGGGCAAAACGATTGGCGATGGACTGAAGCAGTACGTTACTGAAGTTACAACGAAACAATTTCCGCAAGCGGAAAACTGGTTCACGATCAAGGATGATGAGTACGCCGAGTTGTTAAAATTGGTAGGCGATTGATCACGCATCACGCATCACGAATTACTCGTGAGGCATGATACGTGATACGTGAGGAAAACTTGAACAGCAAATTGCAAAGCCAACTCAAAATCCCCGCGCGCAATCTCGCGGCGATTAACGATTTTTTGCTCGATCCGAAAAACAAACTCGTCAATGATGTGATGAAGGTGATCGCCAAGCACGGCACGATTGACGCGATCAATCGCAAATCGGAACACGCGCGCCAATTGCCGAACTTGATGAAACGTTTACGCGCGATGAATTCGCCGTACGTCCCCGACCTCGAATGGTTGATCGCGCAACGCGATGCGGGTGCGTTCGTCAGCGTCGTGGATTATCGCCGGAAAATTTTAGGCGATCAAACTGCGCCGCGCAAATTCAAAAAATCAAATGCCGTAACCCTTGAGATCAGCGCGTTCCAGTACTTTCCCTGGATCATCGCGCAAGCGCGACAAGCGATCGCGCAAAAAGAATTAATGCCGGGGCGATTTATCCGCGTGCGCTATATGAAAGAATCGGAATCCGACCAGGGCGATTTGCTCGCGGGAATGGCGGCGATGCAAATTGTCGGTGCGTCGTACGTGGACACGCTCGACACCAAAGGCACGGACGGATCGAACGTGCATCTTGGCGGCGCGGACACGATTGCCGGCTATTTCGGCGGCATCGGCGAGCCGAACGAGTACGCGCTCAAGTGGCTCGATGAATTTCTGTACTATTACACCAACTATGGCATTTACCAGGTCTTGAACATCAACGCGGGCACAATTCTTCTCGGCTATTTGATCCATCGGCTCGGCATCAACAACGAGTTCAAAATTTCCGTGTTCGTCGGCAACGACAATCCGTACTTTATTTGGTGGACGCTGATGATGGCGAAATTGTTTGCGCGTCCCGACGGCACGACGCCGCTGATCGGTTTCAATTTGAGCAACTCGGTGAACAACGCGACGATTGAAGCGGCGGCGACGATTCGCAAATATTTTGGTTTTGAAGATGTCGTTCGCATCGAGCATCACATCACCGAAACATACAAGAGCATCGTGCGTCAACCGTACGACCGCCGCGCGGAATTGATGGAGCTCGCGGGCAAAGTGAAAAACATTTCCGCGAAACACGAAGGCGGCGATCCCGAAGTCGAAGCGACGCGCGCGCATCCGTCGAACCTGCTCGAGTACTTTATTCCGAAAGCGGAGGTCGAAGCGAAAGGATTGATGCCGACTCTGCTGGCGAATTATCTCGACAAGCACGCGGCGTTGAATCACACTGCAGAGGAATTGACAAAACGTGGGGTCGCGTTTATCGCGGCAAAAAATTTGCACACGTAAAAAAGAAAAATCCAGGTTTCTCGCAGAATTTGATTCAACTTTGTCATCCGCGAGTAACCCGAATCTGGCGAATAAAAAATCATTCGCGAAAATTCGTGTTATTCGCGGATAATTGACTCGCGAGCTTGTCTTTGGATTGCTTGCCGGTCATTCGCTCAATCGCGATTGACCACACGCGCGTTTTCGGAATTTGATTTGGATCGAAATTCCACTCGCGCCCGGAATAGTGTCGCATAATTTGATTGAGCGCATAAGTTTTGCGTTGCGGCTCAACGATTTCTTCGATCACGCCGTACCCGATCACGCTCGCATACGACGCCGACCATTGACACGCTTCCGGCTTGGAAATTGTTTTGACCTCATCCTCGAACTCAAAACAGACTTGCGGGTTCGCGGCAAAAAATTCCAACTTTAAACCTTCGGGCGCAGTGTGAAAATAAATACACGCGCCGTCGTACCCAAACGAAACCGGGACGATGTACGGCACATTGTCTTTGCACAATCCCAGGCGGCAAACCAGGGCGTTGGCAATGACCTGACTAATTAAATCTGGGTTGTGAATTTCTTGGGCGGTGCGACGCATTCAAAGCTCCGGTATGAAAATTTAGTGGCGTTCATTGATTTTCGTCTTTTTCAAGAAACGCGATTATTGGATTAGCAATATGTTCCTTCACAGCGTCGTTGCTGGATAATTTATCAAACAGTACCTGAAACGCGAAAAAATCTGCTTCGGGGTTGATGTTTGCTCTTCCTTTAATCCCGGCATTTCCTCGGTGAGGAAACTCGGTAGCTTTGAATTGAGTTACCACCTTGTGTGCATTACCCCAAAAATAGCCGTATTTATCTGGGTGAGAATGCAAGAAGACAATGATTGAAGGTTGCTCAAGAAAAGTATTTGGCTTGGCAAATAGATTTTGATCAAATATCGCATAAATTTGGAGTGCCCATCGCTTACCTTCAATCCCACCTGCACAAAATTCCGGCATTGTTAGGCGTTTCTTGGTGGTGGTGTGGTAGAATTCTGCTTCAGGCGCCTCGGACAAATATTTTTGTGGAATGGCATTAAAGGCGATTTCAAATATTTGTTTCAAATCACTGAAAAACCGGTTGAACCAAGCGAAATTTTCGTTAAATCGCTTTGTATCCTGTTCGTTCATTGAAAGTTTCCTTTCTTCAGGTGATCATCAGTCCAACAATCTAAAATCCGGAGAAGGATTTAATCTGGAAAGATGAATTCCGTCAAACATATGATAACCGTAAAAACCAATGAAATCCATCAAGTTGTGGATCAATTTCTCTTCGATAGGATTGGAACACAAGTGATTCTTCAAAAGTTCATCGAGTATCCCAAGGATATCAATCCAGGTTGTTGAGTACCACGACCCGGTACTTTGGAGATTCTGTAGCGTAGAGCCAAACCACTTGGTTACGTGCCTTTTGATTTGATCCCTATCCAAAGAATTTGTCCCAATCTTTGATTCGATAAGAATACAAAAAACATGGGAGTCATCATAGATCCATCCATCTGGTATGCTTTCACCGCTTACCTCATCATTGAGGACTGTATCAGCTTCTGAATCAATGGTGAGATCTGAGGTAATTGTGAGTAGGATTTGTTTGGCGGAGTTCTTGGAAAGTTGTGGGTCAATGTTTCCTTGTAGGGCAAATTGAACGGCAGTGAAATCCAAATCTCCGATCCCCTTGGTTTTATTCAAGGGATCGTTTGCTTTTGCTAAACGTTTTGATCGAAAAAAGTAATTTCGGGTTTGTCCCGACAGAATTGAAAGGCAAACGATAAAAGCGCGCGTCAGATTGTTTTCGATGAACTCATTGTCACGGTTATATGAAAAAAAGAGATTTAAATGCTCATCGCTATTCTTTTGCATTTCATTCTGCTCCCAGGTCGCTTTGTTTCCCCTACCTTGCAACCAGAAGGCAGGGATGACAAAATCAAATATTAGAGGTAACCTTCTCCCTTGTATCGCTCAATCCCCCGCTTCGTCAACGCCGCAAGTTCTTTCACCATCGCGTCATCAATCGCCACAAAATTAAAACACGACTTGCCTTGCATCCGTTTTTTCAGCGCAGGCGAAATGCTTTTGAGTAAATTGGGAAAGACGTATACCGGCATCAGATAAAAACTGACATAGTTCTTTTTGATCTGCACCGCGCCGAAAAACATTGTGCGTTTTAATTTTTCGGAATAGCCCGCGTCGAGCGAATACGCGTCCGGTTTGTCCACAGTTACGGTCAAACGTTTTGCGTACCTCTGCAAAATTTTTTTCAGACGCGCGAACGTCGTTTGGAAATCCTTTTCGTTTCGCATTGCTGATCTTTCTATCTGATTCCAGATGTGTCGCCAAATCCGAAATCAGAAATCAAAAATCGAAAATCCACTCACACCGCTTCCTTCCACTCGCTCCGCCCGCGCGCTTTGCGTTCGTCCTTCACTTGCGTCTCACGCCGATCCGTTTTGACTTCGCTTCGCGCTTCTTCAAGTTTCTTGACAACATCCATGTCACTGCCGCCCTCTTGCGATTCGCGATGCCCGACCTTGACCATCACCGGCACGCGCACAAGCGGACCCAGGATCACCGCTTCGCCGATGTTCAAGCCGGGCAAATCCGCGAGCAATCCTTCGCTGATCGATTCGGACGAAAGCCGGATCGCTTGTTGATCTTGCGGATTCGTGAGTCGCATAATGATCTGCGAGTTGCACTGCGAAAGCGTGTCGCCGTGAACTTTGTACGGACGTTGCGTGATCAAAACCAGGAACAAGCCGAACTTGCGACCTTCGGACGCGATCCGTTTGATGATCGCGGCGGCTTGCGATTGCATCCCTTGTCCGCCCGGCACAAAATTGTGCGCCTCTTCCAAAACGAAAAAGACCGGGCGCGGCAATCCTTCATTCACCGCGATTGACCAGGTCTCGCGCAAAACTTTATCCACGACAAATTCTGCGATCCACTGATCCACGCCCGCGACATCGAGCACCGAGAGCGTCATCGGCTTGAGCAGATCGTTCATCGGCACATCTTGAAAACCCCAGATATCAATTTTCGTCAAGCGTTCGACGTACTTGAGTGCTTTTTGCGCGCCGCTGATCGCGTCGAGCGATGGCAATTTCGCGTTGTTATTTTTTGCTGGTTTTTTTTCTTCGAGCGGTTCGCGATCCAGGGGTTTGCCGAAATCTTCAAATGACACGTTCGCTTTTTCTTCGAGCAGTTCGCGCAAGCCGCGATCGAATTGTTCTTCGTCGCCAATCGCGGGATTGAGATTGCGCCGCTCTGCGCCGCGCGGCATCCCGGCGGATTGCGCTTGCATCGCATCCGCGCCGTTCGCGAGTTCTTCCATCGCGTCGAGAAAATGCGCGGCGGTGTAATCGCGCCCTTGCAATTTTTCCCACACGGTTTGCACCGCTTTGCGAATGTTCGTCGAAGTGTCGCTGATGCCGGTCATTTGGCAAATCTCGTCCGGCTCGAGTTTTGAAAATTGCATCGTGAATTTGGTCGAGCCGCCGATCTCGTCATCGCTGATGCGCCCGGCTTGCGTCGTCGGCAATCGAAAAACATTGACGCGATCCGCGAACGAGGTCGCGCGATGATTTTTATCGCGACGCATCAACACATAATCGCTGTTCGGATCGAGCACGACGACCGTGCCGCCGAGTTGCAAAAGTTTTTCGAGGATCACGCCGACGGTGTACGATTTGCCCGCGCCGGTTTGCGCGATCACCGCGAGATGCCGGCGCAAGCCGTTCGGGTTGAGCAAAACCGGAACCTGGTCGCGATTGATCAGCGCGCCGATTTCGATGCCGGAGGATACGCTCGAAAAAAATTTGCGAAGGAGATCATCCGGCGCGGGCGAGACGCTTGTGCCGGGCGTCGCGGCGTGCCGCGGAAAGCGCACCGAGTTATCGTCTTCGAGATAACCCAGCACCTTCGCCGTGCCGACGACAATCGGCGGCGAGGATTTCAAACGATTGAGGATTGATTCGACTTCGGTGTACGAAAGCGAGGTGTCGAGCAAGCGCGACGAAACGCTGAGCGAGGTAACCTGGGCAAGCACATCAATTCGCCGCGTCGGTTCTTGCACCGGCAAGACGATGTATTCGAGACGCGGCGGCGCGATCTCGCGATTCGTAACAAACGTAAATTCATCCGTGCGAACTTCGCCGACAACGTAACCGACTGTGTTCATCTCAACTCCCTTTGTCATTGCGACGCGTGCCCATTGGAGTCGAACATTTACGCGGTGGATGGTCAAACACGTAACCCGCTAAGGCGTCGAGTCCAGAATGAAATTTTCTTGTGGTCGCAATGACGCGCAATAATTGAACAATCGTTCTACTGCGCGCATTATAGGCGAAGCGAAAACGCGTGTCAAGCGACGCGAGCGAGACCTGTCAGGTTTCTAAAAACCTGACAGGTCTCGCTCGCCGTCTCGCTTGCGCGATCATCCCAACTCGCGCGCGTGCTTTTGTAATTCTCTCTGCGGAATCATCACGACCTGGTCTTTGATAATCGCGTCCATTTCTTTTTCCGCGAGGCGCAATTTCAAATTATTGTACGCGTCGTCCGGGTCAGTGCCGTACCCCAATTTCTTTTTGCCGTTCTTCATCGCGAACAAATAAAAGTGGTGTGGATTGTTGAAACTGCTCATAGTTTTGTCTCTGTCATTGCGAGCGAAGCGAAGCAATCTCCACGCGCTGATCGGGGATTGCTTCGCTTCGCTCGCAATGACACTTTCAGCTCACGCCTTGATTAACGCGTCCGCGTATACGCCGGATTTATCGCGCAGAAATTGCGGCAATTTCGTGTTCACGTCGCGTTCGAATTTGCCTTTCAAAAGTTGATTGTAGAATTTGTAATCAATGCCGCGCACTTTTTCATCGTTCGGGTAGCGATGATAATTTTCTTTCGACATCCGGCTTTTGCCTTCCGCGATCAATTGAAAGCCGAGCGCGGAACCGGGATACGGCGCATAGTACGAAATCGAAGGGAGAACGCGGCGCATCCGTTTCAACATTCGAATCGTGTCGAACGCATCCTCGCGCGTTTCGCCGGGAATGCCCAGCATAATGTTCGCCCAGAATTTCGGCGGAATGTACCCGCGCGCTTCGAGGTCGTCGCCGATTTTGTTGAGCAGATCAATCGCGAAATAATTATCCTCGGCGGTACATTCCTTGTTGAGAATTTTCAACACGCGATCACTGCCCGACTCGAATCCAATCGAAATGAGATTCCAATTCGTTTCGCGCACGAGCGCTTCAAAGAGATCGGGCCACTGGCGCACCGTGTCCGAGCGCGCCGCCGCCCAGTACGACCAACGCTTGTGCGCCTTGCGCGGATATTTTTCGATCCACTCTTTGAGCCAGCGCGGACTTTGGAAAAACATCGAATCGTGAATCACGACCGAGCCGAGCGGTCCGAATTTGTCGTCGAGATAATTTAGTTCGTCAATGACCTGGTCAACCGATTTGCGTCCCATATTTGGAATGTACGACGCCTCGTTGCAAAACACACATTGCCAGGGACACACGCGGCTCGTGATGATCGTCGCGACGGGACCAGGACCCCAACCACATTCCGGTTCGAGGGGCCACGGAAAATCGGAGAGATGTGGATTGGGCCACAATGTGCGATCCATCATTTGCCAATCCGCCATTGATTTCGCGCCTTGCGCGACGATCACGCGCGGAAACGCGTTTGGATCTTTTAGCAAATCCACGATCACGTTTTCGCCCGGTCCTTGACAAATGTGATCGAACGCCGGGATCGCTTCCATTTCATCCGGCGCGACGGTCGCGTGCATTCCGCCCGCGAGTACGATGCCGCGCGGATTGACTTGCTTGAAAATTTTCGCGGCTTGGTACGCGAACGGGAACGTGTAACTTCGCACGTTCATGATGAGCATATCGTACCCCGCGACGCGCGATTTTAGTTCATCCCAGGATCGCAAAGAACGCGTCGAGAACAGATCGGTCTCGACGCCATTGCTTTTCAAAATCGTTCGCAATAATCCCAAGCCGTGATCCTGCCAGCGATCGTGCGCGCCCGCCGGGCGCACGAACACGCCGAGATCTCCCAGGTCTAACCAAAGTCGTTTCATCAGTTCCTTTTACCCACCACCCACTACTGCGATCAACGTGATCACATCGCCATCTTGCACGCGATATTCTTTCGCTTGTGGTTGATCGTTCACCATCACGAGCGCGACCAGGTCGGAGGGAATGTTGCGCGCGCACAGTGTTTCGCGCACCGTGTTGCCGGCATCCACCTCAACCTGGCTTTGCCCGCCGACGTACGATTTGAGAATGCCGAGGAGTTTGATTTGTGCTGGCATTGGAAATTGGAAGTTGGAAGTTGGATGTTAGATGTTGGAAACGATCCGTTCCAACATCTAACATCTAACTTCCAATTTCTATTCACGCCAAGCCCAATCGTTCCAACGTTTCCGGTTTCGGCAAACCGTTCGCGTTCCAGCCGCGTTGCTCGTAGTACATATCGAGCATACGATTCACATCTTCGAGCTTTGTGATTTGTCCGGCGGTTGTCCCGGTTTTTGGCGGCTCGGTGTAGAAACGCGGCGAGGGCATATCCCACGCGCGCCCGAAATCTTTTTG
>JACRPR010000095.1:0-3483 GCA_016223105.1 Chloroflexota bacterium | reverse complement strand
CGCGCGCCCAATACATTCGCGTCAAATTCCAAATGCGCTCGCTCGCCAGCTCCAAATCTTTCCACGAACGTTTGATGCCGGTGATCGCTTCGAGCGCGGGAATGTACATTTCGAGATCGAGATTCAACTCGACCCATTGCAAGCGACACGCGCCGAGCGCATCGAACATCGGGCGAACGTGTTGCAACCAAATCACGCGCGCGACTTTATCCGCGCTGACAAGTTCGCGCCCGACCTGGAGATCGTACGTGATCGCCCACGCGCGATTGTGATGCGCGCCGACATCGGCAGTCATATACGAAAGCAACATCGCGGTCGCGTTGTGCGTCGCGTACGCGGATTGCTCCATCCCCTTGATCTGGATCGCGAATTGCTCGCTTCCCTTGCCGACGATCTGCGCGGCGCGTTTCGTGCCGAGCGCGAGCAACGCGCCAAGTTTACCTTCACGCTTGGCGATCTTTTCGATCAGCGCGAACACCGCTTCAACATTTCCAAATTTCAAATCGAGTCCATCGGTCTCATCGCGCGTCAAGATATTTTTTTCGTAACACTCCATCGCCCACGCGATCGCGCCGCCCGCGCTGATCGTATCAATGCCCCACTCGTCGCACAAGAAATTGATCTGCGCGACATCCTGCGCGTCGGCGATGCTCAGGTTCGAACCGGTCATTCCAATCGTTTCGTACTCGGGTCCCTCGACCTGGGTGCCGTACCGTTTCAGCCGACTGTATTTGCCGCACGGCGACGGACAACCAAAACAACCCTTGTCGGTGATGACGATTTGCTCGCGAATCACCGGACCGTAAAGTGATTTGCCCTCTTCAAACGAGCCCGCCGCGAAATTGCGCGTGGGGAGCGCACCGATTTCATCACACCAACTCACGACCATTGTCGTTCCCAGGTTTTGCCAGGGCTTGAGTCCTTCCGAATCTTTGCACGCTTTGTAGAGATTCATCCCGGCTTGGCGATACGCGTCCAGGTTTGCGACCGGGATTGATTTCGATCCGCGAAGCGCGATCGCTTTGATTTTTTTCGCGCCCATCACCGCGCCAACGCCGCCGCGTCCGGCTTGGCGACCGAAATCGTGATTGATGTGCGCGTACGTTACGCCGTTCTCCGCCGCGGGACCGACGCACGCGATTTGAAATTCTTCGCCGAGTTCGTCCTTCAAATTTTTCTCGACGGTGATCGCGCCGATGCCCCACAACGCGGACGCGTCGCGCAGTGTGATGTGATCGTCGTCAATCAAAAGATAAACCGGCTTTGCGCTCGCGCCTTCAAGAATGATGCTGTCTAGTCCGGCATATTTGATTTCCGCGGTGAACAATCCGCCGAGCGACGCGCTCGCGTACCCACCGGTCAACGGCGACTTGCAAGTGAAATCGCATTTGCCCGCGCCGGGGATCAGCAATCCGGAAAACGGACCGGACGACACGATCAATTTATTTTCGGGACCGAGCGGATCCGCGCCTTGTGGCACTTCATTGAAAAGAAAATATGCGCCAAACCCGCGTCCGCCAATGTACTCGCGCGCGAGATTTTCCGGCGTGGGCGTTTTCGAAATTTTGCCGGTCGTGAGATCAACGCGCAAAATGTGTCCGCCGTATCCGTTCATTGCGCGCCTCCCGCCATCACGGTTTCGATTGCGCCGACGCGTAACACATTCGTGCCGCACACGGCGATGCAATCACCGCACAGATCACACTTCCACGCGACATTTGCCAAGCTCGCGCGGATGAACATTACATTTTCGGGACACGCCGGGACGCACGCTTCGCACAAATTACATTCCGCGAAATCCACATAGTACGCGTCGCGCGAATTTTTCTTGATCGCGTTCGTCGGACACACAGCGGCGCACTCGCCGCATTGCGTACAGACTTGTACTTCGTACACACCGGGCGCGGGAAAATGCGCGAGGATCGCGAGCGCGGATTTTTTGGGATTGTTCTCCTGAAACAGATTGAGCGAACACGCGACGAGGCACGCCCGGCATCCCGAACACCTCGCGCTGTCGGCATAGAGTCGCATACGAAAATTCCTTTCGGCTGAATGTCATTGCGAGGAGGCGGTCTATGCCGACGAAGCAATCTCCCCGTTAGAATTGGGGATTGCTTCGCAAACTACGCTCGCAATGACAAATTGCAAAGATATTGATCTATGCGAGCCAATGCCGTCATCACATTCAACTCACACGAACACACGCGCGCTCAATCGTCAAGCGCAAGAGATATTCTTCACCTTTCTTGATTGCCGATAAATTGCCGATACATTGCCGATAACATGTACGCGCGTTTGCGATCAATTCGCCGGCGCGCGCGCTTCGTCCAATTTCGTTTTCACTTCGTCTTTGGTTTTCTTCGGTAGAACGATCTTGAGCGCCATTCGCAACGTGCGCGGAAAATGTTGCCAGGTTGATTTTCGCATCAGCGTTCCCAGGACGCGATGCGGGCGCAAATAAAATCGGCGGTACGCTTCTTTCCACTTTTTTTCTTGCGCGGCGGCGGTCGTCTCGCCCATTTCGAAACGCGCCTTGCCTTCAAAGAAAACGTAATCCTGCCAATCCTTCACCAACATGCGTCCGCCGTTGCGATGCACTTGCTCCCAAACTTTTGTCCCAGGATACGGTGTCATCATCGAAAAATTCGCGACGAGCGGATCGAGTTCGCATGCGAGTTGGATCGTTTTTTCCATCGTCGCTTCCGTGTCGCCCGGCAAACCGATGATGAAAAAGCCGACCGTTTCGAGTCCGACTTTTTTCGCGTTCTTGAACGCGGCGCGAATTTGATCATGCGTGACGCGCTTGTCAATGGATTCGAGAATATCTTCGTCGCCGGTTTCGACGCCGAACGCGAGCCGCAGTAATCCCGCGTCTTTCATATGCTTGAGCAATTCTTCATCCGCGAGATTTGCGCGAATGCCGTTGATCAAAATCCAGGGCACATGATTGAGTTTTTCTTCGATCAAGCGCGTGCACAAATCGTGCAATCGTTTGCGATTGATGTTCGCGGAATCGTCGAGGATGCCGATCTCTTGCGCGCCCAAATCGTGAACCAGGTGTCGCCATTCCTTGATCACGCTTTCCGGCGAACGCGCGCGCCATTTTTCCGCCATCACACTTTGCGAACAAAACGTGCAACGATACGGACAGCCGCGCGAGGTCATAATGCTGAACGATTTGCCCATCTCGATTGCGTCCATCGCCGGTTGCAGTGACGTGTATTTTTCCATTTTGAAAAAGTGATACGCGGGAAATGGCAACGCGTCGAGATCGGGAATCGCGGTGCGTTCGTGCGTGTGGCGAATTTTTCCGTCGGGCGTTTGATACGTGATGCCCAGTACGCCGTCGAGCAATTTCTGCGCGGGGTCGAGCAAATCGCGCGCTTGGAATTTCGGATTGTTTGCTTTCACGCGCTCGACGACTTCGCACAGATTGATCCAGGTCGCTTCGCCCTCGCCGCGCGCGACAATATCAATTTCCCG
>JACRPR010000094.1:23912-50072 GCA_016223105.1 Chloroflexota bacterium | reverse complement strand
TAAAGTTGCTTTAACGCCTGTTTTATGGCACGATAGCGCCGGAGGTTGTCACTCATGTCTATGCTCCTGTTCTGTGGTGGAACTAGAGCATATCACATGGGTGTCAACCTCTCAACTTACAAAAGTGTACGGTAGTGAAATCAGCGAAATAACTTTGCCTTTG
The DNA here is from genome assembly GCA_016223105.1 of Chloroflexota bacterium. Classification (GTDB taxonomy): domain Bacteria; phylum Chloroflexota; class Anaerolineae; order UBA4142; family UBA4142; genus JACRPR01. The sequence continues at coordinate 49,909 of JACRPR010000094.1, read as the reverse complement.
AAATTAAGCAGGGTGGATAGGTTCATTACAAAGTATGCCCCAATCAAAAAATCGCCCGCCCGCGCCGTTGACGCGAACCGAGCGATGGCATACAATGCCCATCGCCACCGCGTCTTGCTCACGCGTGGCTAACACCTCGTGACTGGAATGAGTTACGAGGTTTTGCTATTGCGGCGATTTTACCACAAGTTGTCACCCACACCAAAAAATTGTTGACACTCGTTCTATCCCAGAGTACAATGACGATACCTGTTCCCCTAACCTAGCGCGCGTTCATTCCCACGAAGGAGTGCGACGTATGGATCCACTGTTCATTGCCTTGGCAACCGCCATTCAAGCCGGTGCCCCGTTCGTCATTCAAAAATTGATCGAGAAAGGTGTTATCGAACCGGGTGTCAAACCGCTTGCCGACAAGGTGCAAGCGCGTGCGACTGCCGGGCAAAAAGACGATGCGCTCGTCCTCGCGATTCTCACCGCGATTGAAGACGCGTCCGGGCAAGAAGGCGAATCACTGGCGATGCAGTACGCACAAAAAATTCGCTTGCACGAAATTGTCGAGCCGGGAAAAGAGGCGCTCCGCAACGAGGTGATGCGGCTCGTCTATCTCGCGTCCTCTGCCGATCCTGGTATCATCCCCGATTCACTGCTCCACGCGCTTCGGCTCGATCCCAGTTTGCGCGGCGGGCTGGCAAATTTTCTGTTTCAACTGCGTCGCAAGTTGAACAAACTCCCCGATTTCCAACCACTCTTTCAAGCCGCACATCAGCAATCCGTCGAGACCGCGCTCAAACACATCGCGTTCGATGTATCCACGCTCGCGCGCACAGTCGATCGCGATGCGGTGCGCGTGCGCGTCATCACCGACGATTGGAACGCCGAGCCGTACTTGCGCTATCTCGCGAATGTGTGCAACGTCCTGCCGCTCCGCGTGATTGATCCGCAGTACGCCTCACCGACCGGCGAGACCGCAACGTTGAGCGATGTCTACACCAATCTCGAAGTAACGACGACAGTTGAAATCAAAACAGATAAACGCAAAGCGCGCCAAGAGCAACCGGAATTTCTCGACCGCGAAAAAATGCGCCGTTTGACTGTGCTTGAAGTCGTGTCCGATCCCAAATTGCGCCGGCTGGTTTTGCTCGGCGATCCCGGCGGCGGCAAATCCACCTTCGTCAACTATCTCGCGTTCATCCTCGCGCGGCATCAAATCGAACCGAATGACCAGTGGCTCGAAAAATTGCCGGACTGGACTCTCGGCGCGGCGATGCCCGTGCGCGTCATTTTGCGCGACTGGGTCGCGTGGGTCAGCGCGAATCATTCGCATCCACCGAGCGCGCAATCGCTCTGGGATTTTCTCAAACACGATCTCACGAGCCACGGTTTGGAAACCGAATTTGCGCCGCTCAAAAAATATCTGCTCGAACGCGGCGGGCTGGTTTTGCTCGACGGCTTGGACGAAGTGCCGGACGCGAATGCGCGGCGAGCTCTGCTCAAATCGGTCATCGAAGATTTCGAGCGCGGATGCGGCAAGTGTCGCATCGTCGTAACGTGCCGACCGTACGCGTACGAAAAACGCGAGTGGAAATTGCCCGGCTTTGCCGAGCAAACGATCGCGCCATTCAGCAATGAACAGATCGCGAATTTTATTCGCGGTTGGTACGCCGCCGTCGTCCAGGTGTCAGGAATGAACGCCGCACTCGCGGAATCGAAAGCAAACGCGCTGATCGCCGCGTGCAAAATGCCGCATCTCGCCGAACTTGCGCCGCGTCCACTGCTCCTCACGTTGATGGCAACCCTGCACACCTCGCGCGGCAAATTGCCGGATGATCGCGCGGAACTGTACGAGGATTGCGTGCGGCTTCTGCTCGATTTTTGGCAACAGAACAAACGCGTCCAGGTGGATGGACAGACCGAATCCGAACCAGGGATTCTTGATGCGCTCGGCATTTCGCGCGACCGACTAGAGCAATTGCTTAACCAGGTCGCGTTTGCCGCGCACACGCGGCAAGGCAAAAGCGCGCATCGGCAAAATGTAACCGCCGATATTAGCGGCGAGGAACTTCGCAAGGTGTTGGTGCCCGCGCTCGGCGAGGATTGGAACAAGGCGCAGACCGCGATTCACTATGTCCGCACGCGCGCGGGACTGTTGATCGAACGCGAGCCGGATGTGTTTGCATTTCCGCATCGCACGTTTCAAGAATTTTTGACCGCGCGGTTTGTCGTCAACTCGCAAGATTTTCCCTGCAACCTGGTCGAATGGGTGAGCGCAGACCGCGCGTGGTGGCGCGAAGTGTACCTGCTGTCCGCCGGACATCAGCGCGCGATTGGACGCGCCGTGTCGCTCATCAACGAACTGTGCCCGCGCGATTATTTGGAAGGGCAACCGATGCGTGAGCAAGACGCGTTCGCCGCCGCGCTCGCCGCGCAAGCCGCGGCAGAAGTGAAACTGCACGAGCATGTCACTGAACCCGGACGCTATCGCGACACGCTGGGCAAATTGCAAACCTGGTTGGTCGGCATCATCGCGCAAGGTGCGTTACCGCTGGTCGAACGCGCCGAAGTTGGACGCATCCTGAGCGCGCTTGGCGATCCGCGTCCCGATGTGTCCGGCGCGATTCCCGAAACTGTCCCAGTGTCCGCCGGCGAGTTTGTGATGGGTACTGATATAGAGACTGCGAAACGAATCATCGAGCAATTCGGCAAAGACTGGGAAAAGTGGATTAAAGATGAGCAACCCCAGCATCGCGTGACGCTCAATGCGTACCGCATCGGCAAATATCCGGTAACGAACGCGCAGTACCGCCGCTTTGTCGAGGACAATGGTTACACGGACGCGCATCGCGAGTGTTGGACCGATGCCGGGTGGGATTGGCGCGCGGAGGAGAAAATTATCCAGCCGCCGGATCTCGATCATCCCGAATTTGGTTTAGAGCCTATCCCAAAAATAAAATTGGATAAAATGTGCCTGGAGGATCAACCCTATGGCACATCTAACGCATTGTCGGAAAATCCGTCGTCGGGAGTTGAAAGCGCAACAACAATGGCAACGACGAATTAACCTCTTCGGGCGAGTCTCGAACAAGTTATGGACGGTGTTTGTGAAATACCTGCCGCCCGAACCATCACCTGACCGGCAGGCACTCGGATCCAAGTTGACATCAAAAGTGGGTGTGGTACACTCCATTTGACCTTCCTCCGATGCGATGGTTGTTCTGCAACTCCCATCATACTCGGAAGAAGGTCTTTTTCATAGCTTGTCAAGCGACTTTTGAGAAGCCGTGGATTCCCGCCGAGTTCGGTTCGGGCAGTACTTGTCACCGCCGGTTTCAGGAATGGCAAGCCTTCGGCGTCTTTGAACAGGTTTGGGCAGATCAAGTCCGCACTTACGATCAAAAATGCGGCATCGCGTGGAACTGGCAAATCTTGGACAGTGCCATCATTCCCGCCCCGTTGGGTGGTGCAAAAACAGGTAAGAATCCGACTGATCGTGCCAAGTCGGGTAGCAAACGGCATGTCTTGGTGGACCGGCGTGGCGTGCCGCTGGCACTCACCTTGTCTGGTGCCAACACGCCGGATTATCAATGCGCCGAAGCCACATTATTCAACTTGGTCGTTCGCCGCTCCTGGCGCGACCGCTTGGGTCATTTAGTGGTACGTCATTTCTGCGCTGACAAAGGCTACGATTACGACGAAGTGCATCGCGTCGCTCGACGCTTGGGGTATCGCGTACACATCGCTCATCGCCGGCGACGTGGCGAACCCGAGCCACCGCCCGTGACAGGTCGCCGTCATCCGGCGCGGCGGTGGGTGATTGAACGCACCAACTCATGGCACAATCGGTTCCGTGCCTTGAAAATCCGCTGGGAAAAAAAACTGAGAATTACGAAGCGCTGGTTCATTTTGCCTGTGCGATCATCACCGCACGATTTTTGGGATAGGCTCTTAGACAATCATCCCGTCGTATCCGTTACGTGGCACGAAGCGGTGGCGTACTGCAACTGGTTGAATAAAACCAACCCAGGTCGCGCGTTTCGATTGCCGACCGAAGCGGAATGGGAACGCGCCGCACGTCACACGGATGGTCGCGAGTACCCCTGGGAAGGTGAATTCGATTCGGAAAAAGCAAACACGGCTGAAAGTAAAATTGGACGCACGACCGCGGTCGGGTTATTTCCGCGCGGCGCGAGCGAGTGCGGCGCGCTCGATCTCGCGGGCAATGTGTGGGAGTGGTGTACTTCGCTGTACAAAGAATATCCGTATAATGCAACTGATGGACGCGAAGATTTGAATGGCGTGGATACTCGCGTCCTTCGTGGCGGGTCGTGGTTCATTCACAGTGGCGGCGCGCGTTGTGCGGTCCGCGCCCTCCTCCATCCTCACAACCCCTACAACAATTTTGGTTTTCGTGTTGCCGAGTCTTTCCCTGCACTTGGTTCTGCTTCCTGATTTCTAGTTTGACAATATATCATTTTTGACATATAGTTACAACCGCGATGGACACTGAGGATAAACCACTCGTCTGGTTGCACGGCGAAATCAAGACACCACCCTTTTCGCAAGCCGCGCGCTTGGAAACGGGATATTTGCTTCGTCGTCTGCAAATGGGTGAATTGCTGGGAATGCCGCAAGCGCGCCCGATGCCCAGCATTGGCGCGCGGTGCTATGAACTGCGGATCACCGACAAGGACAAACCGTGGCGCATCGTGTATCGCCTTGATGCGGATGCCATCGTGATTGTGGATGTGTTTCAAAAGCAAACGAATCAAACGCCGGCGCACATCATTGTGACCTGCCGCCGACGTTTGCGCGACTATGACGCCGCGTGAAAGAGGACCGATGGATAAAGCCAAACAAAAACGACTAGAACAAAAAGGGTGGAAGATCGGCAACGTTTCTGAATTTCTCAACCTCACGCCTGACGAAGCCACCTACATCGAACTCAAACTCGCGTTGAGCCGGCGCGTGCGCGCGCGACGCGAACATCAACGGCTCACCCAGTTGCAACTCGCGCAATTGCTTCGCTCCAGCCAATCGCGCGTCGCCAAAATCGAAGCGGGTGATGCGTCTGTCTCGCTCGACTTGCTCGTGCGCTCGTTGATGGCGCTCGGCGCATCGCGCAAAGAACTCGCGCAGGTCATCGCGGGCAAAGCGTAATCTCCTCACCCATCCCCTCACACGCCTTGTTCGCCGTCGTCCTGAGCGATAGTCGAAGGAACGACGTTGCGCCGCGTCCGCGCAGTCGGATTTGCACCGCTGGCGATGGGCAAGGTATGCGGTTGTTAGGGTTCAGCTCAATCGGGGTACATTTGGCAAAATGTGCCCCGCATAATTCTATAGGTGTCCACCTAATCTGGGGTACATTTCGCGCGCAATGTACCCCATTCATTTAATCGCGTCCCGTCTCCATCCGGCGCGTCCAATCGAGCATTTCGTTCGCCCACTCGCTCGGATATGCGTTTTCGGTCTCGCTCCAAAAACGTTTCAGCGCGGTGAACGGCATCACGAGCGCGTTTGCCTCCGCGCGCCGATACGGATGCACCCCCACGACCACCTCGTTCATGTTGAGGTATGTGAGATAATCCGAGAGGCGGTCGGGCAAACCACGCACGCTCAAACGAATCGGTGTGAACGGCGGCGCACCGGGCACACGCTTGGCGGTCTCGAGCGCGCGTTCAATCTCGCGATAAACGAGCGGATGAAACAGATTCGGTTGATGCGCGATGCGCGCGCTGAGCACGTTGAACCAAATGCGCGGCGCGCCGACAACGACGAGCGGTTCGGTGTAACGGCGCACAATCAACACGCCATAGTCGAGCGTTTTGAGCGTGCGCGTCCAGGTGTCGCGCAATTTGCACACCTGAATCGGAAACGCAAATTCTTTTTCCCCGCGTGCAGACAGTTCCCAGGGAAGCAAGTAGTGATTTCGTTTTGCGAACGGCATTCGGTCTCCTGACGCGTCAGTCCCCCCAGGTCGCGCGCTTTGCGCCCCGCGCAAACGCGCGCACCGCCAGGGGCTGGCGCAATATCGTTCGGTGAAGTCTAGCCCTTGCGCTCCGCGCAAGCGGCGTTTTCCGCGGACAAGTCCAGGTTCGCACCCGATTCGACTTGATTCGCCTCATTCGCCGATTCGCCGGATTCGTGTGCCAATACCTGATTTAGCCGTTCGGTCACGCGGCGTCCCAGGTTGTGTCCGCGTGCGTTCTTGAGCACCGGCGTCAAATAGCCGAGCAGTTCCCACCTCTGCGCGACCTGGTTGACGAAACCGACATCGCGTTCGCCGGTTGCCGCCATCACACGTTTCGTCACGAACCAGCCATCGAGTTGTTCGACGATGGCTTGCGCGATGCGCGTCTCGCGCTCGGACAAACGCGAACTGACTAACGATGGTGAACTGTTCGGCGTTTCGATGTTTGCGACAAACGCTTGCGCCTCGATGTGCCGCGCGCGGTGCGCGATGAGCAATCGTCCCGGCGTCTTCGCGATGGCTTCCGCGCCGGCGCGATCCAGAATCACCATCGAGCTCGCGCGGTCCGGCACCGGGAGCGCGAGGCGCGTGACCAGGTTCGATTTGATGCGCGGTGTGACCACATCCGACGATGGGCGTTGCGTCGCGAGAATCGGATGAATCCCGACCGCGCCGCCGCGCGCGATCACATCCACGAGCACATCTTCAATCCCAGGTTCGTTCAACGCGAACGCGAGTTCGTCCACGATCAGCGCGATGCGTTCGAGCCGTCCGCCGGCATTTTTATCGCGATTGTATTCCGCGAGATTCGCGACGCGCGCGCGGCGAAGCGCATCGAGCCGCGTGTTCATTTCGGCGAAGAGTTCGCCGAGCGCATCACTCAATTTCTCGACGACCTGCACGCGCGGTTGATGCGCGTATCGCGCGAACTCGACGCCGCCCTTGCCATCGTACAAAATCAAGCGCGTCTCGCCACCTTGCAACAGCGCGGCGATCCATCCGTGCAACAAATTTGTCTTGCCCATTCGTCGCGCGCCGCCGATCAGAATCGCATCCAGCTCGACGAGCGACAGCCACAAATCGTCGCGATGTGTCGCGCCAATCGGAACGTGAAGCGGCGAAGGTTGGCGCGATAGATCGAGTGGCTTGGACGCTAACGCGAGGTCGCGCGCGAGTTCGGGATAGTATCCCACTTGCAAAAAAATCCCGCGATGGTTCATCACCGCGATGCGCCGCCCTTGCAGGACCGTGCCCAGGTGATGCGTGAAACGATGCGACAACAACGCGTCGAGATTTTTGATGCGTAGAGGATTCACGATCAGCACGACGCGGTCGGGACATTGCCAGACCCAGATGAGCGGCTCGTCGGTCGCACCCTGAGCATCCTGAGCGGAGTCGAAATCCTGAGCGGAGTCGAAGGACGCAGGGTCGCGCACCAGGTTCGAGCGCGTGAGGTGTTGATACGTCATCGTCGCGATATGCTCGGCGACGCGTCGTTCAATTTGATTTGCCATCGCTCAACTCCTTCCACTGTCCATCGAGCAAACTCTTAACTTCGCCGGACACCAATTGCGCCGGCGGTTCGTCCACAAACTGCACTTGGTCGCCCGCGGTGAGTTCGCGCAACAGTTCCTCGCGATCGCTTTTGCCCGCGCTTGCCGCGATCATCAACGAGATGGCTTGATCGCGTTTCGTCGTTTCATCGTCAATCGCGTGCGCGTCAATCGTGATCGGTTTTTCATCCGGCGGCGTGAGCGCGAGCGCCGCGCCGGGTGAGCGTCCTGGGATGAGCACGGTTTGGCGTCCCTGGTCGTCGCGTTCGCCGATCACAAAGATTGTCCCGGTTTTGTCACGAAACACGCGCGCGCGCAGAACGCCGGCGTCAATGAAGCGCAGTGCGGCAAAGCCAACCAGGACGAGCAAGCCGATTAGCGCGAGTGTGGCGACCGCGAATGTCGCGATGGCGCGTCCGGCTTCGAGCCGGCGATTCCATTCCGCTTTTTCTTCTTCGACGCGAATCGCCGCGGCGATGACGGTCGCGGTCGCAGAATTACTCGTGCGCGTGGCAAGCGCGTTCGCGGCAAGCGAGGTCGCGGTCGCGGATGCGCTCGCGCGCGTCGCTTCGACAATCACTGCATTCGCGGTGGCGGTTGCGGACGCGCTCGCGCGGGTCTGCTCGATACTCACGGCTTGCGCGGTTGCCGTATTCGCGATGCTGAGCGCGTTGGCAGTCGCGGTGAATTGCGCGGCGATCCCGGTCGCGGTCGAGTACGCGCTTTGTTGCGTCGCGGTGCCCGCGCTGTTTTGTGCGAAGATTGTTTGCGTCGCGCGCGCATCCTGCGCGAGTCGCGTTTGTTGTCCAATCAAAAACAGATACTCGCGCGTCGCATCGGCTTGGCTCGTCGCTTTGCCCGCGGCGCGTTGCAGAGTGAGCGCGGCAATCGTCGCGCGATCTTGCGCGTCCCAGACTTGGGACAACGAATCGTCGCGCGCCGGGGACGCGGATTCGCACGATGCCAGGACGAACATCAATCCCAGGATTAACCACGCCACCACGCGAAGCAGACAAGCCGAAGGAGAGTGATTCATCGAAACCACCTTTGGACAATCACACGTGCGCGCCGGGTGTGCGGCGATGCGCGGCGAATCACGCGGCGCGGTTCTGGTAACGCGAACGGTTGCGGGTCATTGCGCGGCGCGGACACTTGCTCGATGCGCGGTTGCTCAATGACGCCAATCGCCGGCGCGTTGGCGCGTTCGCGTTCGAGTTCACGCGCGGCATTGCGTTCGCCCAGCACCATTCCGAAACGCACTGCGCCGAAAAGCGCGACCGGGATCAAAACGCTTACTACGCAAACGAGCAACGCAATGATTTGTTGCATCGCCGCGAGCGTGTTGGCAAGCGTGAACGCGGTCGCCGCGGTTGTGAGCGCGGTTGCCGATTCCAACGTGCCCCAGCAAGCGAACACGATCAGCGCGAGCGCAACGAATCCCAGGACAAGATTGGTGTGCATTCAATTCTCGCATCGCTAACGCGTTCGTCTCAGATTCGCATCTTTGAACACATACTTGAATTCGTGATCGCTCCCGCCAAATCTGAGTACGAGTCCGACGACGAGCCCACTGTCGCGCAGATAGCTTTGCATGTGATCAGTGTGTTCGGTCGTGAGTTCTTGTGCTTTGACAACTTGAACGGCGACGACATTCTCGACCACCAGGTCTATGACATCCGTACCGACGGTGCGATCTCGATAGAGGCGTAACACGGGCACTTGTTTTTTCACCTTGACCTTCGATAAGGTTAACTCGACGATCAACGCTTCGCGCAAGTTCTCCTCGCTGTACGTGGAATGAGAACGTGCAAACCAATGAACGTCAAAAAACGCGCTCACAATTTTTCCGATGATCTCTGGATGCAACGATGCCATGGTCTGGTCCTCCTCATTATTTGATGCGTGTACGATACGCGCGGCGACACTCGCGATCCGCACACACGCGATCGCTTGCGTTTGGAAAGATGAACCACGCGCGACAGATCGCACACTTGCGCGGACGCGCGAGAATCGTGATCTGCTTGGGGAGCGGATGAATCGTCCGAATCTGTTTGTGGCGCGCGGCTTGTGCGTACGTCACGCGCTCGAGCGCGACGAAGCGCATCGCGAACCGGTGCGTGATCGGAAGCGAGCCGCCTTCGAGCGATTTGATGTACGACCGCGTGCAACCGAGTTTGCATCCGAGTTCGTACGCGCTCCATCCTTGCGCGTCGCGCAGTTGTTTGATGCGAGTGGATGTAACTGCTTTGCGTCCCATTTTCGGCTCAATTTGCAAGTTGCCGCGCTCGTGATGACTTGCGTTTTCTGACTAGTCAACACGTAGTCAGAAAACTGTTCACAGCCCAGTTTGTTTGCGTCCTGGTATCTTTACCCTCAGAATCGCCAAACGAGTGATTTTGAGCGTGACGGATCGTTTGAGAGCAATTTTCCAGGACCCAACAAATTGCGCGATCCGAGTTGCCAGTGCAGTAATAACAATCACTCTTTATCGAGTTAATTCTAATAATGATTATACTCGATATAGAGTAATTGGTCAATTGTCTTTGTCCGCGCTTGGAATCGAAATGGGGAAAAACTATTTTGCGGAATCACCAGAGAACGGTTATAATGGAGGAAAGAAAAAGCCCCGCTAGGTTTTCGCAGAACCCGCGAGGCGTTAGCCCGAGGTGAATGACCACCTGAGGCGTGTTGGAGTGTAGCATTATCGCCCGCTCTGGTCAAGTTGCCAGGGCGGGTGTTTGTGTTTTGACGATTTGATGTTTAGTATTCGGAGGTAGTCAGATGCACGATAGAACTACTCTCTCTTTACCTATCGCGCGCACACCGGAAGCAGAACGTATGCTGTCTGAATTTAAGACACGCTACAAAACCCGGCTCGAAAGGATGCGCAATACCCCACTTCATGTTTTGGTTTGGGGTCCGGGAACAAAATCGTCTAGTCCTGTTCGTAATAAGCGTATTCAAATTCGCGATGACTTGTTAAGGCGTGGACACAATGCAATGTTCAGTGAGGAATTGAAAGATATTGGTGACGATCTTCCCACCAAAATTCAGGAGCTCGCTCAAATACAAGAAGCCCACCTTGTGATAAGTTTACTCGAAGATGCCCCAGGCGCTTTGGCTGAAGCACATGATTTTGCCAATCGCCAAGATACCGCTTCGAAATTTTTCTTTTTGATCCCCAAGAAATATCAAGGCGGATATAGCGCCAAAGGTGCGATTCTCATCCTGAGTCAGCTTTTCAATTGTGTGCATTGGTATGACGAAGGTGAAATTCAGAATTGTACTGTATTAACGCAAGCACTAAGGCGAGTCCGATTGGTTCAGGCACTTGTCTCAGTCAGCGGTTAGGAATTATTGTGCTTGGATTCAATTGTGAAACTGCTACACGCGACCGAATGGTAATTGTAAATGATCATCTATGTTAGACGCGGAACTACAAATCCAGAAGATGACCGATATTGCCGAACAGGTGGATCAAGCCTTGGCAAGGTTTCATATGCTCAATGCGTTCATTGTGGCATATCCAATCCGCGAACTGATCTAATTTCGCGCTGTGCTTGACAAAGACGAGTCAAGATGACCAATTGTTTCCAATGTGGAACTTCCAACGTTGACGACAGCAAGTATTGTAAGGCGTGTGGCACACGTTTGACTGCTCCATCTTACATTCGGTGCCACCAATGCCAATCCTTTAATTTGGCGGATAGCGCGTATTGCAATCGCTGTGGCGAACGGTTGGCATCCGGCACGATTACCCCTCCTAAAAAAATTACGCTTGCTCTAAGCGAATCATCTTCACCCAATTTGGTTAGCCCAGGCGCGGAAGAAACCCTTGATGTAACTCGCGATCCAGAGGAACCGACTCCCACGTTGAAAAAATCGGCATCCGATCTTGCCAAACTTCCGACCGAACTGGATACGTCACCGCAAGAATTGATCCCGACTCACAAATTGCTACGCATGGCGAACGCACTGAATATTGATGTAGATTACAACACTCTGCGCTTTTGGCAAAAACGCGGACTTGTCCCGGATCCGAAACGCGGTCCCGTCGAAACCGGGCGTGGCACGCGCGGTTATTATGACGCGTCTCTACTGGATCGACTCGCGTTCATTCGCGAAATTCAAAAAACCTACGCGCTCGGTCTCGACACGATTGGGATCGAACTCGAACAGATTGATCGCCAGATCGCCAAGACCGGCAAGCCGGCGGAATGTTATCGCGCGCGTTTGGATGAATTGCGCGCGCAACACGATACGGAGACGAAACGCACATTGTTGGTCGTGCTGGGCAAAGCGTTGGGTATCGCGCCGAATGCTATCGCGACCGTCATCGTGCGGAAAAAAGATGGTGAGACAATTAGGTTTGTTGCTGACAGAGTTCCGCAAACTGATTCGGATTATCAAACCGAAACGTTATCGAAGAATGCTAAATGGCGTATTGCTGAAACAATAATAGATCCACATAAATCCCTTGTGCTATGGTGCGTTAGAGAGGAATTTTGTAATCGCATTACAGATTTTCAACATCACTTTGGATCTGAATTTCCAATTGCAAAATTTTTTGACGAATTGGAATCCAGTGGATTATGCTATCGCTCAGGTCAAATATATCTTTTAACACCACTCGGCAAAGTTGCCGTAGACCAATTTGATAAGTCAGAGTTACCGAAAACCTATACCGTAACTGAATCTGTCTTTGCCGCCATCAGAAGGTCATACTAATGGATCAAACCCAGCTTAACTGGATTACGAATTTCATCTGGGGCATCGCCGACGATGTGTTGCGCGATCTCTATGTGCGTGGCAAATATCGCGATGTGATTTTGCCGATGACGGTTCTGCGCCGCTTGGATGGCGAATTGGAAACGACAAAGTCCGCCGTGTTGGAAACGAAAAAGATGCTCGACGCGGCAAAGATCACGAATCAGGAACAAACGTTACGCACGGCGGCAGGCAAGGCGTTCTACAACACGTCGCCATTCACGTTGCGCGATTTGCGCGCCCGCGCCAGCCAGCAACAACTACGCGCCGATTTCGAGACGTACCTCGACGGATTCTCTCCGAACGTTCAACTCATTCTCGACAACTTTGAATTTCGCAATCAGATTCCGCGCCTCTCCAAAGCCGACGCGCTTGGCACGCTCATCGAAAAATTTCTCGACCCGCAAATCAATCTCAGCCCCACGCCTGTCTTGAATGGCGATGGCTCGGTCAAATACCCAGGTCTCGATAATCACGCGATGGGCACAATCTTTGAAGAGTTGGTTCGCAAGTTCAACGAGGAGAATAACGAAGAAGCGGGCGAGCACTGGACGCCGCGCGACGCGGTGCGGCTGATGGCGAATTTGATTTTCCTCCCGATTGCTAACCAGATTCCATCGGGCACATATTTGCTGTACGACGGGACGTGCGGCACAGGCGGTATGCTCACGGTCGGCGAAGAAACGTTGATCGGATTGACCCAGGGCAAGGAGATTCGCACACATTTGTACGGACAGGAGATCAACGGCGAGACGTACGCGATTTGCAAAGCCGATTTTTTGCTCAAGGGTGAAGGCGAGCAAGCCGACAATATCATCGGCGGTCCCGAATTCTCGACGTTATCGAATGATTATTTCCGCGCGATGGAATTCGACTTTATGCTGTCGAATCCGCCGTACGGCAAAAGTTGGAAGAGCGATCTCGAACGAATGGGTGGCAAGGACGGCATCAAGGATCCGCGTTTTGTCGTGACGCACGCGGGCAACGCCGAATTTTCTCTGCTCACGCGGTCGAGCGATGGGCAATTGTTGTTCCTGGCGAATATGGCGTCCAAGATGAAACACTCGACGCCGCTAGGGAGCCGCATCGCCGAAGTGCATAACGGTTCGTCGTTGTTCACGGGCGACGCGGGACAGGGCGAGAGCAATGTCCGCCGCTGGATCATCGAAAATGACTGGCTCGATGCGATTGTCGCTCTGCCACTGAATATGTTTTACAACACGGGCATCGCCACGTACATCTGGGTGCTGTCGAATCGCAAGCCCGCGCATCGCCAGGGCAAAGTGCAGTTGATCGACGCGACGCAATGGTTCAAGCCGTTACGCAAAAACCTGGGCAAGAAAAATTGCGAACTCGCCGCCGACGACATTCAACGCATCTGCGACACTTATTTGCGATTTGAGGAAACCGCGCAATCGAAAATTTTCCCGAACGCCGCGTTCGGTTATTGGAAGGTGAGCGTCGAACGTCCATTGCGTTTGCACAGTCAACTCACGCCGAAAGCGATTGACGCGTTGCGCTATGCGTCGGGCGATGGTTACGATCGTTTGGGCGATGCGCTCTTTGAAAAATTCAACAGCGTCAAACGCGAGTTGGAAAAAACGCTTGACGAGTGGGGCAACGGCGACCTGGATGCAGAGACGGACGACGACGCGCCGAAAGGTTTGCCCGATAAGAAAAAGAAAAAATTGCTCGATCCGAAAACCTGGGAACGCGATGGCAAGTTGGCAACGACGGCGACCGCGCTCCGCGAAAAAATCGGCGGACAAGTGTTTGAGGATCACAATGTTTTTCGTGCGCGCGTAGACCTGGCATTGAATGAACTCGATTTGAAGTTGAGCGCATCGGACAAGAAATTCTTGTTGCGCGCGGTGAGTTGGCGCGTGGAAACTGCGCCGCCCGTCATCGCCAAAACCTACGTTAAACCTGGGAAAGCGCAAGCCGATCCGATTCACGGTCTCTTTCCTGGGGGTGAGGGTAGTGTTGTCGAGTACGAACCCGATCCCGACTTGCGCGACACGGAGCAAGTGCCGTTGTTGGAAGAGGGCGGCATCGAGCAATTCATCCGCCGCGAGGTGTTGCCATACACGCCCGATGCGTGGGTGGATGCGAGCGCGACGAAAATCGGTTACGAGATTTCGTTCACGCGCCACTTCTACAAGCCGCCCGAATTGCGCACGCTCGATCAAATCCGCGATGAGATTGAAACGGTAGAACGCGAGACCGAAGGATTGCTTCGGAGCATAATTCGTACGGAGGTACAATAACCATGACTGAATCAACGGAGCAAAATATTCAGCGCAAAATTGATGGCAAAGGTAAAACCGTTTGGGAAATCTTGAATGGTGCCAAGTTCAAGATCGATTATTACCAGCGGGAATATCGGTGGACTGAAAAGCATATCCAAGAATTGCTTGATGATCTTACGAATCATTTTTCGGAAGATTACGACCCGAACCATTCGCGCCAAGCAATTGCAAATTATGGTCACTATTTTCTGGGCTCAATAATCATCAGCGAAAAATCCACCGGCAACTTTATCGTTGATGGTCAGCAACGCCTTACAAGTCTTACTCTACTTTTGATTTATCTGCGACATTGCTTGAAAGGACAAGATGAAGAGCGAGATTTCGACGCGCTAATCCGCGCTCAGAAATTTGGTGTCAAGAGTTTTAATATTATGATAACTGATCCGCCTTCCGAGGTTCAAGAGCGGACAGAATGCATGGAGGCTTTACTCACAACTGGCAGCTATAACTCGGCAAACAAGTCTGATTCAGTTCGGAATATCGTGACCCGTTATGAAGATATAGAACGAGCATTCCCAGAGAAAGAATTAACAGACAAGGACATTCCTTACTTCAAAGATTGGTTGCTACACAATGTTCATTTGGTCGAGATCACGACATACACAGATGATGATGCTTATACCATTTTTGAAACAATGAATGATCGAGGGTTATCTTTGGGCGCAACCGACATGCTCAAAGGCTATATGCTTGCCAATATTGAGGATGAAAAGAAGCGCAACTTTGCCAACGATATGTGGAAGAAGCGTGTCCACGAATTACACGAACTGCGAGACATGCAGGATCAAGGTAAAGAACCCGATGCTGATGCCTTCAAAGCGTGGTTGCGTAGTCAATATGCTCAGGAAATTCGCGAACGCAAAAAAGGTGCCAAGCCCAAAGACTGGGACCGCATAGGCACCGAGTTTCACCGTTGGGTGCGCGAACAACATCAGACCCTAGGTCTGAACGGCAGCGAGAGTTACTATCAGTTCATATTGCGTGATTTTGAGTTCTATTCGGGGCAATATTTGCGGCTCATCAAGGCATCCAACAAATTTACGCCAGGTCTGGAACACGTTTTTTACAATGCCCAGTACGCCTATACGCTCCAATACCAACTCTTACTCGCGCCGTTGAATCCCTCAGACACGCCAGAGACAGTTGATTTGAAACTAAAACTTGTTGCAATGTATGTAGATATTCTGATTAACCGACGTATCTGGAACAGGGATAGCATTGCGTATTCAAATATGCAGTACGCAATGTTTCTTGTCATGCGCGATATTCGCGGAAAAGAGCCGCGCCAACTTGCTGAAATACTTCAAGGAAAGCTAGAGGATGGATCCAAGTCTTTCAAGGACAATCCACGATTTGCTTTGCACAACATGAACCGAAAGTATGTCCAGCGCATTCTCGCCCGACTCACCGATTTTATCGAGACCGAATCTGGACTGAATTCGCACTTTGTCGAATATACGACAGGCAAGGGAAAGAAGAAATACGAGATTGAACATATTTGGGCAGATCATCCAGAGCGCCATAAGGATGAATTCTCTCACCCAACAGATTTTGCCGATTACCGCAATCGAATTGGAGATTTGTTATTGCTTCTCAAACCGCCGAATGCAAGTCTGAATGATGCCCCATACAGTCACAAGCTGCCATACTATGACTCTCAAAATCTATTAGCACGATCTTTGCATCCGAATGCCTATAAACATAACCCTGGTTTCAAACGCTTTGTTGAAAGCTCAGGACTACCATTCCATGCCCATTCGGAATTCAAGAAAGCAGATTTAGATGATCGCCAAGAACTTTACCTCCAGATTGCTGAACAACTCTGGAAACCCGCTCGCTTGACGGAGCTGGTTGAGTGAAGCCCTATCCCGCCTACAAAGATTCTGGCGTACCGTGGCTGGGAGAAATCCCCGCGCATTGGGAAGTTCGTCGCGCCAAACAACTTTTTCAAAGCAAGAAAGAAATCAATCGGGATCGCGCTCATAAAAATATTCTGTCGCTCACATTGCGCGGAGTTGTCAACAACGATCCTGATAATCCAGAAGGTCTTGTTCCGAAAGATTATGCGTCGTATCAGTTTTTCCAAAAGAACGACCTGGTTTTCAAATTGATTGATTTGGAAAATCTTCGGACAAGTCGTGTTGGTCTTGTTCACGAAGACGGAATAATGAGTCCTGCTTACGTTCGGCTCTCTCCGCATCACAATGGCATCCAGCGATATTTCTTTCACCAATATTATGATTTGTGGCTTCGTGGTATTTATAACCAACTTGGTGCAGGTGTTCGTTCAACATTGGGACAATCTGATTTATTGAACTTGGGTATTTTGTTTCCTCCACCCGACGAACAATCCGCCATCGTCCGCTATCTTGACCACGCGAACCAACGCATAGATCGGTACATTCGCGTCAAGCGCAAATTGATTGCGCTCCTCAACGAGCAAAAGCAAGCCATCATTCATCGCGCAGTCACACGCGGGCTTGCCTCGAACGTGCGGCTCAAACCATCGGGCGTTGCGTGGCTGGGTGATGTGCCAGAGCATTGGGAAGTTTTGCCAATCGGTCGATTTGCGAAAGTTGGAAATGGTTCAACGCCTTCGCGTGGAAATATAGCGTACTGGCGAAACGGTTGTTATCCTTGGTTAAATAGTTCGCAAGTAAATCGCGGCACGATTGATAGCGCAGACCAATTTGTTACGGAGACTGCACTTCAAGAGTGCCATCTTCCGCGAGTCACACCAGGTAGCGTTCTGGTTGCGATAACTGGACAAGGAAAAACCAGAGGGACTTCGGCTTTACTTCAATTTGAAGCAACCATCAATCAGCACATTGCTTTCATTACTCCCAGGTCGGTTTTCATGTCTTCTGAATATTTGCATTTGACTCTTACTGGCGCGTACACCGAATTGCGAACAATCAGCGAAGATTCAGGAAGTACCAAAGGTGCGCTCACCTGCCAAGACCTAAAACGTTTCAAGATTCCCATTGCTCCGCTCGCTGAACAAAATCAAATCGTTGAAGCGATAACCCAGGAGGCGAAACCAATCCAAGATGCCATCGCACGCGCCGAACGCGAAATCGAACTCATCCGCGAATATCGCACACGCCTCATCGCGGATGTGGTGACAGGCAAGGTGGATGTGCGCGCGGCGGCAGAGCAATTGCCGCAAACAGAAATCGCCGTACCCGAAACACCATCGGAAATTGAGAATAACGAAATAGTGGAAGAAACAGAATGCCCACCGACACCAGCGAAAAAGGTCTTGAGAGTTTAATCGTCGCCGCGATGACCCATGAAAAACCCGAAGGGTCTTTGGAGACCCTTCGGATGTCAAGAGAAGCGCGCGCGGCGTACACTGTGGAAGGTTGGATTCTCGGCGACGCCCAAGCATATGACCGCGAGTACGCGGTTGACCTCGTTCAACTCCGCACGTTTTTGCGCGCCACGCAAAAAGAAACCGCGCGCGCCCTCGAACTCGATAAAGACACGCCCACACGCCGCAAATTCCTCGCGCGCTTGCAAGGCGAAATCACCAAGCACGGCGTCATTACGCTCTTACGCAAAGGATTAGATCATTACCCACATCACATTGACCTCTTTTACGGCACGCCGACACCTGGGAATACGAAAGCCGAGAAAAAGTTTGCCGAAAATCGTTTCAGCGTTACGCGCCAACTGCGCTACAGCCGCGACGAAACGCGTCGCGCGCTCGACCTGTGCTTGTTCATCAACGGCTTGCCCATCGCCACATTTGAATTGAAAAATCGGCTCACCAAACAGACCGTCGAGGATGCGGTCGAGCAGTACAAACGCGACCGCGATCCGCGCGAACTCCTCTTTCAATTCGGACGCTGTGTTGTGCATTTTGCGGTGGACGATATGCGCGTCAAAATGTGCACCGAGTTGAAAGGTAAAGCATCCTGGTTTCTGCCGTTCGATCAAGGATGGAACGATGGCGCGGGCAATCCGCCGAATCGGTATGGACTCGAAACTGATTTTCTCTGGAAGCGCATCCTCACACCGCGCGGCTTGACCGACATTCTCGAAAATTATGCCCAGGTCGTCGAGAAAAAAGACCCCAAGACGAATCGCAAAAAACGTGACCAGGTTTTTCCGCGCTATCATCAGCTCGATGTCGTGCGTAAACTTATAGACGATGCGACCCAGCACGGCGCGGGCAAACGCTATCTCATTCAACATTCGGCGGGCAGTGGCAAATCCAATTCGATTGCATGGCTCGCGCATCAACTCATCGGCATTCATAAAGACGACCAGCCCGTGTTCGATTCGATCATCGTCATCACAGATCGCGTCTTACTCGATCAACAGATTCAGGCGACAATCAAACAATTCGCCCAAGTGAGCGCGACCGTCGGACACGCAAAACATTCAGGCGACCTGCGAAAATTTGTCGAAGGCGGAAAAAAGATCATCATCTCGACCGTGCAAAAATTTCCGTTCATCCTCGACGAAATCGGCATCGAACATCGCGCGCGCAAATTTGCGATCATCATTGACGAGGCACATTCAAGCCAGGGCGGGCGCACCGCGGCGGCGATGAGTATGGCGCTCTCCGAAGCAGGCGCAGTCGAAGATG
The DNA here is from genome assembly GCA_016223105.1 of Chloroflexota bacterium. Classification (GTDB taxonomy): domain Bacteria; phylum Chloroflexota; class Anaerolineae; order UBA4142; family UBA4142; genus JACRPR01. Next base: position 30,718 of record JACRPR010000094.1, on the reverse strand, counting down.
AAGAAACGACCGAAGACAAGATCAATCGCATAATGGAATCACGCAAACTGTTGCCGAATGCGAGTTACTTTGCGTTTACCGCGACGCCCAAGAACAAAACGCTCGAATTGTTCGGCGAAGCATACCGCGTGGGCGACCAGGTCAAGCATCGTCCGTTCCACAGTTACACGATGAAGCAAGCGATTCAAGAAGGTTTCATTCTCGACGTGTTGCAGAGTTACACGCCCGTGAATAGTTTCTACAAACTCGTCAAGACCGTCGCGAGCGATCCCGAGTTCGATACGAAAAAAGCGCAAAAGAAATTGCGCCGCTATGTCGAAGGGCATAGCCACGCGATTCAACTCAAAGCCGAAATTATGGTGGACCATTTTCACGAGCACGTCATCGCGCTGAACAAGATCGGCGGACAAGCGCGCGCAATGGTGGTGACAAACGGCATCGAACGCGCGATTCAATATTTCCTGGCGATTCGCGAATATCTCAAGGAAATCAAAAGTCCGTATCGCGCGATTGTCGCGTTCTCAGGTGAGTACGAGTACGGCGGCAAAAAAGAAACCGAGGCATCGTTCAATGGTTTCCCCAGCAGTGCGATTGCCGACAAGATTCAAGAAGAGCCGTACCGCTTTTTGATTTGCGCGGACAAGTTTCAAACTGGGTATGACGAACCGCTCTTGCACACGATGTACGTGGACAAGACGCTCGCGGGCATCAAAGCCGTGCAAACGCTCTCGCGCCTCAATCGCGCGCATCCGAAAAAACACGACACGTTCATTCTCGATTTTATGAACGACAGCGAAACAATTGAAGCGGCGTTCGCCGATTACTATCGCACGACGATTCTCGGCGAAGAAACCGATCCGAACAAACTCCACGATCTGCAAGCCGCGCTCGATGGATACCAGGTCTATTCACCCGACCAGGTCGAGCAACTCGCCGAACTGTATCTCAACGGCGCGCAACGCGACAAACTCGATCCGATTCTCGATTCGTGCGTCGCGTTCTACCGCGATCACCTCGACGAAGATGGGCAAGTGGATTTCAAAGGCAAGTGCAAAGCGTTCACACGCACGTACACGTTCCTGGCTTGCGTCCTACCGTACACGAACGCCGAGTGGGAAAGGTTGTCCATCTTTTTGACATTCCTTACGCCCAAACTCCCCGCGCCGAAAGAAGAAGATTTGTCGAAAGGCATTCTCGATACGATTGATATGGACAGTTACCGCGTTGAGAAACAAGCCGCGATGAAAATCGCCTTGCCCGATGAAGACGCGGAGATTGGTCCCGTGCCAACCCAGGGCGGCGGACGCAAAGCCGAACCTGAACTCGAACCGTTGAGCGTCATCCTCAAAGAATTCAACGAACAGTTCGGCACCCTGTTCACCGACAATGACCGCATCCAGCGCCGCATCACCGAAGAGATTGTGCCGCGCGTCTCCGCCGATACCGCGTATCAAAACGCGCAAAAGAATTCCGATCAGCAAGCCGCGCGCATCGAACACGACTTTGCCCTGCGCCGCATCGTCAACACGCTCGCTAAAGACGACACCGAATTCTTGAAGCAGTACTATGACAACGAGTCCTTCCGCAACTGGCTCAATGACCGCGTCTTTGCGATGACGTATCAGAGCGCGGGGTGATGAGTTATGCCATCGAGAAATGATGCTTATTTAAGGCACGCGAAACAATATCTGGAAGTGGCGAAACGCGCCAAAAAGTTATATGTGCGAGGTGGCGATAACGTGCTCAAGGGTCTTGCGCTATTTAATATAGAGTTTCCAGATATTCAGCGTGGGCAAGAATGGAGTGTCAAGAATTGGGAAATTAGCGAAGACACTGCGCGACTATGCGCCAAATACCCAGATGTCGCGGTGTTTTGGCTGAGTTTACGTTTGCACCCACACGATATGATTGTGTGGATGAGCAGTGCCGTATTTGCAGCAAGTAAACTGGGAGATAAAAAAAGCGAAAGCAATTGTCTCGGCAATATTGGTAATGCCTACTCAAGGCTGGGCGAGATGCGAAAAGCTATTGACTATTATGAAAAGGGACTTGCCATCACCCGTGTGATTGGTGACAAACGTGGCGAAGGGACTCACCTTGACAATATTGGCAGCCAATTCAATGCTCTGGGGGATCCACGCAAGGCAATTGAGTACCACGAGCAGGCACTTGCGATTGCCCACGAGATCGGCGATAAAAACGCTGAGGATTCCTGTCTTTGCAATCTTGGCATCGCCTATTCGACTTTGGGGGATAAGCATAAAGCAATTGATTATTACGAGCAAGCACTTGGCATTTCCCGTGATCTTGGCGACAAGCATAGCGAAGAGATTAACCTCGACAATCTTGGTTGCGCCTGTGCAGAACTAGGTGAGATGCTCAAGGCAATCGATTATTTTGAGCGAGCACTTGGCATTTCGCGCGACATTGGCTATAAGAGAGGTGAGGGTACGACCCTTGGGCATCTTGGCAATACCTACGCTGAGTCGGGTGATATGCACAAAGCTATTGGGTATCACGAACAGGCACTTGCGATTGCCCGCGACTTCAACGACAAGAGGAATGAGGGCAACCACCTGAGCAATCTTGGAAGCGACTATTATGCTCTTGGAGATATGTATAAGGCAAAAGGCTATTATGAGCAGGCGCTCGCGATTGCTTGCGACATTGGAAACAAGCACGGAGAAGGAGATCGACTCTTCTATCTTAGTCTTGTGCACGAAAAATCTGGCGACAAACAAAAAGCCCTTGATTATGCACAATCTGCTATTGCCATCTATGAAACTATCGAATCACCATATGTCAATAATGCGCGTAAGCGGGTAAAAAGACTAGCTAAATTGTAGATGAAACCCAGCAATACCCAAGAGAGGACTACCAATGAAAATCTTCATCTCATCCACATTTGAAGACTTGAAAGAACATCGTGAAGCCGTGCGAGATACAATTCTCCGTCTCGGTCATCAACCCGTCGAAATGGAAGATTTCGGCTCGCGTCCTGAAGTGTGGAACCAAGCCGCGCTGAATGCCATCAACGGCTGTGATGCGCTTGTCGGCATTTACGCGCATCGCTACGGCTCAATTCCCAAAGGTGACACGCTTTCCATCACCGAGCAGGAATTCGACAAGGCGCAAGCGTTGCACATTCCGTGCTTCTGCTATCGTGTTGATCCCAATCATCCCTGGCTTCCCAAGTTTGTTGACAGCGGAGATGCGAAGCAGAAACTGGATGCGTTTATGAAGAAGGTAGACAACCTTCTCCGCAGTCAATTCACCACACCTGAAAATCTGGCAAACCAAGTGAGCGCAGACCTGGGACGCGAATTGCGCGAGACAATTCCTACATTCGCATTTCGCGCAGGGAGTGCACCGCCATTGCCAACACTCATCATCGGACGCGACAATGTGATTGCCGATCTCAAATCGCGCTTGGGCGTCGCGGCAACAGGTAAGCCCGCCGCTGTCCAAGTCCTCACCGCTATTCGTGGCTGGCCTGGTGTTGGCAAAACAACCATCGCCGCCGCACTCGCCCACGATCCAGACATTGCCAAAACATTTCCTGATGGTATCTTGTGGGTCTCGCTTGGCACAAAACCCAATCTGCTTTCCGAACTCGCCTCGTGGGGACGTGCGCTTGGTACGGATGACCTCTTGCGCGCTAAATCGGTTGAAGAAGCATCAGCACAATTGACCGCGATGCTGCGCAACAAAAAGATGCTTCTCGTCGTGGACGATGTTTGGGAATCTGAACACGCGAGAGCGTTTCAAGTCGGCGGACGCGATTGTGCAATGCTCATTACGACGCGGCAAAATGACATTGCCCAAGCACTCGTCTCTAATCCAAACGATATTTTCAAATTGCCTGTGCTCAGTGATACCGATGCTCTTGAACTACTCAAGATTCTTGCGCCAACTGTCGTCGCGAAATATCCCAACGAATCGCTCGACCTCATTCACGATCTCGAAGGACTGCCACTTGCAATCCAAGTTGCTGGGCATCTTCTCAACGCCGAAGCAAGTTATGGCTTCGGCGTGACTGACTTGTTGAAAGAATTACGCTAAGGAGCCAAGTTGCTCGAAGCGCAGGCTCCTGCGGATCGTGCTGAACTCGCAAACGAAACAACGCCAACCGTCGCTGCACTATTTCAGAAAAGCACGGACCGCTTGGACCCATTTACACGCGATTGCTTTGCGTACCTGGGACCTTTTGCACCCAAACCCGCAACATTTGATTTGGAAGCGATGAAAGCCGTATGGCAAGTGGAAGACGCCAAACCAACCGTGAAAGTATTAGTTGATCGCGGATTGCTAGAGTACGTTCCATCAATGGATCGCTATCAGATGCACGCATTGTTGGTGATGCACGCAAATTCATTGCTGACGGATTGATGAAAGATGCCAAGTCGGTTTGAAGCATATTTGCGACACGCGCAACATTATCTTCAGATTGCCGAAGAGACCGAGACAATCTACTTGCAAGGCGGCGAGAATGTTTTTGGGGCGTTGAAGTCGTTTGATGCCGAGTTTGTCCATCTCAAAGCCGGGCAGAGGTGGGCAACCGCGAATTGGAATAACAGCGAGGATGCGGTGCGCTTGTGTAGCGACTATTCCAATTCCGCCGCATATTTATTGCACTTGCGGTTGCACCCATACGAATTGATTGGGTGGTTAGAAGTCGCAATTAATGCTACACAAAAACTGGGAACCCGAAAACGCGAAGGCAGTCATTTGGGGCACCTTGGAAATGCTTATTACCTCCTCGGAAATATGTATCAAGCCATTGAATTCTACAAGCGCGCGCTGGTAATTGCACAATCTATTGAGGACACGCCTGGAGAATTGGCTCAACTGGGCAACCTTGGCAATGCTCAATTGAATCTTGGTAATACACAAGAAGCGATAAATTATTATGAACATATTCTTGCCATTTATCGGCATGTTAGCGATAAGCGAAGCGAAGGTCTTACTCTCGGCAATTTGGGTAATGTTCATATCAGTCGCGGGGATTGGCGAAAGGCATTGCCCTATTGCCAACACGCACTTGAGATAGCGCGAGAAATAGGTGATCTTCATGGAGAATGGATCCGACTCGGCGCACTTGGAAATGTATATTTACACATTGGTCAAGTGCATCAAGCCATGGAACACTATCTCCGCGGGCTAGAAATTGCGCGCAGACTCGGCGACCAGCGCGGGGTAAGTGCGACACATAACAGTATGGGTGACGCCTATTTTGCTCTCGGGGATTTGCATCGAGCCATTGACTGCTATGAACAATCTCTTGCTCTAGATCGTGATCTTGGTGACAAACTTGGAGAAGGTATGAACTTGAACAAGCTGGGGAACATATATCGTAATCTCGGACAAATTCACCAAGCCATTTCCTACTACGAGCAAGCCCTTGAAATCTCAGTTGCGGTTGGTGATCGTAGTGAACAGGCAGCTGATCTTGGAAACTTGGGAAATGCTTACCTTAATCTGGGTGCTGTACAAAAGGCAATTGAGCACTATGAACAGGCACTCGTTATCTCACGAGAGATCGGCGAGAAACCGGACGAGGGAATTGAACTGGGAAACCTTGGCGTTGCATTCAGCCAACTAGGTGATTATGCTAGGGCGCTTGATCTATATAATCAGGCACTCGATATTGCTAATGAGATCAGTGATCGAAAAGTAGCAGCAAATCATCTCCTGAATCTCAGTTTGACGTATGAAAAAATGGATCGCCAAGGACAGGCGCTTGAATGTGCAAGATTGGCGTTGGCTATCTATGAAGCGATTGAATCGCCCTATACTGAGTACGCGCGTAAGCAGGCAGAAAAACTTTTTGCAAACAAAAACAGATCCACCCGTATTTTACAAAGATGACTCTACCGCGGGACATGCACATCTACAAACCTTTGCAAATATTGTCGCGACGAACACGAACCTGCTCTAATCAGATTGATAAACAATGCCCAGCCGTTTCCACGCCTATTGGTGTCACGCACAGTACTATCTCCAGATGGCGCATAATATTTCCAAACTTTATTTGCAAGGCAACGAGAATGTTCTCAAAGCGCTTGCGGTGGTTGATACTGAATTGCCGCATCTGATTGATGGGCAAGCGTGGAGTGCCACAAACTGGGAAACGAATCAAGATATCGCACGCTTGTGCAACGCTTATCCTGAAGCATTGGCGGATGTAGCTGACCTACGGCTATCATTTCGCCAATGGATTGAGTGGGTTGAACCTGCGCTAGACGCCGCACGCCATCTAAAAGATCGAGAAGACGAGGGTATCCACCTGAGTTATCTTGGGAATGCTTATGCAGAACTTGGTGAAGTAGAGCAAGCCATTCAGTATTTCGAACAAGCACTCGTCATTGATCGTGAAATCCAAAGCACAACCAATGAAGGCGCAGACCTTCTTCATTTGGGGAGTGTTTACACAGACCTGGTTGGAGATATGCCGAAAGGCATCGAACTTCTCAACCAAGCTCTGGCGGTTGCTCAGAAAGTTGGCGACAAAAGATTGGAAGGCAGTGTTTGGGGGCAACTGGGTAACGCGCGCGGATATATGGGTGAGCAATCCCAGGCAATTGATTGCTACCAGCAAGCGCTGAACATCGCTCAGGGAATCGGTGATAGACGAAGTCAAGCCAGTTGGTTGGGCAACCTTGCGACGGCTTATCGTGCGAAAGGTGAACCCAATCGGGCTATCGAACTGTACGAACAAGCACTGAAATTTTCTAAAGAACTAGGTGATCGACGTAATGAGGGCAAGCATATCGGCAATATTGGAATCACCCACTACCACCTGGATG
>JACRPR010000094.1:1889-23835 GCA_016223105.1 Chloroflexota bacterium | reverse complement strand
TCTAGATGTCGCAGATCGGCGAAGTGAACAGAGTTGGCTCGGCAACTTGGGGCACGTTTACCGCAGTTTGCACGAATTACATCGAGCCATTGAATACTATGAACAAGCATCCGTCATTGCGCGCGAGATTGATTACAAAATGGATGAAGAAGCTTGGGAGAGTAACATCGGCGCAATCTGGGTGCGCTTGCAAGAGTTTGAAAAAGCGATCGAACCATTTCAACGGTCACTTGAATTGGCGCGAGAGATGGGAAACGAATATAACCAAGGCGGCTGGTTGCTCAACCTAGGTTTTGTCTATGAAAAGTTGGGAAACATATCCAAAGCGATTGAGTCTACGCAACAAGCACTGGACATATTCAAGCGAATTGAATCGCCATACTCGGAGAACGCGCAAAAGCAATTGGAGAAATTACACCAAGTTCAGTAAGAGTCACAATTTTTGTGTGACGTTGAGAGAAAGCGTAAAGACAAGTAACGGGCAGAGTTGTGTTCAACTCTGCCCGATACTCTTCACTTCAAGTTGTGGTGTTTTTGATCGCGGTCTGCCACGGTTGGATTTGGTCTCAAAGTATTTTTCCATCGAGGGCGCAAACACCAGCCAATCATGTCCCAACTTGATGCCCTTGACCTTGCTTGCGCTCAACAACTTGCGGATATGCTCCTGCCCGACTCCCAGCATCACCGCCGCTTGACGCGTGGTAACATATTTTCTCAAATTCATTTCGTCATCGTCTCCTGTCGTTTGAATTTCAGAGCGACGATCTTGGCGCTTGGGTTTGGTCATTGTTCCATCTCAAAAGCAAAATCGCCGCGATGCACTGAGGGTAAAATGTGCAAGCGACGATTTTTGCGGATGCGGATAACATCCTCTCTGTGAAATGATGCCCCGGGAGAGACTTGAACTCTCACGCCTTTCGGCACAGCCCCTCAAACTGCCGCGTATGCCAATTCCGCCACCGGGGCGACTGCGAGAACCATTATAGCCGAAACTCGACGCGTGTCAATTCTCCAACGGCACAATGCCGTTTTCGATTTCCGCGCCGAGCAGTAATTTCAAAATGCCGGCGGGATTACTTTTGCCGATGCGCCGATGCAATTGCTCCGGCGACATCGCTTGATTACCGTTCGCCAACAGCGCGCGAAAGATCGCCACCGTGAGTAACGTCGAAGGCGCGATGTAGCCCGGCAAACGTCCGCAATGATCCGCGAGACATTCCCACAACGCGTCGACGCGCTGAACTTCCGCGGTGCGCGGGTGAATCCGATCCACCACCGGCGCATCTGCCGCGCTGGGATAACGCGCGCGACATTCGGCGCACAACGCGCCGTGCATTTCTTCGCGCAGATCGCGTCCATTCTGCGCGAACCAGGTCGGGTCAATCTGAAAAAGTGTTTTGGTATCCGGTCGAACGATGGCTGGCATAATTGATTTTCACAACTCTGAATTAAAATTAGCGGCGCGCTTCGTCGGTCAAAACGAAATATCCGCCGCCGACGGATGAGAGCGCGCGACTTTCGGTGAGCGCGCCGAGCACGGCGCGCGGACCCGCGCGCCGAATCAAGTTGATCGCGCTGTACAATGTTTTCGCATGCACGCGCCCCGCGCCGCTCAACTTGGCAAGTTCGGGAAAAATTTCTTCGAGCAAAATCGCAAGCGAACGTTGTTCGCGCGCGACCTGCGCCACGGCTTCAATGCCGATTGGATCGCCGATGACGATCAGCATTTCCTCGTCAAACTTGTGCGCGAGCGGTCGCCGTTCTTGCGCGAACGTCAACTTGCCATTGATGCCGCGCGCGACGCGTACCCACAACGCGCGTTCGCGTTGCGCCTGATAATCCAAAACGATCGTCAACGGATCGCCGCCGCGTTTCAGCATCACGAACGCACCCGGCGCTAATTTGCGCGCGTTGAACCAATGGCTCAACCCGGCAATGTAATGCCCGTGCGCCACCGCATACCCCGCGAACTTGTCGCCGGTGTTGGCATCAATGAACGCGATTTTCAAACGCGGGCGCGCAAAGGTGGGCAACAAACCGCGCACCGCCGGCGTCAGCGGCAGAGTGCCGGCGCGCCGATGCGGATACGTCAACACGAGCGTGATCTCATCGCGCGACGGAAGCGCGCGATTCTTCGCGTCGCCATTCAATTCCGCTTCGTCCTGCAATTCTGCCGCGACCGTTTCCAAATCCGCCGGCAACGTAATCGGTCGCGCCGGCGCGAATTCAAGAATCGCCGGACGTTCGCGCGCTTCGGCAATTTCGAGTCGCGTTAAATACCAGCGCGGATCATTCGCGGGACCGACATCATCAAAGCGCGCATCATTCGCGAGCGCGTGATTCAACGCAAAGATCGTCGCCGACTTTTTCTCCATCGGCAGATCGAGAATCTTGAGCAAATCGCCGGAACGTTGCGCGTCGCCAGTCTGTTCAATCGCGGCTTCCGCGAGATTCAAATGCCCCGCGTGAATTTGCGGCAACAATCCGCGCAAAAACCAGCCGTCGTCAATATGCACAAATTCTTTATCCACGCTCAAGCGTTGCAACAACCGCGCGCGCACCGCATCGCCGTACTGCGCGATCGCGGCGGACGGTTCGATCAACGATTCGAGCAGAGGCGCGCGATCTTCATTCAACGGATGCGCGACCAGGTACTCGGCGGCAAATTCGCGGAGCGATTCTTCGCCTTCGATTTGCACCGCGATCACCTGAAACGGATCGAGCCGCGTATTTTCGCCGGCGCGCACTTGCACAATCTCGCCCGCGCGATCATCGAGCGCGGAAAAAATTACGCGTTGCCCCACCGCGTACGCTTGCTTGGGTTGATAAATCGGCATTTGGCGCGCGGCTTGATCCTTCAGCCGTTTCTCTTCCGCGCGAATGCGCCACTCGATCAAGTGCGCCGCGATTTCGCGACTCGACGCGGACGCGCCGCGCTCCAACAAAAATCCATACGCGCGTTCGATGTCGCCATCTGCCGCGCCAACCGTGCTCCAAAAATCTGTAACTGCCATTGCGTCCTTCAAGAGTTGACGTATAGTAGGGGCGAGATAACTGCGAAGCATTTTTCGCAGTTCAGAAAAATGCTTCGCCCCTACACCGCGCCCCCAAAACGTGGCGCGCGCGTTTGTTGCCGCGCGGGTTATCGTGTAAAATATCAGCACGAGGTTTTGAATGTCCTTCGCTCAAACATTGTTCAAATTTTTCGCGGCGCGTTTCCACATCCCCGGCGACGCGCTAAATTATTTTTTCGCGAGCCGGCATCTCGCGCGACCCGCGGAAACCTTGCTTCCGTTTCCCGCCGAACTCATTCCGATTGGCGCGCGCCTGGTGTTGCGCGGTTGGATGAATAACAAATTTTTTCCAAGCAATCGCGATTGGATTTTGCCGCATTGGGCGGAACGCCAATTCGATCCGCGCGACCCAGGATTTATGCCGCGCGGCTTCAATCTGTATACGATCAATTACACGCGGCGCGATTGGACGATGCTCGGCAATCTCGATCACGCGCGCGAAGCGATTGTGGATCCGCGCGGCTTGGTCACGCCCTGGTTCGATGGTTGGTCGCTCGATGTGTGGATCGAGTACGATGGAAAGTTGATCGCGCCGTCGCGCTTGCGCGATGATGCGATTGAACAATCGCTCTATGAAAATTTGCCCATCGTGGTCACCACATTTCGCGCAGGCGATTTGCGTGTGCGACTCGAAGCATTTGCAATCGAAAACGAAATTGTGGTTGAGCAAATCGCGATTGAAAATCCCTCACGCCTCACGCATCACGCATCACTTTATCTTGCATTCCGCCCGTTCAATCCCGAAGGCGTCAGTCTAATTCACGACATTGAATTTCGCGATTGCGCGTTCATCGTCAACCGCGCGCTCGGCGCGCTGATTTCGCCACCCGATGCAATCGCGTGTTCCAATTTCGCAAATGGCGATGTCGCGTTCACGCGCGCGAACAATCAATCGCGCGCATATTGCGACGCCGGTCTCTCAACCGCGCTCGCGACTTTTCACCTCGATCTCGCGCCGGGCGAAACCAAATCGTTCACCGCGCAAATGCCAATGACACGAATCGAAATTGACGATGAAAAAATTACCAATTACCAATTACCAATTACCAATTCCGAATTGCGCGCGCAAACGATCACACATTGGCGCGCCAAACTCGCGCAAGGCATGACCATTCGCGTCCCCGACGAAAAATTGCAAAACGCGTTCGACGCGAACAAGGCATTTTTGCTTTTGCTTCACGACGGCGATTCGATCACGCCCGGTCCGTTCACGTATCATCAATTTTGGTTTCGCGATGCCGCGTACTTGCTCAACGCGCTCGACAAACTCGGCTATCACGACGAAGCGCGCGCGGTGATCGAAAAATTTCCGCGCCGATTGGAAAAAGACGGTTATCTGCGCGCGACCGAAGGCGAGTGGGATTCGAACGGTGCGGCATTGTGGACGCTGGTCGAGCACGCGCGCTTGTCCGGCGCGTGGGATGTGATCTCGCAAAATTATTGGTCGCTTTTACGAATGGCATCGTGGATCAATTCGAAACGGCGCACGACAAAAATCGGTTTGCTTCCGCCCGGACCCAGCGCGGAACATTTGGGACCCAGCGATAATTTTTACTGGGACGATTTTTGGGGACTCGCCGGTTTGCGCGACATTGCGTACGTCGCGGATCGTTTGGGGCAAACGAACGACGCGAAAAAATTGCGCGCGAATTTTGAAGCGTTCCGCGCGACCGTGGACGCGTCGCTGAACCAGGTCGCGGCGCGCGTCGGGCGCGCGGCAATGCCCGCGTCGCCGCATCGCCGACTCGATGCCGGAATGATCGGCAACCTGGTCGCGCTGTATCCACTGCGCTTGTTCGACGCGCGCGATCCGCGCATCGCGGATACGCTCGTCGCGCTCAAAGAAATCGCGTGGCTCGAGGACGCGTATTTCAATCACGTCGGTCATTCCGCGTTTTGCCCATACTTGTCTTTGCACGCCGCGCAATGTTATCTGTTTCAGCGCGACGCGCACGCGTGGAAAATTATTGATTGGGTTTTGCGCCACGCGTCGCCCACGTTCACTTGGGCGGAAGGAATTCACCCCATCACACGCCGCGGCGCGATGGGCGACGGGCATCACGGTTGGGCGCTCGCCGATTTTCTGCTCACGGTTCGCAACGCGTTATTGTTTGAAGAAAATGATCACCTCGTTATCACGCCCGCGTTGCCGGAAAATTGGACGACCGAAATGAGCGTAATCAAAGTCGAAAACGCGCCGACGTATTTTGGCAACGTGAGTTACACGATCGCGTTTGGCGAACGCACTGCGACGCTCGTCCTCAAAGCCGAGTGGCGCGAGCAACCCGCGTTTATCGAATGGAATTTGCCGTTCGCTCTGCGCGAATCCGGCGGCGATGGCGACGTTGAAATTATCGGCAACGCGGTGCGAATGGCGCGCGGCGTTACGCGCGCGGTTGCGATGTGGTGAGCGTAAAACGTAATGCGTAAAATTATTTCATTGAACGATTCTGATTGGCGATTCGGTTCGGTCGAGCAAAAATCTTTTGACGACGTGAACGATCTTGATCAAGTGCGCGAGTGGTTGCCCGCGCGCGTGCCCGGCGATGTGCGGCTCGATTTACTGCGCGCCGGAAAAATCAGCGATCCGTTTTATGCAATGAACAACGAAGAATCGCAATGGGTTGACGCGCGCGATTGGTGGTACACGCGCGATCTCGATCTCGATTTGCAAAACGACGAACGCGCGTTTCTAATTTTCGACGGCATTGATTATCAAAGCGCGGTGTTTGTGAATGGCGAACAACTCGGTCGCCACGCCGGAATGTTCTCGCAACAAATACACGAATTGCCGCGCGCCTCTCGCAATTCGCAACTCGCAATCCGCATCTGGGGTTCCGACGCGCTCCCCAAACTGCATCTCACCCGCGCGCAAAAACTCTGGGCGCGCGTGATCGCGCCGTTGTATCGCGCGCCCGAACATCCTTTCCCGGATCGGTACGCGACGCTCAAATGCCAAATGCAATTCGGTTGGGATTTCGCGCCGCGCTTGCGAACGTGCGGCATCTGGGACGACGCGCGGATCGTGATCGCGCGATCTGTTTTCATTCGCGATACTTGGATAAAATCCCAAATCCCAAATCCCAAATCCCAAAATGCGCGCGTCCAAATTTTGCTTGAACTCGATTCTGATCGCGAGCAAACTGTGCGCGCTATCGTAACTGCGCGCGGGAAAAATTTCGAAAGCGACACGCAATCATTTGAATTTGATTTGCATCTCGAACGCGACATTCACACACGCGAAATTCCTTTCGATTTGCAAAACGCGCGACTCTGGAATCCCTGGGATCGCGGCGATCCGAATTTGTACGCGATCGAAATTGTCATTGCGAGGAGCAAAGCGACGAAGCAATCTCCGACCGGCCAATCGGGGATTGCTTTGCAAAAACCGCTCGCAATGACAAATCACCACATCTTCGATTCACTTACAATAACCCACGGCATCCGCACGTTCGAACTCGCGCGCGAAAATTTCATCGTCAATGGTCATCGCGAATTTGTGCGCGGCGCGAATTGGGTGCCGCTCGACGCGATCCCGGCGCGACTCACGCGCGCTGATTACACGGCGCGATTAAAACAGGCGCGCGACGCAAACATCAATTTCTTGCGCGTGTGGGGCGGCGGCTTGCGCGAGAAACGCGCGTTTTACGATCTGTGCGATGAAATGGGAATTCTCGTGTGGCAGGAATTTCCATTCGCGGGCGCAATCCTGGATCGCTTTCCGCGCGACCGCGCGTTTCTCGATCACACACGCGCGGAATGTAGCGCGATCGTGCGCGCGCTCCGCAATCATCCCTCGCTCGCCGTGTGGTGCGGCGGCAACGAGTTCAACACGCGCGGCAATCGCGCGATTGTCGAAACATTGCGCGCGGTTGTCGCGCGTGAAGATGGCACACGTCCGTTCAAGCCCGCGTCGCCATCCGGCGATGAATCGCACAACTGGCGCGTGTGGCATCGGTTCGCAAATCTGCGCGATTACAAACGCGATCAAACACCGTTCCTCAGCGAGTTTGGTTTGCAAGCGATCCCCAATTTGGAATCGCTCGAAAAATTTTTGCCGCACGACGCGCCGCCCGCACTCTGGGAATATCATCACGCGGAGTTGAAAAAATTGGAACGCTATGCCCTCCCCGTCATTGCGAGCGAAGCGCAGCAATCCCCGACGCTAGAAATTGGAAATGGGAAGTTGGAAGTTGGACACGATCCAGTCAGCATCCAATCTCCAATCTCTAATCTCGATTCTCCAACGTCCAATTTCAAATCTCTAACATCCAACCTCCAACATCCAAAATACATCGCCGCGACACAACGCGCGCAAGCGCATGGTTTACAAATCGCGATTGAACACATTCGCCGGCGCAAAGCAAAAACGCGCGGCGTCGCAATTTGGCAATTCAATGATTGCGCGCCCGCGATTTCGTGGAGCATCGTAGATTATTTCGGCGCGCCGAAATACGCGTATTACGAATTGCAGAAATTGTACGCGCCGGTGTTCGCGTCGTTCGAATACGCGCTCGCACCGCGCCCCGCGGGCGATGTGATTGCCGGCGATCTGTGGATCATCAACGATCTGCGCGCATCATTTCACAACGCGCAGTTGACCGCGTACTTGGGCGATCAAGAAATTTTTGCGCGCCGCGTCAACATCGCGCCCGATTCGGCGGAACGCGTGGACGCGCTTGCAGTGAAATTGCGCGCGGGCGAAAACATTTTGCGCTTGAAGATAAATTGGGGACCGCCGACGCTTTCGGATCATTCGTACGATTTGAATTTTTGCGATGTCGGCGAAATTAGTTTTGTGGATTGGTTGATGGTAACACTAGGGCGGAGATTGACGCGATGACGCGAATCGCGATCAATGGTAGTTTTTGGAATCAACCGAATACCGGCAGTGGGCAATACATGCGCGCGCTGTTGCCCGCGCTCGTCCAACGCGATATTGAAAACGAGTACACGCTCATCGCGCCGACTGCGCTTGATAATGTTCCGATCTGTGTATCGGCGCGGCAAACACCGATCGCGCTTAATCGCGTCAGCGCAAATTTGGGCAAGGTGTGGTTCGAGCAGATCGCGTTCGCGCGCGCGTGCATCCGCGAACGCGCGACGCGCGCGCATGTGCCGTACTTTGCGCCACCATTTTTTTCGCGCACGCCGGTTATCGTAACGATCCACGATTTGATCCCAATGCTTCTGCCCGCGTATTGCGGTTCGCTTTTGGTGCGCGTGTACACGCAACTCGTCGCCGCGAGCGCGCGACGCGCGCGCGCGATCATCGCGGACTCGGAATGTTCCAAACGCGACATCATCCGCGTTCTGCGCGTGCCGGAAGCACGCGTGCGCGTCGTGTATCTCGCCACGCACGAACGCTTTGTCCCGGTGAATGACTCGAACATTCGCGCCAAGTACAATTTGCCGGAAAATTTTTTGTTTTATCTCGGCGGATATGATCAGCGCAAAAATGTGCGCGTGATGATCGAAGCGTTCGCGCAGTTGCCGGAATTTTATCGCGCGGGCGTGCGCTTAATTTTGGCTGGCGTAAACCTGGGGCAGGATTCAGAATTTTTTCCCGATCCGCGCCGCATCGCGCGCGAATCCAATTTACCCGACGACGCGATTCAGTCCATCGGTTGGGTGGATGAAGCGGACAAGCCCGCGCTCTATTCCAGCGCGCGCACATTTTTGTTTCCATCGCTGTACGAAGGATTTGGTTTGCCGCCGCTTGAAGCAATGGCATCCGGCGCGCCGGTCATCGCGTCGAACGCGTCCTCCTTACCTGAAGTGATCGGCGATGCCGGAATGTTGATCGCGCCGCGCGATGCGCGCGCGTGGGCGGACGCGATGCGCGCGGTCTTGACGGATGACGCGCGCCGGGATATGATGCGAACACGCGGCTTGATCCAAGCCAAAAAATTTTCCTGGCAAGAAAATGATTGTGGCGCGGGCTTTCCAGCCCGCATCGGCGGCTTGAAAAGCCGCACCACAATTGGAGATGTGAAATGACGATGACCGATACCGAAAAAAAATTACGCGCGCAGATCGCCGCGCTCCGTGAAATCACGCGCGCGATCAGCGCGGCGTACTCGCTCGAACAAATTCTCGCGCTGATCACGCGCAAAACCGCGCATGTGATGCGCGCCGATTCTTGCTCGATTTATTTGCTCGACGACGGCGGAAAATTTCTCGTGCTGAAAGCGACGACCGGCTTGGCGACCGAAGCGGTCGGGCACGCGCGTTTGAAAATCGGCGAAGGGCTGACCGGGCACGCGGCGAAAACCGGGAAACCCGTCGCGGCAAGCCAGGCATCACGCGATCCGCATTTCAAGTATTTGCCGGAAACAAAAGAGCAAATGTTTCAATCGTTGCTCGCGGTGCCGCTGATCGCGCGCGGCAAGGTAATCGGCGCGCTCAATGTGCAAACGCGCGAAGGGCGCGAATATCCGCCGGACGAAATCGAACTGCTTTCGATCATCGCGGATGTCGCCGCCGGTGAATTGGAGAAAGCCCTGCTGTACGAAGAAATCGGTGGATTGAAAGAGGCGTTGGAGACGCGCAAGTTGGTCGAACGCGCGAAGGGATTTTTGATGAAGCGTTATACCATCAACGAACAAGACGCATTTGCGCGCATTCAACTGCAAGCGCGCAACGCGCGCAAGAGTATGCGCGAAATCGCGGAGGCGATCATTTTGGTCGAGGATGTGTAGGGGCAATCCAATGTGGTTGCCCATTTTTATTCGCGCGCGGT
The DNA here is from genome assembly GCA_016223105.1 of Chloroflexota bacterium. GTDB lineage: Bacteria > Chloroflexota > Anaerolineae > UBA4142 > UBA4142 > JACRPR01. The sequence goes on along the minus strand of JACRPR010000094.1, from coordinate 14,019 downwards.
AGGGGCAACCCAATGTGGTTGCCCCATTTTTTTCGCGCATTGATTGTCCGCGATGGGCGACCACACAGGGTCGCCCCTATTGGGTTGCCCCACATTTTCTACGCGTGTTCCGGCGCGAGCCGCGCGCTCAAGCGTTGCGTCCACGCGCGAATCGCCTGCACGACGACGACCCAGTACGCAACGTAACTCACCACTTCGAGCATCGAAGGATTGTCATTGTAACCGACGAGTCCGCGCAAAATCGAACCGAGCGGCGATTTGTCATCGAGCAACCATTTGATGTCGAACGCGGTGCCGGTTAAAATCGGCAACCAACCGATTTCTTGAAATTCGTGCACGCCGTATGCGAGCAAGCCCGCGGCGAAAACGATTAGCAGAAAACTGGTAACGTCGAAAAATAATTTGATGTCGAGGCGCACCGAGTATGCGTAAATCAACACGCCCGCCGCGCTCGCGATGCCCAATCCGATCACCGCGCCGATGAGCGTTGACCCGGCATCGGCGGCGAATGCATTCGCCGCGAGAAACAATGCCGTCTCGACGCCTTCGCGAAAAACCGCGAGAAACGCGAGCGCGAACAAGCCCCAATTCTGTCCGCGCGTGATCGCAGTTTGCACCTGCCGTTCCAGATCGCTTTTCAAAAAGCGCGCCTGGTAACGCATCCAAAAAACCATCCACGTCAACACGCCGACCGCAAGCAACATCGTCGTGCCTTCAAAAATTTGTTCGAACGGTTCTTCGAGCGTCGCGCCGATCGCGCGCATCGCGAACGCGAGCAGTGCGCTCAACGCAACGGCGACCGCGACGCCCGCCCAGGCAAAGGGCATCCGTTCGCGGCGACCAATCCTCTGCAAATACCCCAGCACAATGCCGACGATCAACGCGGCTTCCAATCCCTCGCGCAGGGTGATGAGTAAGGCAGACAGCATCGTTACCTCCACTGGGCGCGCGGCTTTACACGCCCAAACTTGTGATGTATAATGAAAGTGTAAACGATATTGATCGAGTGTGATGCAAACTTTCGATATTAGTATATACTAATATCGTTTGTTTGTCAAACGCGCGGGCGAGCCGCCCGCGCCACAAACTGCTGATGAGGAGACGATGACGACACCCACGATTGAAGCGTATTTGGAAATCATTTACATGATGTCGGTCGAGGGACAACCGGTGATCGGCGCGCGCTTGGCGGAATCTCTGCACGTTTCGCGCCCGACCGTAACGGCGACGCTCAAGCGCATGGCGCGCGATGGCTTGATCAAACTCGACATGCACAAAGCGATCACGATGACGACGAAAGGACAAGCGATTGCAGAACGTTTGCAACACCGGCATCGCATCGTCGAGCGGTGGCTCACTGATACGCTCGGTTACGATTGGGCGAAATCGGACGCGGAGGCGCATCGGCTCGAACATGCCATGTCGGACGAGGTGGCGGAATTGTTGAACAAGCATCTCGGCTATCCGACAACGTGTCCGCACGGCAATCCGATTCCTGGGAATGTGAAAAGTATGGCGCCGAGCGCAAAGATGTTTCAATTGAGCGCGGCAAAGCAAGGCGATGCGCTCGTCATCACGCGCATTTCCGAGTACGCCGAAAATGTTTCCGAACTGCTTGACTATCTCGGCAGTCAAGGCACTGTGCCGGGCGCGAAAATTTCCATCGTCGAAGTCGCGCCTTTGCGCGGACCGTTGACGTTCAAAGTTGGATCGCGCACGGTCGCGATGAGCCGCGAAGTCGCGAGTTATGTGTGGGTGAAAAAAGAATGACGCTTCAACAACGCACGCGGATTGTTTGCACGTTAGGTCCCGCGACCGATTCGGATGAATTGGTGCGCGGTTTGATTCGCGCCGGGATGGATGTCGCGCGTTTGAATTTTTCGCACGGCACGCAAACGATGCACGCGACGCGCGTCGAACGCGTGCGGCGCATCGCGCGCGAGGAAAACGCGATTGTCGCGATCCTGGGCGATTTGCAAGGACCGAAAATTCGCATCGGCACGATCACCGGCGATCAAGCATTGCTCAAAACCGGCGCGACGTTTACGCTGACCACGCGCCCGGTTGCCGGCGACGCAACCGCGGTGACCATTGATCTGCTCGATTTGCCGCGCGTCGCGCAACCCGGTCATCGCATTTTGATTGACGACGGCGCGATTGAGCTTGAAGTGATCGCGACGAACGCGACCGATGTGATCACGCGCGTCGTCGAAGGCGGCATCCTCAAACCACGCAAGGGCGTGAACTTGCCGAATATTCCGATCCAACTTGCCGCGCTGTCGAACAAGGATCGCGCGGACGCGCAATTCGCGGTTGAACAAGAATTGGATTATCTCGCGCTCTCGTTCGTGCGGCGCGCGGAGGACGTTCGCGAACTGCAACAATTCCTCGCGGCGCGCAACGCGCAGATTCCGATCATCGCGAAAATTGAAAAGCCGGAAGCGATTGAGGAGATTGACGCGATTATCGAAGCGTCGGACGGCGTGATGGTCGCGCGCGGCGATCTCGGCGTCGAGGTGCCGCCGGAGCAAGTGCCGATTTATCAAAAGACGATCATTCGCAAAGCGAACAGCGCGGGCAAGCCGGTGATCACCGCGACCCAGATGCTCGAATCGATGATCGAAAATCCGCGTCCGACGCGCGCGGAAGCGAGCGATGTCGCGAACGCGATCCTCGATGGCACGGACGCGGTGATGTTGTCCGGCGAAACCGCGATGGGCAAATATCCGGTGCAAGCGGTCGAGATGATGGCGCGCATCGCGCAGGTAACGGAGAAACGATTGCGCGCGCTGTTCACCGGTACGCGCGAGGTGAAAGCGACCATCGCCGACACGATTGGCCACGCGGCGTGCGAGATCGCGGCGCGGCTGAATGCGCGTTTGATTATCGCGATGACCTCGAGCGGGTACACCGCGCGAATGATCGCGCGGCATCGCCCGCCCACGCCGATCTGCGCGATCACGTTGAGCGAACGCGCGCAACGGCGGCTCGCGTTGATCTGGGGCATTCACGCCGCGCTGTTGAGTCGCGCCGGGAATGCGGAGCAAATCATCGAAGAAAGTTTGCGCGGCGTGCTTCAACACGGGCTCGCGCAAAAAGGCGACCTGGTCGTGATCACCGGCGGCGTCCCGGCGGGCATCAGCGGCAAAACGAATATGATCCAGGTGCGCGTGGTAACCGGCGAAGGGTAACGATGACAATCCGAAAACGCTATGGTTCGTTACGCGAGTATCTCACAAATTTGAACGCGCCGTATCCATTGCCAACCAAGTTGCGAATGATCGCGCGCAATTTCAGTTTGCGGTTTGTCAGAAAAAAAGCGTGTTGCGGACACCACGGCGAACCGGGATGTTGAAAAACCGAAACGCATCTCGGCGAGACGCATCAAAAATAAAAAACCAGGTCTGCTGATTTCGCAGACCTGGTTTTATTATGGCGGCGGTGGCGTTGTGGGCGCGCTTGCCGGCGCACCGCAGTACGGGCAAATGTTCCAACGCAAACTCGTGATGCGATGACAATTATCACAACGGCGTTTGAGGCGCGTGTGACAATTCGGGCAATATAAAAAGTCGCCAAGAATTTTTTGTTGGCACACCGAGCAGGATTGTTTTTCTTCGATGTCTTGCAACATCGCTTCTTCCGCGAGTTCGCGTTCGTACTGTTCCGCCAACGTTTCGCGCGGGCGCAGTAAAAAGTACAACAGCAAACCGGGAATGTTGAAAATCACGACGAGCGCAATCGAAAGCAATTGCATAAACAGATCGCGCGACCGCGAACGCACATCGCGAAACGTCCACACGATCAAACCGATCCACACCGCCAGCAAGTACGCGCCGAAAAACGCGGCGAGCAATTGCAATGCCGAACCCAAAGCGCCAAGATCGAAAGGCATACCATCTCCCTGATGAAAATTCGCGGCTATTATAGCATCATCTGGATTTGCGTCAAAGTAAGGGCGAAGCATTTTTCAGAATTCAGAAAAATGCTTCGCCCCTACACTTTGACAATACCCTTGCACGCGTAGCCGGTTGTGGTATAATGCGCGCACATTCAACCACACGCGGCGCGCGTTTCGCGCCGGAGGAAACAATGCAAGTCGAATTGATTTCCGTTTCGATAGACAGCATTCGCGTCAGTCTCGTTTCGCCGCATCGCATCGTCGTGCTGAAAGATGACGACGAACGCTTTTTGCCGATCTGGATCGGGCCGTTCGAAGCCGAAGCAATCAACATCGCCCTGCAAAAAACGCAACCGGGTCGCCCGCTCACGCACGATTTACTCAAAGCGATGATCACCGAAGTCGGCGGCAAGGTCGAACGCATCGTCGTCGCCGATTTGCGCGAGGATACGTTTTACGCGCGCATCGTGATGGATGTGAACAAACGCCATATCGAATTGGATGCACGCCCCAGCGATGCGATCGCGTTGGCGGTGCGTTTAGAAGTGCCGATTTACGTCGTTGATCAAGTGATGAACAAGGCATCCATTCGCGCGAGTCAATCCGAAATTCCCGCCGAGGTGGAAGACGAACAACTCGACGCGTTTCGCGATTTGATCGAAGACCTCGACCTGGATGGTCTGGGCAAAAGCGGCTCAGCCCCCAAAGAAGATTAACCTCGTTCCAATTCCCGGCACCGCAAGATGTCGGGAATTATCTTGCCTGCATGTCATTGCGAGCGAAGCGAAGCAATCCCCGCGCCACTCTGGAGATTGCTTCGCTTCGCTCGCAATGACAAACCCAAAGGTTGAATGTAGTGGAAACGCGCGCGACGCAAACACCCGACAAATTAATTCCACACAATCTCGACGCCGAGCAAGCCGTGCTGGGCGGTTTGTTGATTGACCCGGACGCGATCATCAAGATCGCGCCGATTGTGCGCGCGGAAGATTTTTATCTTGAAAAGCACGCGTGGATTTTTGAAGCGGCGCTCGCTCTGCACGAACGCCGCGAGCCGATTGATTTTTTGAGCGTCATCGCGGAATTGGATCGGCGCACGAAACTGAATGATGCGGGCGGCGCGGCGTACATCACCGCGCTGATCAACGCGGTGCCGACCGCCGTGCACGTCGAACATTACGCGCATCTCGTCGAACAAGTTGCAACGCAACGCAAACTGATTTCCGCCGCAGGGCAAATCGCGGGAATGGCGTACGACGGCAGTGAAGATATTGAGACGTTGATTGATCGCGCGGAAGAATCCATCTTCGCCGTCGCGCAACGGCGAATGAGTCGCGATCTCATTCCGATTCGCGTCGCGGTGGATCGCTTTCTCGATCATCTTGATTACGTTCAAAAACACCAGGGCGAAATTCTGGGCGTGCCTTCGGGCTTCTCCGATCTCGATAAATTGCTCGGCGGCTTTCAACCCTCTGATTTGATCATCATCGCCGGGCGACCTGGTTCCGGCAAAACCTCGTTCGCGTTGTCGTTGATGCAAAACGCCGCGAAAGATTATCACAAACGCGTCGCGCTCTTTTCGCTTGAAATGTCCGCGGAACAATTGGTGCAACGTCTCGTGTCGAGTATGGCGGTGATTGATTCGCAATCGCTCCGGCTTGGCAGAATCACCGACGACGATTATCCCAAACTTGTGCAAGCGACCGGCGAACTTTCGGAAACGAATATTTTTATTGACGATAGCGCCGCGCTCACGCCGATTGAAATTCGCGCCAAAGCGCGCCGTTTGCAATCCGAGTTTGGGATTGATATGCTGATCATTGATTATTTGCAATTGATGACGGTGCGCGGCAACATTCAAAATCGCGTGCAAGAGGTTTCGCAAATTTCGCGGCAATTGAAAGAGTTGGCACGCGAGTTGAACGTGCCGGTAATCGCGCTCTCGCAATTGTCGCGCGCGGTCGAATCGCGCGACGATCATCGTCCGCAGTTGGCGGACCTTCGTGAATCTGGCAGTATCGAGCAGGATGCCGACGTCGTCGTGTTCATCTATCGCGAAAAGACGTACTATCCGACGCTCGAAAAATGGCAAGCCAAACATCCGAACAAACCGTACCCGGAAAACATCGCGGAAATTATCGTTGCCAAGCATCGGCACGGTCCGACCAAAGATTTGCAATTGCTATTCATTGACGAGCAAGCCAAGTTTGGCAACTTGCTCATAGATTCGCGGCACGACGACGCGTACTGATTTTTTATCCGCGAACCCTGGCACTTGCGTTCCCGCCAGGGCAAGTGTTATGCGAATCTCGCGAATAAAATCTAGTGCGATTTGATAGTAAAAATTTTACCGCAGAGGCACAAAGGACGCGGAGAACGTTGAGTTTTTAAATAAATTTCTCTGCGCTCTCTGTGCGCTCCGCGACTCTGCGGTAAATTCCCAATGCACGGTTGCGCTGTTTCTTTTTCAGAGATTCGTGGATTGACTGACACGCAATGAAAAAATTCTCCGGCTTTCCCGATGGCAAACTCGCGGTAACGCCACTGCCGAATCTTTTTTTTAGTGAACTACTCCCGGCGATTGACGATCTCGCCGAATTAAAATTGATCTTGCACATTATTTGGCTGATCGCGCGACCCAAACAGCGCGCACAATTCGTTACCGCGAACGAACTGCGCGACGATCCAACCTTGATGCAATCGCTCGCGCCGAATGGAGAAAAATCGGGGGACGCGCTCGCACGCGCGTTGGATGCCGCCGTTACGCGCGGCGCGCTGTTGCATCGCGACGCGAGCGACGCGTATTTTTTGAACACCGAATCGGGACGGCGCGCGTTTGAAAAGATGGATGCGCCACGCGAAAAATCGCGCGTGCGCGAAGCAATGCCGGCACAACGTCCAAATATTTTCAAGATGTACGAAGACAATATCGGAATGTTGACGCCACTGCTTGCGGAAGAATTGAAAGACGCCGAAGCGCAATATCCAGCCGAGTGGATCGCCGAAGCAATCAAATTGTCGGCTGAGTACAACAAACGCAATTGGAAATACATTCACGCGATTTTGAAACGTTGGCAAGATGAAGGACGTGACTCGAAAAAACGCAAACGCTGGTGGGGCGATGAATACGACAAGCACATCAATCGTTGAACCAAGCCGCGCAGTGTGTCCGATTTGTCACGGCACGGGATGGTTACGCCGCGACGTGCCGGTGGATCACCCGGACTTTGGGCAAGCATTTCCGTGCGAATGTAAATTGCGCGAAACGCAACAAGCCACGCTCAACGATTTACGCCAAACGAGCGGGTTAACGCATTTAACGCAAATGACATTCGCGACCTTTCGCGCGGAGGGCATCGGCTTGAACCCGGACAAGCGCAAGAATTTGCGCGACGCGTTTGACCGCGCGCAACAATTCGCGCGCGCGCCGGTCGGCTGGCTTTTGCTCAAAGGCGGCTACGGGTGCGGCAAAACGCATCTCGCCGCCGCGATTGCAAACGAATGTATTGCGCGCGGCGAAGCGACGCTCTTCGTCGTCGTCCCCGATTTGCTCGATCATTTGCGCGCGACCTTCGCGCCGACGAGCCGCGTCTCGTACGACGAACGCTTTGAAAATATCCGCAACGCGCCGTTCCTCATTCTCGACGACCTGGGATCGCAAAGCACAACGCCCTGGGCGCAAGAAAAAATTTTCCAACTCCTCAATCATCGTTACAACGCGCAACTGCCGACCGTCATCACGATGAATCGCGAACTCGAAGAGATCGAGCCGCGCATTCGCTCGCGGCTTGGCGACGCGAGTTTGTGTTCCATCATTACCGTGCTCGCGCCCGATTTTCGTCAAGGTGGCACCGACAGCGCGCGGTCGAGCGCGTCGAATCTCAGTTTGTACGCGGATATGACGTTCGAGAATTTCGATCTGCGCGGCGACGAGTTGAAAGGCGACGAACGCGCGAATCTCCGCAAAGTCGTTCACATCGCGGAGGACTATGCGCGCCACCCGCAAGGATTCATCGTCTTCACCGGCGATTACGGGTGCGGCAAAACGCATCTCGCCGCCGCGATTGCGAACACGCTCACACACCAGGGACATACCGTGCAATTCGTCGTCGTCGCGGATTTGCTCGATCATTTGCGCGCGACGTTTGCAACCGGCAGTACCGTCTCGCTCGATCAACGTTTCGAGGAAACGCGCGCCGCGCCGTACCTCGTGCTGGATGATCTGGGCACGGAAAATGCGACCTCCTGGGCGCGCGAAAAATTATTTCAAATCATTGACTTGCGCTACATCGCGCGTCTGCCCACGATTTTGACGATTCATCGCGAAGCGCAAATTGATCCGCGTATTCAATCGCGCATTTACGATCTCGCGCGCAGTTCGGTCAACGAAATTCTCGCGCCGAGTTTTCGAATGACGCATCGGCGCGCGCAAGCGCGCGCCCCGGGCAACGCGGATGCCGGCACCGCGCCGCGGCGGCGGTACACGCGCGGACGGAGCGACTAGTCGAAAAGAAAAAATTTGCTCCGCGTTCAAGTCAATGTTATAATCGCCCAAGTTTTCAAAACGCGAGGAGCCAATGCAGTACGACACCTCTCCGTCCGAATTTTCCGAAACCCCCATTCCGTCACCTAATCGCAAATTTGTTTTCATCGGCATCGCCGCGTTCGCCGCGGTTGCGCTGGTGGTGTGTTGCATCGGCATCGTTGGCATTGCGTACTGGCAAACCGATGGATTCGCCGCGCTCACCACATCGGCAACAGAAACACCCACACGCGTCGCGCGCGTGAACGCAACGCCGACGAACGCGCCGAACATCAAACCGACTGCGCCGCCGCCCGCCAGCACGCCGGGCACTGCGCCGACAAAAAAGCCGCCGCCAACCGAAACGCCGGAACCGACCGCGACCCCTGCCCCGATTCCAAAAATCAAATCGCCCAAGATGAATTCGCCCGAATTTGGCGCGCAGGCGTTTTTGTGGTGGCGACCTGAAACTGCCGACCGCGATCTGGGACTCGCGCGCGCCGCCGGCTTTACCTGGGTCAAACAATCTTTTTCCTGGCGCGATATCGAAGGCGCGAAAAAAGGCGCGTTCGATTGGAGCAACGCGGATCGCGCGATCCAACTCGCGAACGCCAAAGGGATTGATATTTTGGCGCGGATGGATAACGCGCCCGAATGGGCGGCACCCGGTTGTTTCAATGCCGCGAAAAAGACGATGGGACCGGCAAAAAATCAACAAGATTGGGTGGATTTTCTGAAAGCGTTTGTCACACGCTACAAAGGACGCGTCCGCGCGATTGAGATTTGGAACGAGCCGAATCTCGCGCGCGAGTGGTGTAATCGTCCGCCCAATCCAACCGAGTACGCCACGCTATTGAAAATTTCCTATCAAACGATCAAAGCGATTGATCCAAATATAATGATCATCAGCGCGGGAATGACGCCGACGACACGCAACGACGATCAAGCCATGCCCGACGCGCTGTACATCGAACGCATGTATACCGCGATGGGCAACAAATCCGACGGCTATTTTGATGTCCTGGGTGTGCATGCGCCCGGCTTCAAAGCGCCGCCGGAGATGAGCCCCGATGACGTGGGAAAAAATCCAACCTACAACAACAACGAAGGCGCCGCGGGCAGGATTTATTCTTTCCGCCACGTCGAAGATATTCGCAAAATTATGGTCGCCAAAGGCGATAGCGCGAAACAAATCGCGATTCTCGAATTCGGCTGGACGATGGATCCGATCCATCCCGAATACTCGTGGTTCAAAGTAGATGAACAAACCCATGGCAAGTACGTCGAGGGCGCGTATCAATACGCCAAGAAAAATTGGGCGCCGTGGATCGGCGCGATGTTTGTCATTTATTTCGCAAACCCCGATTGGACCAAAGATAACGAAGAATATTGGTGGTCCATCACCGATCCCGAAGGCAATCCGCGCGCCGCGTACATTCGCGTCAAAGCGCTACCAAAATAAAATTTGGCATTGTTCGATCCAGCAATGCACCGTGCAGAGCATTGGCAAAGCAATCTCCGTTTGACATTGGACTTTATCGGAAATAATGTGGCGCGGTTTTTCCAAGCCGCCGGATGCGGGCTATCCTTTGCGAGCCCGCGCCACAACAATTCATTTATTTCCGATAATGTCTATTGGAGATTGCTTTGCTTTGCGCGGAATGTCCACGTTTGAAAAATGCGCGATCGCGTTTCCTTTGCATTCCCTTCGCGCTATGGTATAATATGGGCAAGAATATCTCAGGAGAAAATTGAAATGCATGTAAAACATTGGGGCGCGCGCGTCGCGCTCACGGTGGTTTTCTTTGCCGGAGCGTTGGCTTGCCGCACTTCCGATGTCTTGAATGTCGCGATTGCCCGCACGGCAACGCCGACCCAAACCCGAACTGTGCGTCCAACCTTTACCCCGATCCCGCCAACCGCAACACCTGTGCCTCCGACCCAACCGCCACCGCCACCCACCGCAACCGTAAGACCGACTCTGCGCCCGACCGCACGACCGACCGCACGACCGCAACCGACTGCGCCACCCGCGCCACCGCCCGCGCCGCCGCCTGGACCAACCAGCTCGCCGTATCTGTATCATGTCAACCCACCCGGTTGTGAACATTCGGGGATCACCCACATAAAAGCCAAAGTATACGGCGACAAGAACGATCCGAATAGCGGAGTCGAAGGAATTAAAGTGGCACTGGGAGGAGCAGATGGAGCTAACCAGTATGTACCGGCAGTAACCACGACCTGGGACGGCACCTATACATTCATCTTGTCTGACACAGGTCAGCCCGGTCGAACAGGAACGTGGTATGTGTGGTTGATTGATAGTAGCGGCAAACGGATCTCCGACGTTGGCGGGCCCATCAATACCAACAATTTGGGTCCCGATGCGCCGGGGACTTGCTGGCATGGCTGGGTTGATTTCAGGAAATAACTCAGTCCAAATCGAGTCTCACCGATGAGCGAGCCGAAACAACATCCCTTCGTTCAACTCGCGCGCGCGGCAATCGAAGCGTACGTGCGCGAACATCGGCGCATCACGCCGCCGTGCGAGTTGATTCCCGAATTGCAAATTACCGCGGGCGCGTTCGTGTCTCTGCATTTGCCGAACGGCGAATTGCGCGGGTGCATCGGCACGATTCAACCCCAGCACGCGAACCTCGCCGAAGAAATTATCGCGAACGCGATCAGCGCGGCAACGCGCGATCCGCGTTTTCCGTCGCTCGAAATGCGCGAACTCCCCACGCTCGATATTTCCGTGGATGTGTTGAGCGAACCGGAACTCATCGAATCCATTCGCGATCAAGACCCCAAGCGGCACGGTTTGATCGTACAATCGAAAAAAAATCCGGGCAAGCGCGGTTTGCTCTTGCCCGATCTCGAAACGATTGACACCGCCGCGAAACAATTATATTACACACGCGTTCATAAAGCCGGGATTACCAACTCGAACGAACCGATCGAAATGTATCGCTTTGAAGTGAAACGTTATCATTAGAGGATACCGTGAACCAACCTGGTTCAGCGCGGCGATTGATCATCGCCGGATTATTTGTGTGGCTCGCACTGCTGAGTTGTCGCACGACGACGCTGTTCGCGCGCGCCGAGCCGACCGAACCGCCGCCAGAGCCAACCACGCGCCCAACGTTTACGCGCGTGCCGCCGACCGCGCCGCCAACGCAAGCCCCGCCACCAACCAATCCACCGCCGCCCACTACGCGACCGCCAACGGCGCGCCCCACTGTGCGTCCCGCGCCGACGCGTGTGCCGCCAACGCCTGTGCCCGCCGCGCCCGCGCCAACCGTTGATCCGTATCCGGGTTTTTACTACAAACCCAAACCAGCCGTCTGCGTGGCTTCGGGCAACACGCGCATTCAAGGCACAGTAACCGATCAAGGTGTGCCACGCAACGGTGTGATCGTCCGCGTGTCCTACGAACAAAACGGTCCGCCGATCATCAATGACTCGGTGACCGGCACCGATCCGCGCGATCATATGCACACCGACCCGACCTTGCAGGGCAAATATCAGCTGGGCATTAAAGAAGGCGAGCAATTCGACGGAAATTGGTGGGTCTTTATTGTGGATAGTTCCGGCAACGCGCTTTCACCCGGCGTGCATGTCAAAACTCACGATGGTCCCGGCTGTAACACCGCGACCGTTGATTTCGCGCATTAGAAAAAAATTCCAAGCTTTCGAAATCTTGGAGATTT
>JACRPR010000094.1:0-1847 GCA_016223105.1 Chloroflexota bacterium | reverse complement strand
AACCTGGTTTTTATTTTCCGCGCGATCACATTCAAACGAAATTTTAATTCAGATTAGAGTTTTCTCAATATCTGAAACCAACGCCGCTTTCATGCGTATCAAATAATGCAACGCCATTCATCTGCCCCCCATTTCATCTGCATAACTTCTCCACAACCGGATGCAATAATGATCGCAAGCTCACCAACCAATAGGACAAGAGTACCGTTTTAGAATTTACATTTGCTTTACGGCGTTTGCATAACTGGCTTACACGGTCGCGAGACAATGGGGTCATTCCGACGAAAGCATAAGGATAAAATGATGAACACTCAACCCATTCAACCCATTGGCGCCGTTCCAGCCGCTCGCACATTTCCCAATGTCTGGACTCTGCCCCGCGCGCTCAATCTCGATTGGGCGTACGCGCTCGCGGACAAGCGCGATTTGCGGCTCGATCTACTGCGCGGGTTCGCCGTGTTCGCGATGGTCGTGGATCATTTCGGCGGCTCGTCCTGGTTATATTTCATCACCGGCGGCAACACCTTTTTCGTCTCGGCGGCGGAAGCATTTGTCTTCCTCTCCGGTCTCGTCGTCGGAATGATCTACGGCGGCATCGCGTTGAAAGAAGGATTGCGCGTCGCGCAAAGCAAAGCATTCCAACGCGCGTTCACGCTCTACAAATTATCCGTCGCGCTCACGCTAATTTTTGCAAGCGTCTCGCTCTTTTTCAACCTGCCCTGGTCGAACACGGCGCAAATAACGAATCCGTTTGAATTCGCGTTCAACGTACTGACCTTGCGCCAAACGATGTACTTGACCGACGTGATGCTGATGTACACCGTTTTGCTGGCGACTGCGCCAATCGCGTTATGGCTGTTGGTCAAAGGACGAACCTGGATTTTGATCGCCGCGTCTGGCGCGCTGTGGCTCGCGTTCCAAATGTTTCCCGCGCCAATTGATGCGGCGTGGCACATCAACGGCAACACGACCTTTAATATCGCCGCGTGGCAATTGCTCTTTTTCCTCGCGCTGGCAATTGGTTTTCATCACAAATCGCTCACGAAAAAATTAAGCGGACTGCCCCGCTTGCCGTACCTGTTATTCACCGGCTTGCTCTTGCTATGGCTGACGCAACTGCACGCGACGAACGGCGCGTTCCTCGCGCGCGTGATTCCTGGTTTCGATGCGACAACATTCTTGCACGAATTTTTCTCCAAGAGCGCGCTCGCGCCGGGGCGCTTGATCGCGAGCGCCATCGCGTTTCAATTCGCGTACTTGCTCGTAACGCTCGCGTGGAAACCGATCGCGGCGGCGTTCGGTTGGCTCTTGCTTCCGCTCGGACAAAACTCGCTCTATAGTTACACGATGCACGTCGCAGTAATCGGCGCGTTCTACATCGCGCTCCCGTACCTGCCCGGCAACCTGCCGACGATGGGCACGCTCAACACAAGTTTGCAACTCCTCGCGGTGTTGGCAATTTGGGGAATGATTCAACGCCAATTCTTGTTCAAGGTCGTGCCGCGCTAAGTTGAATAATCAACATCCAAAATTTTCCCACAGATACAAAGGAACACAGATGAAATAAAAAACATCCGTGTTCTTTTTCATCCGTGGGAAAATTTTTCGCGCGCACCTTGCCGTGAATTTTAACGGCTTTAACAAAACTCTTGCAAAGTTCGCGTCACTTTAATCTTCGTTTTGCATCTCTACACTAGAATGAGAATCAATTATGTTAGCCAAAGATATTCGTAAACCATCCAGCATCGCAATTTCCGCAAACCCGATTGCATTGCCCTGGCAATGGCTCGGTTCACTGCGTTTGAACTGGGCATACACCGCGAGCGGCGCGCGCGATTTGCGCTTGG
>JACRPR010000093.1 GCA_016223105.1 Chloroflexota bacterium | reverse complement strand
GTCCGTGCGAAAATCCTGCGTCCCCGCGCTGAACCCTTTGACCGTCTGCTCCGGTTGAAAAAGCAACTCAATGTCTTGGCGCAAGGTGGCTTGGTTATCTTTCACCGTCCACACATAATTGCCCTCGGCTTCAACAATCTGATTGTGGGACTTGTGTTGCGACTTGGGCGGACGAATCTCGCCGAAGCGCGTCGTTACTTCGATGCTCATCCCCACGAAGCACAGCGGCTTGTCCTTCGGCGGTTGTCTGACTTTTGAGAAGCCGTGTTGGTTCGAGCATCTTCCTTTACAGGATAGTCAGAGCCGTGTATAATACGCGCCGATGACTATCAGAGAGCTACCCTCACGTTTCATTGGACGCGCCGAAGAATTGCGCGATCTTCTCGCGATCAGTCGCCGGGAAGAAGCGCAGTTCCTCATTGTCTATGGGCGTCGCCGGGTGGGGAAGACGACGCTTCTTTTACAATGGGGTGAGCGCGGCAACTTGCCCACCATTTATTGGCCCATCGCGCGCGCGAATGCTTTCAGTCTTCGTCAGGAACTCGCGCAGGCAGTCTGGCGCACACTCGCCCCAGGAATTACTCCACCCACATTTGATTCGTGGGAAGGGTTGTTCGAAAACATCGCGGCTTTGGCAGGGCGTCGCCGGGTTCTGCTGATCATGGACGAATTTCCATGGGCGATGGAAGCCGATTCTGCATTGGCTTCGCGCCTCCAGCATGCTTGGGACCATCTCTTCAAAAAAACAAATCTCAATCTCGCGCTCGCCGGTTCGCATATTGGAATGATGGCGCGGTTGTTCGAGTATCAATCACCGCTCTATGGTCGGTTTACCGCGCAACTGCACGTCAAGCCCTTGCCATTTTCTGCGCTCGCCGAATTTTTGCCGCGCTACGATATCGAAAGGCGGATTGCCACCTATGCAATTGTGGGGGGCGTACCCGCTTACCTGGAACGGATGAAGGATGATCGTTCCATTGCCGAGAATCTCAAGGCAGAGATCATGTCCGCGACCGGCATTTTCCGCAATGAGCCGTTCTTCTTGATTAGCGATCAGGTCAAAGAGACGCGCAATTTTATTGAAGTGATTCGAGCGATTGGGCGCGGTAATCATACCCTGGAAGATATTGCTACCGTAGCGCATATCCCCAAGCATCATACCATTGTCTATCTCGATCGCCTTCAAGATTTAGGGATGGTTGAGCGAAGACTGCCCGCGACGATATTGCCTGCTAAACGCTCACGCAGTCACCAGGGACGATACCACCTCTTCGATCACTATCATCGCTTTCATTTCCGGTTTATTGATCCGAATCTGGATTTGTTGGAGCAGAAACGGTACAACCAGGTTTGGGAAAAGATCGAAAGCCAAATCCGCGCGTTTGTCGGCGGGACCGCGTTTGAGGAATTGTGTCGCGAATGGGTCTGGGCTGAAGCCGATCATAATGGGCTCCCCTTTGTACCAGAGATTGTGGGATCGCATTGGGGTCGTGGCATTCAAATTGACGTGGTCGCCATTGATTGGCGAAGCAAGCACATTCTTGTGGGCGAGGCGAAGTGGGAAGTCAACCAAGTCAGCGCCAAGATGCTCAAGGATTTTGTCGAAAAAGCAAACAAGTATATCGCCAAAGATTTCAATGGATGGGCAGTCCAGTTACTTTATTTCGCGCGAACTGGCTTTACCCAAGCCACACGCGAAGAAGCAACTGATGCCCATGTCCGCTTGATTGATCTGAAAGAGCTGGCGCAGAGATTGGAAGAATAAAAGTAGATAACCCGCGTACGCCGGACAAACCAAAAAAGCCGGATGAACGGACGGCGGTGGCGTGAAGGTCTGTGTCAGAGTCTCTCCCGGGGCATCTAACAAAAATCGTCACTCGATCCGAGTGACGATTTTTGTTTTTGGCGCGCCGTGGGTTGGCGCGGTGTGAGTTTACGATCCCAGCCACAGTGCCAGCGCGATGACGACAGCAAGAATACCGACAATTGCCAGAACAATTAGCAAGCAACCTTTGATGCCATACTTTTCGTACATTTCACCTACATCCATAATCGTGTCGAGCAAGTCCACTAATGCACCCATCTCATTCTCCTTTGAATTATTTTGTTGGGGCGGGGTTTCCCCGCCCATTGCATCGCGCGCCGCGCGACGAACAGGGCGGGATGACCCCGTCCCTACGCAAACGATTGGTTGGGGCGGCGTCTTGCCGCCCTGGGATTGGGCGGGATGACCCCGCCCCTACCGAAACGATTTTTGCAACAACGCCTGAAACAAATGCTCCGCCTGCCGTTCCGCTTCCCGCTGTTGCGCGCGCAGACGCTCAAACTGGTTGGCAACTTTCACGAACTCAAGTTGAAGATTATTAGGTGGGAGCGGAATAGCAACTTCAGAAATCTGTTCTGTGTTGACATTGAATTGAACCGCTGTTCGTCCTGCTCGTTGCATAAACCGATTTCTGCCGCCCTTGGATTTGAGCCACTCCAGAAAGAATACTGGATGAACAATGGTTTGCTGGAAACGCAATCTCATCACGTGTGAATCGTAAACAACAACTTCGTCTGTAGGTTGAAGGATTGATGCTTTCCCAAGGTGTTCTTCACTACCAATCGCACGAGCAAGCAAGAAATCACCAGGGATTACGCGGAATCGTTCCAAGTCTTTGCCTTCAAGTGTTAATCGCCTGCAACGACCAAGCGAAACGTCACGGTTTTCTCCAATCTCACCAACTCGAATTACAATCTGCTCCCCCGTTTCTTGTGCTGGCACAGCAGAACCAATCTGTGGCTTTTGAGAGAATGTTTCTGCGAGTTCAACAATATCCCACCCCATCGGATTCCGCACAGGATCTCCGAACATCTGCACGAACACGGCTTGCAAAAACGTGTCGCTGAGTTGCGCGGCGTAGCGGCGTGTGCGGCGCAGGTGGTCTGCCTTGTCCAACAGCGCGGCAATGCGAAGTTGTTCGGGGAGTGATGGAAATTCTAACGCGAGTTCTTCTAGCGCGTTTCGATTGACGTGTGGAATAGTTGCGCCAGTTGTGTTGTCGCGGAGATAATTGAACTTGGTCTGCAAAAAGTAACCCAGGAACGGCGCGTAAACGTCCCTGCCTTTGGGGCGAAGAATTGCGAGAGTACTGCCGATGTATCCTGCAAGACCAAAACTAACCGTCCCCGCGTTTGCGCCATCCCAAGCGATAATCACATCGTCATTGTTTGCCAGCACGCCATCCGAATCGCGCGCGTATTTTATTGATGCGTCTGGACGCAAATCTTCAATCTGAAGATAACGCTGTGTATCGGATTGTGGCTCACCAAAGACTTCGGGTGCTTTGCGTCCTTTGTAAATCTCAACTGTCTCGCGCAAAGTTTTCATTTCAAGAGTTTCTCCAACTCTTTCGCTTCCTGGCTCATCACTTCTTCCAACTTCAACAACCGCTCCAGCGTTACCTGCGGCTCTTCGTAAAATTCTTCGTCCTGTTCAATCTGGCGATAACGGCTCGCGGACAAATCGTATTTGTTGCCCGCGACCTGTTCCTTCGTCACCCAGAACTGGCGCGTCAGTTGATTCATCTCCGCTTGGAGTGGCGCAATCTCGTCGTGCAGTTTGTCCAATTGCTGTTGCATCGTGGCAAGCGGATCCAAACCCGAAGGGTCTCCGAGACCCTTCGGGTTTACGACGCTTTCAAACGTCAGCCGATTGATTTCCTTCTCCAAGCGCAAGCGTTCTTGCTTGAGCGGTTCCGCCATCTGCTTCAGTTCCCGCAAACGCGATTCGCGCTGGGCATTGAACCCAGCATCGGACCGATTCTCCCAACATTCAACAACATCGGGAATATCATTCGCGTCGGTCGGCGCGCGCTTGTCGTCGAGCGAAAAACCATCGTGCTCCATATCGTAAAACCAAATCCGCTCCGTCGTCGCGCCGCGCGTGAACAACAGCACCGCCGTCGAAACGCCCGCGTACGGTTTGAACACGCCGCTCGGCATCGAGACCACGCCATCGAGCCGATTCTCTTCGATAATTCTGCGGCGCAGTTCGACGTGTGCGCGGCTCGAACCGAACAGCACGCCATCGGGCACGATGACCGCGCACCGCCCGCCGCTATCGAGCACGCGCAGAATCAAATGCACGAACAGCAATTCCGATTTCGTCGTGTTCGACGGCAGGTCCCCGCCAATGTCGCTCGCGTCCACCTTGCCCTTGAACGGCGGATTCATCAGAATCACGTCATAGTCGCGCGTGTCCTTGAACGCTTTGGTCAGCGTGTCCGCGTAGAAAAATCGCGGCGACTTGATGCCGTGCAACATCAAGTTCATCGAACCGATGCGGAGCATCGTCATCCCCGAATCATTGTCGAATCCGCGCAACGCGTGCGTCTGCAAGAATTTATTTTCGTCGGGCTTTAGCAAATCGCCGATGAGATGATGCGCCGCGCCTTCGGCATCGCGTTCGAGAATTTTCGGCGACGTGTGCGTTTCGAGAATGTGCTGGTACGCGGTAAAAAGAAAGCCGCCCGTGCCCGCCGCCATATCGCCGATGCGTTCGCGCGGTTTCGGCTTGACCATCTGTACCATCAAGCGAATGATGTGGCGCGGCGTAAAGAATTGCCCGTTGCGTCCCGATTGCGCCAGGTGGCTCAGCAGATATTCGTAGAGGTCGCCCTGGATGTCCTGCTCGAACGCGCTGAGTTCCATCTGGTCAATCAGTTTGCACGCTTCGATGAGGAGCGCGGGCTTGCTGATTTTGAACTCGGCGTTCATCATATACTGTTCGAACGAACTGTCCTTGCCGCCGAGGTCTTTGAGCGCGGGGAATACTTTATCCTTGACGTGCTTGAGCGCGTCGTCTGATTTCAACTGCGTCCAGTACCGCCAGCGCAAATCTTTTTTGAGGCGCGGCGCGTAAGGGCGGGGTGACCCCGCCCCTCCATCGAGCATTTTCGCGCGCTTTTCGCGACGATCCTCTTCCTCGTCCAGTCGCTTCATAAACAGCAAATACGAAAACTGCTCGATAGCATCGAGCGGATTCGACAACCCGCCCGTCCAGAGCTTGTCCCACAGCGTATCCACTTGCGATTTTAGTTTGGGGTCAGTGAGCATTTTTTATCCTGGTAGGGGCGACGTCTTGTCGCCCAATTTCAATTATGTAGGGGCGGGGTCATCCCGCCCTGTATTCTGATTACGGCGCAATGGGCGGGATAACCCTGCCCCTACGGCATCATTCCAATATTCATCCGACGTTTTTGGCGGCAGATGTTTTGGAAAATTCGCGGGGTTGTCCAAATCCGCGCGCCAGTTTGCAGGATTGTTGCGAATGTATTCCGCAATTGCGTTCCATTCGCGTTCATTGCGGACGATGTGTTCATAATAATCGCGTTGCAAAACCTTGGCATATCCCGCATCACGAACCTGGTTGATCTCTTTCGTGATCTGAAATTTGAAATATCCAATCAATTGTCCCAACGTGCGTTTTTCCGTAGGGGCGGGGTCGTCCCGCCCGATTTCCCGCCCGATTTCCCGCTCCTCTTGCTGACCATCACCAGGGCGGGATGACCCCGCCCCTACACCTGTAATCACGATGATGCCGTGCAGATGGTTTGGCATCACGACGAATTCAGCCAACTCGACAGGCGGATAATAATTCGGCAATTCGTTCCACCATTTCAAAACGATTTCGCCAAATTGATTGGGACACATTTCGCCATTAACAATATCACCAAAAATACATTCGCGATTCACTTCGCAAATCGTGACGAAATACGCGCCCGCCTGCGAATAATCGTAACCGCGCAAACGAATCGAACGGCGATGATGTTTGAATGGATCGTAGGGCATTGTTATTTTCCGTAGGGGCGGGGTCATCCCGCCCGATTCCGATTGGGTAGGGGCGGGGTCTTGCCGCCTACCAACCAGGGCGGGATGACCCCGCCCCTACGCCGCCAACTTGTCCGCAAACTCCAGCACCTCTTCCACCTCGCGCGGCGTGAACCACCGATCTACTGCGTCGTCACCAAAACGCGAGAGTGGTTCGTCGTACAAATCCGCGCGTTGCAAATGACGTTTTTGCAGAAACACATTCTCCACCGCGCGCATAAAGTTGATCTGGTTCGCGTTGTAATTGTGTTGTTGGATGAACGCCTCAAACTGCCGTTGCACAACCTCGTCGTAATCAGGTAACACATCCAACCCCAGCACCGCGCGCAAGAACGCAAGCAGACTGCCTACCTTCAAACCATACGCTTTGCGAATCAGCGTCTCGTTCACTTCCGCATCGCCGCTACCCAATTCTTGTCGAAGCGTTCGCTCTAAATCAATCAACAGCCAATCGTCGGGCATCTGTCCGCGCTGAATCGCTTGAATCGCAGGATGATTCGCGACGAGTTCGTTGATCCGTTTCTCCACGCGTTCGCGATATTCTTTCACGTACACGGGTTCGGTGCCTGGGCGCAAGAGAATGTAGCCGCGCAAATCAATCGAGTCGGGCAAGTCGAGCAGGAGAAATGTGTTCGCCTGCGCGCGGCGATGTCTCATCTGTGGCGCGAGTGCGTCCATCACGCGCGCGAGTTCATCGGGCTTGGCTTCCGCCAGTCGCGTCGGCGTCGCGGCAAGTTCAACTAACGGCTTGAGCGCAGGATCGTTGACGACGAAATCAGGCAAGCGCGTCACGTCTTCCGCGATAGATTCCGCTGTCGCGGTCGTGTCCTTCCCCGCACGCTGTTGCCATTTCAAACGCTCGACCTTGCTCGTGAATGTCGCGGCTTCCACGTCCACCGCCGAAGCGTACCGCAAAAGCGGTCCCACTTTCAGTTTGAGAAATTCCATTTTGCGCGGATTCAGACGCAACCAGAACGCGTCTGTCCACGCTTCTTCGATGTCGGGCAATACGCGCTTGACGAGAAACGAGTCGGTCGGAATCTGCGCGACCTGGGAACGCAACGCGGCAATCGTGCGCTGAAAATCGGGCGTGTCTTGCGCGTCGAGATCAAGTTCGAGTTGCTTGAGCCGCGTGTTGAAAATCGTCACGAGTACTGGTGTAGATTGCGCCGCCGATTCGTCCGCCTGCTTGTTAAATTCATTCTCCCAGAAATCAATAATCAGAAAATAGTCTTTGTGTCCGTTCGGCAGGAGGTGAAACATTTTGCACGCGGCGTGACTGCGCGTGCCGCGTCCAAGCATTTGCTGGAGTTTGATCAGCGATTGCACCGGCTTCATAAATACCAGGTTGACCGCTTCGGGCACATCAATTCCCGTGTCGAGCATATCCACCGAAATCGCAATTCGCGGTTGGTCTTGCTTTTTGAAATACTCGATCAACTGCCCGCGATAATCGGATTTGTACGTGATGACGCGGCACAGGTTGGGATGATTCGGAAACATTTCGTCGAACACATCTTGCACGCGCAACGCGTGGTCTTGCGTCATTGCAAAGATGATCGTCTTGCCCGGCAATTGCCCCGACTCATCTTTCAAACACACATCCCAAATTTCTTCCCACTGCTTGCGGAGCGTATCACGGTTGCTAACATCCTGTTCGAGTTGTGTGCCATCAAAGTTGATGTCGTCAGGGTCAATGCCTTGTTCGATAAGTTGATTCCGTTCTTCTTCAGTCAAGTCAACGCCTTTGATACCTTGACGTTGGAACTTGGTCCGCGCACCGTACGGCTCAAACGGCACAAGATATTTTTCGCGGATGGCATCTTCGTACGCATAAAGAAACGTCGGCTTGCCGTCGTTACAATCGAACACGCGGAACGTGTTGCGGTCAATGTATTGCGCCGGCGTCGCGGTGAGTCCAATCATCCGTCCATCGAAATACTGGAACACTTCGTCGTACTTGTTAAAGATCGAGCGATGCACTTCGTCGAAAATTAAAAGGTCAAAAAACGCGGGGCTGAATTTTTCAAAGATATTGCTCAGTGTTTGCAACGTAACGGCGTAGAGACGTTTCGTCATGTCCACATTGAACGAGCGCAAACGGTCGCGCGGTTCGTCCGGCAAAAACGCGCGAAAGCCATCGTTCAACGCTTGATCAACGAGCGCGTCGCGGTCAGCAACGAATAAAACTTTTTGCGCTTGGTTCGTACGGAGAAATAAATCGGCGAGCGAGACGACCGTGCGCGTTTTGCCGGTGCCGGTTGCCATCACGAGCAACGCGCGTCGCTTGCCCGCGTCAAACGCTTCCGAAATGCGGCGAATCGCTTCGTGCTGATACGCGCGATCGGTGATCGAATTATTGATGGACGCTTGAGCGAGCGGTATTTTGTTTTGGCGAATAAAGAGCAGGCGTTCGAGATCATCCGGCGAAAAAAATCCGCTCACCAATCGTTTCGGCGCGTTGCCGACATCGAGGAAATAGATGTCAATGCCATTGGCGAGGAAGGTAAACGGCGCGAAGGTTTGATGCGTGGCAATTTCGGTGACGTAATGCTCGGCTTGTTGTTGCGCGAGCCGCGCGTCGTGCGTCATCCGTTTCGCCTCGACCACCGCGATGATTTCACCGTTCGGACGATAGAGCGAATAATCGGTCACGCCGTTCCAGGGTTCGGCGTTCTCGCCGTCCACGGGAATCTCAAAGCGAACCTGGGAACGGTTCGCCAAGTTCCAGCCGGCTTTGCTCAACGCCGGATCAATTTTGTTTTCGCGAGTTTGGGCTTCAGAAAGTATTTTCACGCGTGTTGCTCCACGCCGAGAACCAACCGAATTTGCTTTGCTTGAATTATACTTTGCCTTTGAGTTTTCGCCAAAAGAATGTTGCGCGCGGCTGACGCATAAAATAAACGCACTCGGAGTTTAGCCGAGCGTGTTTCACTTTACGTGCGCTGTACTTCTCTGCCATTTCCCGGTTCGGCAAAAAATTTTCCGTCCGCGATCACTTCGCGTCCGCGTAAAATCACCCGCGCGATTTTGCCGCGCCCGCGCGTGCCCTCAAACGGCGACCAGTTGCATTTTGTTTCAAACGGTTTCTGGATCACAAATTCCGCATCAAGATTCACGAGCGTCAAATCCGCGTCGAACCCTTCTGCGATTTCTGCTTTGTGCGCGAGATGAAAGACGCGCACCGGATTGCGCGCGGTCATTCGCGCAATGTCGGAAAGCGACAATCGTTTTTCGTTCGCCGCGTTCAGCAACAGCGGTAACATTGTTTCGAGTCCCGGCATTCCCGACGGTGGTTTCGCCGATTCTTTTTCCGCGCGCGTGTGCGGCGCGTGATCGGTCGCGACCAGGTCAATGTGCGCGAGATTTTGCCACAGCGCGCGCACATCGTCCGGCGCACGGAGCGGCGGATTGACGATGCCGAACGCGCCGAGCCGTTCTTCGTCGTCCGTGCTGAGAAATAAATGATGCGGCGCGACTTCGCACGTTACGCGCACGCCGCGCGCTTTTGCATCTTTCACCAATTCGATTTCGCGCGCGGTGCTGAGATGCGCGATGTGAACCGCGCGCCCAGTCGTCTCGGCAATCGCGAGTACGCGCGCGACCGCGAGCACTGCCGCAATCGCCGGACGTTTTTGTGGGTGGCGCGACGCGCCCGCGAAAAAGTTCAGTGCGTCGTTATCCTCCGCGTGTACGACAATCGGCAAATCGTTCCGTGCGCTGAAATGACGATAGACCGGATCGAATTCGGTAACGAGCAAATCGCCGGTCGTCGCGCCGAGATACAATTTAATCGCGACCGCGCCCAACTCATCATTGGACGCGGACGAGCGCGGAGGAACGCGGATTAAATTATTTTTTCCGCGTTCGTCCGCGCGCGGAGCGGTCCGCGTCCCATTTATTTCCTCTGCGTTTTCAGCCGTCGCCCCGATGACCAAACCGAAATCACACACGGCGCGCGCGCGCGCAATCGCGCGTTTTTCGGCGAGCGCGGCGCGCGTCGTGGTCGGCGTCGAATTGTTCGGCATATCGAGAATTGTCGTTACGCCGCCCGCGAGCGCGGCGCGCGTGCCGGTCGTAAAATCTTCCTTGTGCGTCGCGCCGGGATCGCGCAGATGCACATGTGCGTCAATCGCGCCGGGAAAAATGTGCAAGCCGGTCGCATCAATCACGCGCGCGTCGTCAGCGCGAATTTCCGGCGCAACGCGCGCAATCGTTTCGCCGACAATCAAAATATCGCCGCGCATAATTTCATCTGGGGTTACGATGGTGCCGTTCTGTATGAGCAGTCGCTCCAATCCCTAATCTCCAATCTCAAATTCGCCGCGCGCCGCTTCCCTGAAAGAAATGCGCCGCGCCGCTCGCGTCGCGATGCACGCGTCCAAACTCCGGCAATTTGCTCAACTCGGTCGCGGTGAACACGGGACCATCCTGGCACACGAGTTTGCCGCTCAACGTGCATTGCCCGCAAATTCCAAATCCGCATTTCATATAGCGTTCGACCGACAATTGCGCCGGGATATTTTTTGCGAGCGCGAGTTTCATCACCGCGACGAGCATCGCTTCGGGACCGCACGCGAGGATGCGCGTCGCGCGTGTGAGCGCGTCGCCCAGCGCGGCGGTAACGAAACCGCGCGCGCCGCGCGATCCATCTTCGGTCGCGATCAACACGTTCACGCCAAGCGCGTTCACGCGATTTTCAAAAAGCAAATCCTGGCTCGCGCGTCCACCCATCGCGACCGTAACCGGCGCGTGGCGTTCGCGCAATTCGCTTGCGGCAAAGTAGAGCGCGGCAACGCCGTACCCGCCGCCGATCAATAAATTTTCACCTGCGTCGTTCAAATCGAAACCACGCCCGAACGCGCCACGCCAGCCGACCAGGTCGCCCATCGCGCGTTCGTGCAATGCGCGCGAAAATGGTCCGACGGCGGCGACCGTGATCGTGAGCGGAGCGCGCGCGACAATCGCGAATGGTTTTTCGTCGAGACCAGGAAGCCATAGCATGATGAATTGTCCCGGCATCGCGTTCGGAATCGCGTCATCCAGGACGAATGTTTTCGTGTACGGATTTTCCGCGATGATGTTTGTGATTTTTACAACTCGAGGTAACATTGAAATTTCCAAGACCCTAAAGGTTTTCGAAAACCTTTAGGGTCTTACTCCACTTACCGGCGCGGTTTCCAGGACGCGCGCGCGAAAATCTGCGAGCCGCGCGTAATTGTGCCGCGTCATATATTCCGCGATCCCGCGTGTGATTTCGTCGAACACATCTAGTCCGCGCGATAAAATCGCACTGCCTACGCCGACCGCGTGCGCGCCCGCGATGATCATTTCAATCGCGTCGCGCGCCGTCGCGTTGCCGCCGATTCCGATCAACGGCACGCGCGGCGTCGCGCGCGCGATGTCGTACACACAACGCACCGCGATCGGATGAATCGCCGCGCCGCTAATGCCGCCGATGCGATTCGAAATGATCGGCGCGCGCGATTCGATGTCGAGAACCATTCCTGGACCGAGCGTGTTGATCGCGCTGATCGCGTCCGCGCCGGCTTGCACGACCGCTTTCGCGATCTCTGCAATGTTCGCTTCGTTCGGCGATAGCTTGACGATGATCGGAATTTTGGTGGATTGTTTGACGCGGCGCGTAACTTGCGCGGCGACGTACGGCGTCGCGCAAAAAAATTGTCCGAACTCGTGCTCGACATTGGGGCAGGAAATGTTGACCTCGATCAAATCCGGTTGCGCGCTCGAAATTTTTTCCGCGACCGTTCCAAAATCCCAAACCGATTCCGCGAAAATGCTCGCGATGACCGCGATGTTTTTGCGTTTGAGCGCGTGTTTGGCGGTTTGAATTTCTTGCGCGGTCGCCTCGACGCCGGGATTCGAGAGTCCGACCGCGTTGATCAATCCCGCGCCCCAATCCGCGATCACCGGGTTGGGATACCCCGCACGCGGTTTTAGTCCGCACGATTTGGTTACGACCGCGCCCGCGCCGGACTCGCCGACGCGAATCAACAAATCTTCCGACAGACCCAGGATGCCAGACGCGAGCACGGTTGGATTTCGCAAGGGGATGCCGCACAGTTCGACCGATAGATCCGGTTCGCTCATTTTTCCGACTCGATAAAGTCCATCACTTCGCGATACTGCGCTTCAGAAATCGCGCCGCTGGTTTTCAACACGCGCATTATTTCGCGGATCGTGAAAACCGCGTGCAGGGTGTACCCGCGCGCCGCGACTTCAGCCGCGCCGCCTTGTTCGCGATCGACCAGGACGACGACATCGCGCACGCGCAGGCGCGCGTTTTCGAGCGGCGCGATCGCTTCGAATTTGCTCGCGCCGGTCGTGATCACATCGTCTATGACGACGGCGGTTTCGCCCGCGTTGAATGTGCCTTCGATCACGCGTTCGGTGCCGTAATCTTTTTTCATTTGGCGCGGATAGATCAACGGGCGATCCATTTCGAGCGCGAGTGCCGCGCCAATCGGCAGAGCCGCGTAGGGAATCGCGGCGATGCGATCAAACGTGAGCGCGCCGAGTTTTTCCGCGAGCGCGCGCGCGGCATCGCGCAGAACGCGCGGGTGCGAAACCAGGATGCGGAGATCGAGATAGATCGGCGAGAGAATTCCCGATTTGAGTTTGAACTTGCCGAATTGAATCGCGCCGATTTCATACAATTCTGTAATCAATTTTTCGTTCATTCGATTTTTTCCTTTTTTGGATTCGACGCTTCAGCGGGTTGAGTGTCCGAGCGACAACCGCGTAAACGCTCGATTCCAAACTAGATTCGCAGATCAAGAAATTTTTCGCGCGGCGTTGATTTCGTCGCGCAGTTGTCGCGCGGCGCCGCGCGCCGCGTCCGCGAAATTTTGATCGCGCGCGGCGTACAGAATCGCGCGCGACGCGTTAATGAGCGGACCGATGCCGTCGGCGTTGACGCCAAACGTTACCGCATCGCGCAGATTGCCGCCCTGCGCGCCAATCCCAGGAATGAGAAAGATCGCGCGCGCGTTCGCCAGGCGCGTATCGTGCAATTGTTCCGGGAACGTCGCGCCGACGACGAGTCCG
>JACRPR010000216.1 GCA_016223105.1 Chloroflexota bacterium | reverse complement strand
TGCGTTCGCGGCGCGTGGATGGTGTGCGAGTCATCATCGTCTCCCCCTGTGATTTCAGATTGCAGATTTCAGAATTCAAATCGTAGACAAATCGAATACGACTTTCACCGACCGATGCACGCGTTTATCTGTCGCGACCGCAAACGCGTTGCGATAATCCTCAAGCGCAAAACGATGCGTGATTAAGCCGTCGCAATTCAGTTTGCCGGTTTGCATCCATTTCATCGCGAGTTCAAATGTCGAAAGCGCTTCGCCATCCCAGGTCACGACATCGTGTCCGACCGCGCCGATGAGATTCACTTCTTGATACCACACCGGCGTCAGGTCAAGTTTCATGCGATGCAGATTCACGCCAACCAGGACAACCGTGCCGCCCGCGCGCGTCCAACGTAACGCGTTGTTTAGCGTGGACGCGATCCCGACGACATCGAACACGACATCGAATCCGCCCATCAACATGCGATTGTCGCCACGCGCGTACTCGCGTGCGCCGGTCAATCGCGCGACCTGGGTAAAGCCATCTTCGCGCGCGAGGATCGTGTTGTGCGCGCCGTACTGTTTCGCGAGTTCGGCTTGCCAATCGAATTGCGCGAGCGCGGTGATTTCACACGCGGGTTGAATCGCGCGAATTGCTTGAATCAACAAATAGCCGATCACGCCGTTAGGGTCTACTCCGCGCGATGCCGCGTGAATCGCGACTGCCGCCGGTTCGACGAGCGTCGCTTGCTCGTCGGTGAGATCGTTCGGCACGCGCAACAACGTACTCGCCGGCGTGATGAACGAATCGCCAAAGCCGCCGCCGATGGGATGATGCTCACGCGGCTCGGACGCGTACCCGCACAAGACGCGATGACCGCGCGCACACGCGGGACACAGTTCCGCGCGACCGCGCGCGCGGCAATCGTCCGCGCGTCCCCAACGCACGACGCGATCGCCGATTTTGAAATCGCGCACCGCGCCGCCGATCTCGATCACATCGCCGACCATTTCGTGTCCGAGAAAAATCCGCTGATGCGACGGTAACGCGGTCGGCGCAACGTCAAGCGACACGTCGAGAAAAATTTGATGCAGATCAGAGCCGCAAATTCCGCACGCGCGGTTTTTCACGCGCACCCAATCGCGCGCGGGCAAGCGCGGATCGGGAATCGTCGCGAGTCGCACCGGCGCGGTCGGCGCAAAGTACGCGCCGCGCGAAAATCGTCCCAGGATTTTTGTCAACACGATGCGCGGCACGGACGCATCGAGCACCATCGTTTTCATCGAATCACCAGCGACAAGCCCAAAACCAGGATCATCCCAATCACAATTTTTCGGAACGCGTCTTTGTTGATGCGCGCATCTACGCGCGCCGCGATCACACTGCCAAGCGCGAGCGCGGGCGCGGCGACGAGATACAGCATCAGCACATTCGGCGTGATGTTTTGCGCGAGCCAATGCGATGCAACCGTGAGCGTCGCACTGATGAAAAAGAGCAATTGCAAAATCGCGCGGAACTCGTCTTTGCGCCACTGCCGCAGTGTGCCGTACACGACGAGCGCGGGACCGGGCGTGTTGTATGCGCCGCCCAAACAGCCGGACACAAATCCCGCGAGCAAGCCCCACCCGCGCGATTGCAGGCGCGCTTGAAGCGGTCGCGCGAGATTGTAAAGCGCGTACGCGATCAAAATCAAACCCAGGATTGTTTTGATGAGCGACTCGTTTGCGTTCGCGAGCAACCACACACCGACCGGTACGCCAAAGATCGCGGCAAGCGCGAGCGGTTTCACTTCGGCGAAATTGACCGCGTCGCGATAGCGCACCAGGTTGATCGTGTACAACGTGAGCGACGCCAACGCGATGAGCGGCGCGGCGACGCGCAAGCCCAACACAAAACTCGCGAGTGGCATCACGATCAACGAAAAGCCAAACCCGGTAATCGTTTGCTCGAACGCGGCGAACGCGACAATGGCAATCAGCGCGAGAGTGGTCGGGATCAAATCATTCATCGCAAAATTATTATGATCGTGCGAGGGGGTGAGGGGGTGAGGGGGTGATTGTCTCCTTCTCTCCCGGTCTCCCGCGCTCTCCCTCACTCTGAAGCGCGCGTCAATCCATCCAACACATCCAACACCAACTCGTTCACATCGCCGCGATTCGGAAGCGTCGCGATCATTCCGTACATCGCGGCGGAACGTGTGGGCGCGCCCGCGCCGGAAATTGCGCCAACGCGCGCGGTCAACTCGCTCATCCATTGCGCCGGCAAAATTTTGCTCGCGATTTGCGCGAGCCGAACCTGGATCGCGTTCAGCGTTTTTGCGACGGTGAAGCGTTTGGCTTGCGCGACCGCGTCGCGCAAATCCGCGAGAAATTGATCTGCGCTCGCGGCGTGCGCCGGTGTGATCGTGAGATGCAAACTCGGCGGAAATTGTTGGCGATCAATGTGCCAGCCGCGCGCTTGCAATTCGTCCGCGATTTCGTACACGTTGAGCGAGTTCGATCCAATCGCGAGAATACTCATCGCCGGATTGCCGAGCACGCGCACGCCATCCAGCGCGTTGATGCCGTTTTTGATTTTCGTCGTCGTTCGCATCAGTTGATCGGTGAGCGCGAGATAACCCTCTTCGCCGAGAAAATTCAACACCGCGTACGCCGCCGCGATTGCGCCGCCCGCGCGCGTGCCGGTCATTGTCGGCGAAATGTAAATGCCGCCCGACCAATCGGTCGTCGCAAAAAATTGATGCCGGCGCAACGCGCGATTTTTGTAGAGAATCACCGACGCGCCTTTCGCGGCATACGCGTACTTGTGCAGATCAACCGAGAGCGACGTAACACCAGGGATGCGAAAATCAAAATCTGGGATCGCGTAACCGAGTTGGCGAACGAACGGCAAAACAAATCCGCCGACGCACGCGTCAACGTGGCACAAAATTTCGCGTTCGCGCGCGATGTGCGCGATCTCCGCGATTGGATCGACGACGCCGTGCGGGTACGCGGGCGCGGAACCGACGATCAAAATCGCGTTGCGCGTGATCGCGTTTTTCATCGCGCCAACATCCGCGCGCAAATCGCGCGCGACCGGGACGCGGATCGCTTGGACGTCGAAATAGTGCGCGGCTTTGTCGAACGCCGGATGCGCGCTTGCCGGCAAAATCATTTCGGGCGCGGCGATCTTTTTTGCGCGCCCCCACTCGCGCGCGGTCTTGACCGCCAGCAAAATACTTTCGGTGCCGCCGGTCGTGAGATTGCCCACCGTTTCCGCATCGCCGCCGAGCAAGCTCGCAGTCATCGCGATCACCTCGGCTTCAAATTTTTTCAGCGATGGAAACGCCATCGGGTTCAAGCCGTTTTCGGAAAAGAACAATTCGTACGCGTCGCGCGTCAATTGCAAAATTTCGTCGTCCGCAAAATAGACGAGCGAAAAAACTTTACCGTCGCGCCAGCGCGCGTCGTGATCGCGCGCGGCGCGCATTTGCGCGAGCACGTTTGCGGCGGAAGATTTTTTCGGGGGAAGCGTAATCATTGAGGAAAAATTATTTTGAGATCAAGCCATCCAAATTATCGGAGGGCGCGTGATAACCCGCGCGGATCATTTGTGCGAGCAAGGCGTTCGCATCTTCCAACGTGATCAAATTTCGTTGAACTGCTTGAACCAGCGCGCCCAAGGTTCCCGAAGTCGTTACGTTGAGATCGCGCGCGATGCGGCGCGCGCGCGCGTCGTCGCTCAGAAAAGCCCAGCCGCGTTGCGCGGCAATCGCCAAACACGATGCTTCGCCGCGATGCAAACGCGCGCTCAAGCGCGCGAACAATTGCAATTCGGCAGCGCCTTGCGGCGCGGTTAGGTGAAGCCAACTCGCTTCCGACTCGGCTTGAATTTCGGACTCGACATCGGTGTAAAAATCATATCCTTCCGCCAAGCCGTCCTGAATTTCGGCGTACACATCGGTCGAGAGATAAAGCGCGCCCAGCAAATCGCGCAACAAATCCAATCGCCCGGTTTCTGCAAAATTTGAAATGATGGTTGTGTTCGCGATAACGTTCACGGTAATTCTCGCCGCGCGATGATGCGTTCCATCTCCGCGATTTCTTTGCGCGCTTCGTCGGCGTCGGCGGGACCGAGACGCAGTTGGATATTGCGCGCGAGCAACAACGCTTTCATTCGATCAAAACTGACGCCCGCAATGTGCGCCGCTTGCGCCAACGACAAATCTTCAGTTTGATAACGATGAATCGCGAGTTCGATCCGCAATTGCGGTTTGTCGTGCAAGAGTGCGCGAAGCGCATCCGCCATCACCGCTTCCTGGTTCGGATACAAATGGGCATCCACTAGAGTTTGCGCGTGAATCATAACATGCCTCCTCGCCGTGGATTATACATCATTTTCGTTTCGGCTTCACGATCACAATCGTGTCCGCGCCGCGCGTAATCCTTTGCGCGCCGCGTGCGGTAACGACAAATGTATTTTCGATCCCGACCGTGCCGACCTGCGCGAACGACACTTTGGGTTCGACCGCGATCGTCATCCCGGCTTCGAGCGGCATCGCTTGTCCTTTCGCGAGAAACGGATACTCGTCGAGTTCGAGTCCGACACCATGCCCGACGAACGCGACCCGCTCCGCGCCGATGCCGAGAAAATTTTCCGCGAGCTTGTGTTTGTGTGCGCGATCAAGTGCGAGTTGGTAAATCTCGCCGCCGGTGATCCCAGGTTTCGCCGCGTCCGCAATCGCGTTCTGAATGTCGAGCATCGCATCGTGCGCGCGGCGCAATTTGTCCGGCAGATCGCCCAACGCGAAAATGCGCGTCTGGTCAACGATGTAACCGCCGGACACGAACACATAATCGAACAAGACCGGCTCGCCGCGCCGGATTTTGCGCGTGCCGGGTCCTTGCGGAAACGCAGGCGATAGCCCAGGTCCGCCGGTCGGCGATTGCAGATAACTCGTTTGCGCCGCGCTCTTGCCCGCCATCAAATGCCCGTAGAACATTTCATTGTTCCACAAACGAAATTTCGCAAAGCCCTGATGCCCGGCGGCGCGCGCGACCGCTTCGAGTTTTCCTGCGAGCGCGATCTCGGTGATACCTTCGACCAGCAGATCGCGCATCGCGCGCATCGTGATTGCGCCGATGCGCGCGCACCGGCGCATCACCGCGAGTTCGTGCGCGGATTTGATCGCGCGCACGCGGCGAATCGCGGAGGAGACATCGCTCAATGTCGCGTCCGAAAAAATTTCGCGATAGCCGAGATACAAATTCGACGGCAGGACGTCGAGTTCGAGTCCCAGTTTTTTGGGCAGTGCGTAACCGTGTTCCTGCAAAATACGCGGCACATCGCGCGGCGACGCGAGCGGCACGATGCGGTCGAGCGCGGATTCCGCGCGGGCGCGTGCGAAACTCCGGCGCGTCATCAACAGCGATTCGCCTTCGCGCGGAATGTAGAGTTGCGATTGTTGAATCGTGCCGGCGAAATAAAACAAATCGGCGTTCTGCACGATCAGCGCGCCGTCGAGATCGTGCGCGGCGAGCAAGGTTTGGAATTTGCGCGTGCGCGCAGAGAGTTCGAATTTGGGAGTGTTCATCACAACAAAATCGCCGGTCTCAAGACCGGCGAATCAATGATCAATTCGCCTTGCGCGCTTGCATAATCGCGATGATGCCGATTACGAGCATCACGACCCCGATCAAACAACTCACCGAGATTTGAAACGTGCTCACATAACTCGAAAGCGGAAGATTGCCGACGCGTTCGCCAAAGAAACGCCCGTACAAACTCACCACATCCGCCGGTCTGCCGCCGCTCGTCGCGACTGCGATCACCGCATTCGCGGCAAGCGGACACAAACAACACGTCAACAGGAATCCCAGGATCGCCATCGCGATTCCCAGGTTACGCGGTTGAGACATTGCAACCTCCTTATGCTTTCGGCGCGCGGATCAACAGCGATCCGCCCGCGCCGATCAACGCGAACACGCCGGCGATCACGAACGCGAGCGCGAACGAACCGGTCGCGTCCGCAATCGCGCCGGCAAGCACGGGACCGATCGCTTGCCCGACACCGAAGAGGACGGTGATGAAACCGAACGCCGCGGGCGCGAGTTGCGCGCCGAAGCGATCGCCGCACACCGCGGTCATAATCGCGGGGATGCTCCACGCGGTAATCGAAAATAAAAATGCGGAGATGTAAAAACCAGGAATGGTTTGGATCAATCCGAACATCAGAAACGAAATCGTGTGCAGGGTGAACACGGAGACGAGCGCGGCGCGGCGTCCAAACCGATCCGACACCGTGCCCCAGATGAATCCGCTCACGACCGTGCCAACGCCGACTTGAAACCACAACGCGCCCGCGTCGAGTTGCGTAAAATTTCCTTCCTTAACAAGATAGCGCACGAAGAAAGTGTAATAAATCGTGTACGCCAAGCCGAAGCAAAAATAAATCAGCGAGAGATGCCACAGCGCAGGCGATTTGTACACGCGCCCCCAATCGAGCGCGGACGCGGCTTGCGGTTTCGCGTTCATCGTCGGCGCGTCTTCGCCGAACGGATGCGCGCCGATGTCCGCCGGACGATCGCGCAAAAAAAGCGTCGCGAGGATCGCGATCACGAGCGCGAGCGCGCCGAACGCGAACCAACTCGCGCGCCAACCTTGATCGGGCCCGTTCTGCGCGATGAGATACGGCGCGAGCGGACCCGACACCATCAATCCAAAACTCGATCCGGAAACCGCGATGCCGGACGCGAGTCCGCGCCGCTTCGCGCTGAACCATGCCGGCACTAGTCCCATCGCGGGAACATTCACACCGCCCGCGCCCAAGCCGGTGAGCGCGCGCATCCAGCGCAGGAGATCGAACCCGGGCGCAAAGCCGGTCGCGAGAATCGAGAGCGCGACGATGAATGCGGAAAATGAAATGACGACGCGCGTGCTATAGCGCGCCGCCAAAAATCCGGCAACCGCGACCGCGAACGAATAGCCGACGAGATTCCAGGTTTGCAATTCGCCGGCTTGTGTGTTCGTCAATTTCAAACTGTCTTGCATCGTCGGCAAAACGATGCTGTACCCAAAGCGTCCCAAGCCGAGCGCGCTCATCACGCCGAGAACGATCAGCGCGAGGATGATGAATGCGTAATGGACGCGCGGGGTTGCTGGTTGCATCAAAACTCCAATGCCCAATGACAAATGAGCAAATGACAAATACCAAATGCCACACCATCGCAAGCATCTTTGTCATTTGATCATTTGTTCATTTGTCATTCTTGATTCTTCTCCGAAGTTTTCACCGCCGGCAAATTTTGAATCGTCTTGATCAGATCAACGCCGGTCAATGCTTCGACGGTCGCGGGAACTTGCGCGACAATGTTCGCGACATCTTGCGAAATTTTCGACGCGCCCGCGCCGTCGCCGCCGGAACTGATCACGACGATCCGTTCCGTCTTGGCGAGCGGCTCGGCAATCGCCGCGGCGATCTTGGGCATTGCTTCGATCAACTGCTGAATGATCGCGGCTTGATTGTATTCGAGCCACGCCGCGGCTTTTTTCGTCATCGCCTCGGCTTCCGCGAAACCTTGCGCCTGAATCACATCTGCCTCCGCGAGACCGCGCGCTTTATTCGCTTCGGCTTCCGCGAGACCTTGCGCGCGAATCACGTCCGCTTGCGCGAGCCCGCGCGCCTTGTTCGCGTCCGCTTCGGCTTGCCCGGTCAAGCGCGTCGCCTCGCTCGCGCCGGTCGCCGTCGTAACCGCTTGGTATTTGTTCGCGTCCGCAATTGTTTGAATGCGATACTGTTCGGCGGACGCCGGTTTGCGAATCGTCGCTTCGAGTTCCTTTTCGCGGCGCATGACCTCTTGCTCTTGCACTTCGATCTGTTTGCGTTTCGCGACGACTTCGATCTGCACCTCTTCCTGCTTGACTTCCTGGTTCGTCCGATTTTGTTGCAGTTCGTACGCGAGTTCCGCCGCGGCTTTTTGCCGATTCACTTCCGCGTCGTACGCGGCTTTTTGAACCTGGTAATTTTTATCAGCTTCCGCGATCTTGGTCTGCGCGATCAAGCGCGCCTGCTCGCCTTCCTGATCCGCGCCCGCCGATTTGATTTTCGCGTCGCGCGTCGCCAGCGCCTGCCCAATCGTCGCGTCGCGTTTCACTTCCGCCGTGCGCCCGACGCCAAGCGAATCGAGATAGCCCTGATCATCTTTAATGTCCTTGATCGTGAACGAGATGATCCCCAAGCCCATATTCGCCATATCGGTCGCGCTCACCTCTTGCACGCGTTGCGCGAACCGATCGCGATCCTTGTAAATTTCTTCGACGCTCAACACGCCGACGATGCCGCGCAAGTGACCTTCGAGCGTTTGCAGTGCGACCTGGCGAATCTCGTCAATGGATTTCGAGAGAAATTGTTCGGCGGCAGTCGCGATCGAAATTTCATCGCTCTTGACCTTGACCTGTGCGATGCCGTCCACCGTGACCGGGACGCCTTGCGACGTGTACACGCGCGGCGTGATCACATCAATCGTCATCACTTCGAGCGACAACCGTTCCGCGCGTTCGACGACGGGCCACACGACCGTGCCGCCGCCTTTGACGATGCGATAGCCGATGCGTTCGCGTTCGCCGCTGACCGGGTTGACGCGCGTCGTGCCGCGCCCGGAAATGATCAACGCTTCATTCGGCCCGACTTTTTGATAACGTCCCGCGACGAAAAGCAGAACCGCGAACAAGACGAAAATGACGGCGAATGCCGCCGCACCCGCGAGAAGCAGTTCCATCGAATCCTCCTGGGGAACAAATTGGAAATTTGTTTTACTTGGCTTTGACGATCATCACCGTGCCGGCGATGCGCTCAATCGTAACTTCTGCGCCGCGCGCGATGTCAGTGCCATCCGCCGAACGCGCAGTGTTGGTGTGCCGTTCGCCCATCGCGATGTACGCGATCTCGCCAACGCTCGCGCCGATCATCGCGACCGTAACTTCCGCCGTCGCGCCGATGAGCGTGCGCGCTTGCACCGCCGACGATGCTTGCGGCGCGATGAAAATGTAGAAGAAAAACACATGCGACACAATCGCGATTGCGATCGAGCCGATCACCGCGCCGATCAAACTCGCGCCGCCGTCCGCGCGAAAACCCTGGGTCGCGATCAAGCCGATGCCGCCGAACGACGTGATGAACGCGGCAATCGAAATCGGACTGAGCGAGAGGATGCTGACCTCGTGTCCGCCAACCGCGTGCGAGATGTCAACATGTGCATCGCCCGGCAAATGCAAGCCGCTGAGATCGAGATCGAATCCCGGCAAATGGATCGAGTGCAATCCGCCGGCGACCAGCACAAAGAGCGCATAAAACACGCCGACCATCAGCAGAAAAAAGTACAGGCAGTTGAGCGAACTGAGATCGAACGCGGGCATAGTTACCTCCGACGCGCGCGGACGCAAAGAATGACAAATGTACAAATGACAAATGACAGACAATTTGTCGTTTGCTCATTGTGCATTTGTCATTTACGAAATTTCTTTCGCGACCAGGTCGCCGATCTCCGTTGTGCTAAGCCCGACATCGCCGCGCTTGGCTTCGATGGAAGGAATCCGCTTGGACGAAACCAGGTCGCGGATCGCCTTGTCAACGCGCGCCGCGGATTTTTTCTCGCCGAGATAATCCAACATCATGCCAACCGCGTTGACGGTCGCGAGCGGGTTCGCGACATTTTTGCCGGCGTACTTGGGCGCAGAACCGTGAATCGGTTCGAACATCGAGACCTTGCCCGGATGAATGTTGCCGCTCGCGGCGATGCCCATCCCGCCCTGGATCATCGCGCCGAGATCGGTGATGATATCGCCGAACAAATTTGTCGTTACGACGACGTCGAACCATTCGGGATTTTTCACGAGCCACATACACGACGCGTCCACGTACGCGTGATCTTTTTCAATGTCGGGATATTCGCGCCCGACTTCTTCAAACGTGCGCGTCCAGAGATCGTGCGCGCGCACCGCGTTCGCCTTGTCCACCATCGTCAATTTTTTGCGCTTGTTGCGCGCGCGGCACAATTCGAACGCGTAGCGGATGATCCGTTCCGTGCCTTTGCGCGTGTAGATCATCAACGAGGTCGCGATTTCGTCGGGCGTG
The DNA here is from genome assembly GCA_016223105.1 of Chloroflexota bacterium. GTDB lineage: Bacteria > Chloroflexota > Anaerolineae > UBA4142 > UBA4142 > JACRPR01. Next base: position 5,265 of record JACRPR010000216.1, on the reverse strand, counting down.
CCTTTTTTCGTCAAGCCCCAGGGACCGGTGTACGCGTCTTCGGTGTTCTCGCGGCACACGACCAGGTCAACATCTTCCGGCTTTTTGTTTTTGAGCGGACACAAATGTTCCGCGTACAACGTGATCGGGCGCAGGTTCACGTAGAGATCGAGACCGACGCGCATCGTCATAATGACCGCGTGCTCGACAAGTCCGGTCGGACAACGCGGGTCGCCGATCGCGCCGAGCAGAACCGCGTCGAGTTGGCGATACTCGTCGAGAATGTTGGGCGGCACCGCTTCGCCGGTCGCGAGATAGCGTTCACTGCCCCAGGGATAATCCACCAACTCGTACTTGAAATTGTCGAGTGCGGACAGCGTGTTCAACACCTTCAACCCTTCGCGAATCACTTCGGGTCCGATGCCATCGCCGCCGATGACGCCGATTTTGTACGTTTTCATTTCCTTCTCCATTTTTTGGTTTGCGAATTATGAATTACGAATTACGAATTACGAATTTTGATTTTCGTACTTTGCAATCGCGTCTCGAAACGCCTCCGGCACGCGCGTTGGTTTTTTCGTTTGCGGGTCAATGATCACTGCGACGATTTTGCCGGTCGCGACGAGTTCGTCGTTGTGCGCTTTGATCGCGGCGAACTCGAACGTGATGCTTGAATTGCCGATACTGCCGACGCGCGCGTGGACGTTCAACACGTCCTCAAAAAACGCGCGCGATTTGTACTCGCACTCGGAGCGGATGTAAAACATATCCACGCCGGCGTTGAGCAAATCTTGAAACGTAACGCCAATCGCGTGCTGATACTGCGTCAACGCTTCGTCGAAATAAATGAGATAGTTACCGAAAAAGACATGCCCTTGCAAATCGGTTTCGGCAAAACGCACGCGGAGTTGGGTGAAGAATTTTGATTTTTCTATGGTCATTGACAGAATTCCTTTTGAGAATATAATAGAATCAAATTCAGTCGAATACTGCCAGTATTGGTGGGTGCTCTTCGGAGATAGACTGTTCCCCCTAACCATGGGGGTTTTTCTTTTTCTACAACTCTTTCAGCGTTCCACTTTTCTTCGCGCGCTCAAAGAGTTTCCGCATCTCCGCTTGTCCTTCCAACGCCGCGCGAACAAATCCGCATAACGCGTCCGCGAGTCGAACCAGCGCGTCGTTCTCCTCTTTCAAGACACCACGCACTTTTTTGATCTTGATCCGCAAATGCCGCAATTCGATCCCGACCCATTTCTCTTGGGCGCGTGGCAAACCGTCAATCAACACAGACGCTTTATAATCGTCCAGCGCAAGCGCGGTGATCGCGCGCGCGATTGTCAGCACCGTGCGCGGCAAATAATCCCTGGTGTTCCGATAAGAAGCGAAATTCAACTTGCCCCGAAAAGCCGGTTCCGCCAAAATTTGGCGAATGTATTCCACGCGTCTGGTATAATCTGTTTTGATCCACTTGATGCGTCCCTTGCGCGTTCTTTGTTCGATTTCCGCGCATCGTTCGATGAGTGAATCGCGTTCGCGTCCAGTGATCACAACAGAGACGATGAACAAATCGCCTTGAGTGTCTTGACCAGTTTCGTCAACGTAGCAATAGATTTTTTCTGGCATTGGTGAAATTTAGCGATGACTGAATTACTGTCCCACGTTCACTTTTTTCGTCGCGCGAGTTCGCTCGCGTACTGCACGCCGAGCGTCGCGGCATTCGCGCGCGCCCAATCGGTGAGACGCGTCGCGCCGGTTGGCGGCGTATCCACGTAAAGCAAATCGGACATCAACCCTTGGATCTCGGGTCGAGTGATCATCACATAACCGACAATTTTCCCGATGACCCAGCCGACCCAGTAACCAATTTCCGGCGGCACGCCGATCACCGGTTTGCGCGCGCCGATAATCGCGCCAATCGTTTGCGCGAGTTGGCGATACGTGAACGTTTCGGGACCGATCGCGTTGATGATTACGTTGTCGCGCCGCGCGCCTTGCTCGATCATCAATTGCGCGAAATCGTCAACGTAGATCGGTTGCAAGCGATACCTGCCATCGCCGAATGTGCCAAAGACCGGCAAGTTTCGCATTGCCCACGCGATATTGTTGATCAAAATATCTTCTTTGCCGAACAACACGGTCGGGCGCAGAATCGCGTAGGAAATGCCGGATTCGATCAGCGCGCGTTCGAGTCGCGCCTTGCCGGAAAAATATTCGAGGTGCGATTTTTCGTCCGGGTTCGTGATGCTCGTGTGCACGATGCGCTCGACGCCCGCGCGTTTCGCCGCGTCGAAAAGTGCGAGCGTATTCTCGACCGCTTGCGAATGTTTGAACGTGGTGTAATTAAAGCGCACCCAATAGGTGTTGTACAAAACGGAAACGCCGCGCAGAGATTCCGCGAGTTGATCGGGCGCGTCAAAGTTGAACGGATGTGCGACGACGCGCTCGCCCCACGGATTTTGCAGATGCAAAGAGTTGGTCAGCGTGATGACCGCGTGTCCCGCATCAAGCAATCGTTGCGTGATGTAGCGTCCCGAATAACCGAATGCGCCGGTAACGGCGTGGAGGTGTGAAAGAGTCATTTGCATATCTTTCCAGATCAAATATCAAGAGGTATTTCTGGAATGGAAATTCCTACTTGCTCTAACCTCTTAACAATCCCTTTCCAATTCGAGTCGATCCATCCCCGCCCCCGATTTGCTAACCAAGTATGTTTTGGCACCAAAAAATCAAGCAGTTCTTTCCAAGCATCTTTGGTAAGATCAATAAAGCAAATAGTTCCATCGAAAAGATTTTCAAGTATTGCTGGTGTTCCCGCTGCATCCCAGATTTGGTTATTTTGTTTTACGCATTCAAGAATATTTGTTACATCCTCTCTTGAAAAGAAAGGGATCATTGGCACGATCACCGAAGCAGCTAAGCTCTCGGCACCTCTGAAACTCGATGCCCCTGAATATATTTGAATTGCTTTTTCTGCAAACTCCGGTCGAGGACAAGAGGCGACGACGCCAATTTGACTTTCTACCTTTAAGGTGTTAAAGGCAGCGATGATGTATGGCTTTAGTTCTTCAATACCTGTTGCCTTGAACACCAAATTTCGGGTCGCGGGTTGCAAAATGCCAATGCTAATGGCAGACTTTAGACGAATACGTGAGGGTTCTCCAATCCAGTTCCAGCATCTTGCATCTGCACCGAGCAAATGAAAAACGTTTAGCAATCGACTATCTTCAAGCGATTCCACGATCACCGGTAACTTTTCTTTCATTTGCAATTCGTAGACATCCGGATGTTTTCGAGCAATTGCTTGGATCGTAAGAATCATTTGGCTTGAATAGGAAGAGGGCAAATCTGGATCATTGCCTCTAAGCAAAGATTTCAGTAGCACGACAATCATATTCTGAACGAGTACTTTTTTCGCGCGATTCAGATATTTTGAATTCAGGAAGACACATGCGGTTTCCAATTCGTTTGGGAATGTTGCACTCTTTACATCTGCCACTAACCGTCCAAGAGCAGACTTGCCTTGAACTGGTTGATGCTGAAGAAGATAACGTACCGAATGAACAATATGCATCCTGACGCGTTCTGGTTCTGGTTCGAAGAGCAATTCTTCAACAACAAATGCAGGATGTGCACAGAGGTTTCTATCCTCCTTCATCCGAAGAAGATCATGATATTCTTGTTGCGATAGGAATTCGAAATCCATTAATGCCTTGGTCAACAAATCCTCTTCAAGGGTTTGAAGTTTCTTTGTGTTTTTCGTGGAAATCGCATTGTCCAATTCTGCAATCACATTTTTAGCCATCGCGTCATCTTGCGAAGCGAGTTCGCGTATCTTGGAGATGATATCGAAAGTGACCGCAATCCAAGTGGAAACAATCGCCGCACGATACGCTCCTCCGCGATATGCATCAACTGCCTCTGTAATATATGCTCTTGCCTTGGGTTCTCGAACAACAAGCGCAAGTTCGTCTAAATCAGTTAACCTAACGTGATTCATCTTAATTCCTTGTCCAGAATAAATCACAAGCATCCACGAGTCAACAACCAACGCGCGCTTCATCACGCATCACGAATCGCGCGTTGGTCATCGTCCCACTACGCCCCCGCGCCCACCTTCGCGATCACATCCAACACTTCTTGCTCTTTCAGAATCCGGCTCGTCTCCTTTGCCGCGTTCATAATCGCTTTCATCACCGGGTCGGTCGGCGTGATGTTGTGCTGTTCGAGCCAGTAGCGCACATTGTGATCGCCGCTCATCGGACCGATTTCGATTTTTTGTTTCAAGCCGAACAGATCAGCCGGCACGCCGGAGTAAACGCGATTCGCGAGCCAATCATCGCCGCGCTTGAATGCTTTGACGACCGCCGCCGCGTGCACACCGGCTTGCGTGCGAAACGCGTCCGCGCCAAAGACCGGATAATTGATCGGCACCGGCACTTCGCACGCGCGCCCAACCAGGTCAACGTAATCCTTGAGTTTGCTCAGATCGTTTTCGATCCAGCCGAGCAATTTCATATTCACGAGCAATTGATCCATCGAGCAATTGCCGCACCGTTCGCCGATGCCGAGCGCAGTGCCGTGAATCCGCGTCGCGCCCGCGCTCGCGGCGGCGAGCGCGTTCATCACGCCCAAGCCGCGATCATTGTGTCCGTGAAAATCAATCCCGACATTGGCGCGCGTGCGCGCGACAATCGCGCGCGCAAACCGCACGAGGTTTTTCGCGCCGCTCGGCGTCGCGTGCCCGACCGTATCGGAAAGACAAATCCGTTGCGCGCCACATTCAATCGCGGTCGTGTACAATTTCGTCAGCGTTTCCGGGTCGGCGCGCGTCGTGTCTTCGGTCACCATCATCACCGGGATATTGTGCTTGACCGCGAACGTGATCGAAGTCTCGATATTTTTCAGCATCGTGTCGAGCGACCACTCTTCGACGTACCGGCGAATCGGACTGGAACCGATGAACGTGCATGCCTCAATCGGAATGCCCACGTCGTCCATCACCTTGACGAGCGGCTCGACATCCGCGACGAGCGTGCGGCACGCCGCGTTCGCCGCGATTTTCAAACGCTGATCGCGAATCTCGCGCGCGAGGAGCGTGATGTGCTCGACGTGATGCGCGCCCGCGCCGGGCAATCCTAGGTTCGCGGTATGAATACCGAGATCGTTCATCAGGTGGAGCAAAAATATTTTTTGTTGGATCGTCGGCGATTTCACCGAGGGAGATTGCAAACAATCGCGCAAAGTCTCGTCGTCGAATTGCGTCGCGCGCATCGGCGGCGGCAGAGT
>JACRPR010000215.1 GCA_016223105.1 Chloroflexota bacterium | reverse complement strand
TGCCGTCCTCATTCGAGTTACGAGACCGGACAAAAAATCGAATTGCCCACGACCGTGCCCGAGAGCGACAAGATTTTTTCGACGCATCGGCTCGTGCCGCAAGGACTCGTGCAAAAAATTCGCTACATCGTTTACGTCAGCCCGGAAAAATATAGCCAGCAAGCGAACCCGACGACAAAACTCGAACTCGCGCGCGTCGTCGGACGATTGAATCAGCGGCTCGAAGGACAGGTTTTTATTTTGATGGGACCGGGTCGCTGGGGAAGCGCGAACATTGACCTGGGATTGAAAGTGGGATACGCGGACATCAACAACACGCGCGTCCTGGTCGAGGTCGCGTTGCCGCGCGGCGAAGGCATTCCCGATGTGTCGTACGGCACACACTTTTTTCAAGACCTGGTCGAGGCGCGCATTTATCCGCTACCGCTTTTTCCGCACGAGCACGGCGAAGTATTTCATCGCGCGTTCTTTCAACAATCGCCGAACATTCTCGCGACGTTACTGCCGACGGATGCGCCGTACGCGGAATATGTCAAAGTGATTGATGTACAAACGGTTACGAATGGTCGCTTGCTCGAAATTGTGATGGACGAAGAACGCGGCGAGGCGCTCGCGTATTTGAGAAATTACGAAGGCAATGGATAGTCCGAACCCAGTTCCACTTCATCGCCGAATGATCGAACATCGCACGGTGTTGCAGATGGTTGTTCTCGGCGCAATCGTTTTCTTGTTGATTCCCCATCTCGTCGGCGCGGATCGCGTGCTTGACGCGTTGCGCCGCGCGAATCCAACGTTCATCGCGCTCGCCGCGCTCGCGGAAATCGCGCGCTATGTCGCGAGCGCGGCGTCCACGCGCGCGCTCGCGCGAATGTTTCAACGCGTCGTGCCAATGGTACCGCTCGTGCAAGCGTTCTTTGCCGGCGCGGCGGCGAATCGCACGTTCTCGACCGGCGGCGCGCCAGGAATGTTGGTGCGCTTGCTGTGTTTGAAACGATACGGCGTGAACACCGGCGGAGTCGCCGCGTTATTTTTGATCGAGAACATCAACGGCTTGATTGTCGGCATCCCGATTTTGTTGATCGGCATCGCGTTGATCGCGTCCGCGCATCGCGCATTGCCGTTCGATGTGCATTGGGGAAGCACAATCGTACTCGGCGCGATTGCAGTCGTGTGCGTTTATTTGTACACGCGGCGCGATTGGGTCGAACGTGTCGCGCTGTGGCTCGGGCGCGGCTTGGATCGCGTCGCGTTGAAAATACTTCATCGCCCGGTGTTTGCGCGCGCGCGCGTGCTCAAATGGGTGAACGATTTTTATGCTGGAATCTCCGCCGCGCGCGCCGCGCCACTCCTCGTCGGCATTTCTCTGCTGATGAATCTGACGCGCTACGCCGCCGGGATGATCGCGTTGTTCCTAACTTTTCGCGCGGTCAACTGTGAAATCGCGCCGGACATTTTGATTTTGATCTACACCTCCGCGAGTTTTCTCACGACGTTGAGCGCGGCGCCGGGCGAAGTCGCAATTATGGGCTCGGGGATCGCGATCTTGTCGCTCGCCGCCGGCATCCCGCAAGAGATCGCGGTCACGGCGTTACTGCTTTCGCGCGGGCTCGCGTTTTGGTTGCCCTTGCCGGTCGGCTACGCGGCGATGTGGAATATGATCCGGCAAGGGCATTTGTAAAAAACAAATCTCTAGGGTCATTTCGAGTAAAGCGAGAAATCTCACTTGCCGCGTCGGAGATTTCTCGCTTCGCTCGAAATGACGGACGAAAACAAAAACCCCGCTTGATCAAGCGGGGTTTTGATTTTGCATTTGCCGAACCACAAATGGAATCGTCGCGACACATTCATCGCGCACCATGAATTTGAATTCGTAATCGCCAAATTTTTCAAACACAACGTTGTGCAATCCGACAATTTGATCGGCGGTCGCGAGTTCACCGGGCGGCGCGTGCGGAAAATTCATTTCGCCTTTGAGACCCAGGATCACGCGACCGTCTTCGTCCACCATTTGAATTTCAACCGGAAACGCGGTGGGCGTTTCGATTGGATCGGCGACAAGCCGGACGATCAAATTCATTTGTTGATGCGTGCAAGGAATCTGGAGCGCGTTGATCACGTTAAAAATGCCCAGGATATTCAACTTGCCGCTCTGTTCAATGTTCGCGTAATCGGCAATCACCGCGACGGTCGCGCGCATTGTGACTCCATCATCAGCGGACTCGAAAGTCCGCGCCACCAATAAAAAGTACCCCTGGGGAGACTCGAACTCCCGCACATGGCTCCGGAGGCCACTGCTCTATCCACTGAGCTACAGGGGCGTTACGCTTGGCAGTTTAGCATAGAGCGCGGGATTTGGCAAACAACACGCGATGCTTCGCCCCTACCAGGTTATCCCTCGACCTCGATCAATCCTTTGCGAATCGCGTACTTGACCAACTCGGTGCGGCTGTGCAAATTGAGTTTGCCCATAATGTTTGCGCGATGCCGTTCGACCGTTTTCACACTGATCGTCAACTTGTCCGCGATTTCCTGGTTCGTCGAGCCGTCCGCGATCCAACGCAACACTTCTTGCTCGCGATCGGTCAATCCACCGAGCGACGCGCGATCGTCGCCTTGCGCGGCGCGCCCCATAAAATCGCGCACCAACGCTTTGGCGACGGACGGATACAAGAACACGCCGCCGTCATTCACCGCGCGAATCGCGGAAATCAGGTCGGTCGGGGCGGCTTTTTTCGGCACGTACCCGGACGCACCCGCTTGCATCATCTTGAAAAAATACTCATCGCTCTCGTGCATCGTCAACGCGAGAATCGCGGTGTTGGGCAGAGCGCGTTTGATTTGCCGCGTCGCTTCAAAGCCGTCAATGTCCGGCAGTGAAATATCCATTAACACGACATTCGGCGCGAGGTCTTTCGCGCGCGCAATCGCCGCGCGTCCGTTATCCACTTCAGCGACGATTTCGATGTCGTCCTGGGTTTGCAGTAACATTCGCAAACCGGCGCGTACGATTTCGTGATCGTCCACCAGCATCAATTTTATTTTCGACACCATCACTCCGATTTGTTCCGCGAATCACGCGAATCTTCGACAGTGTAGCATCGCGACCGAAGGGACACGAAATTTTACGGCAGAGACGCGGGGTTCGCGGAGCACGCAGAGTTTTTTAAATAAATTCTCTGTGCCCTCTGCGTCTCTGCGGTGAATTTCAAATTTATCGGTAGCAATGCTCCAGTCTCGAATTTTCACAAATTTATTCGCGTTTATGCGCGTTATGCGCGGATACTCCATTGCCTTCAAGCAAAATTTCGACTGCGAGTTTTGTGCCGCGTCCGGGCGCGGAATCAATTTTGAATTTGCCGCCGACTAACTCGATCCGTTCCTGGATCCCGAGCAAGCCCCACGCGCGGCGTTCCGATTGCGCGCCCAAAAATTGATCCGGGTTGAAACCGCGCCCATCGTCCTCGACCGTGAGCAAAATTTTCGAATCCACAAATTCGAGACACACCTTGGCGTGCTGGGCGCGCGCGTGGCGGCGAATGTTGTTCAACCCTTCTTGTGCGATGCGAAACAACACCGTCTCAACTTGCGAGGGGAGTCGCCGCTTTGCGCCGATGATCTCGATGTTGAGTTGAATATCCGAGTGCTCCGCGAATTGTTGCGCGAACCAGCGCAATGCCGCAACCAAACCCATATCGTCGAGAACGGTCGGGCGCAAATCGGAAACGAATTGGCGCAGATTATCAATCGTTCGCATCGTGAGCATTTTCAATTCCGCGACCTG
>JACRPR010000061.1 GCA_016223105.1 Chloroflexota bacterium | reverse complement strand
AATTGTGCGAGCAACGCGGGCCGATCGGGATCGATCTGCGGAAAATGTTGGCGCGCGAGAGCGGTCGCATCCGCGATCACCAATCCGCGCGCGAGCGGATCGAGCGCGAGCGCGGCGCACGCGGCATCCACAAAACTCGCGCCCGCGATCACGCGCGTCGCGATGTTTTGATCGCGCGCGCGCGCCAAAATTTTTCGCACACTCGGCTCACCGAAAAGTGGATGACCCGGCACCGCGTAAATCGCATCGCCGCGCGCGAGGATCGCGTCGGCAATCGCGTCCGCGCCAAGCGAATCGCACGAATGGACACGCAAATGCTTCGGTAGCATAACAATCGCCGGATGATCACGCGTCCGCAAAAAAATTTCGCGCGCGTTTTCCAATACATCGCGCGCCTCCATCGTCAACGCGCCCGGCGCGCCATACCCCAATCCCAAAATCGTAATCGTCATTGATGCTCCTCCAAGTCATCCGCGAATTACGCGAATCTTCGCTAATCTTTTTTTATTCGCGTTTGTCCGCGTTTGTCCGCGTCCAAATTATTTCTGTTCGATAGAATCCATTTACCATTTACCAATTACCCATTATAGCGCGGTTGCGTAAATTCCGAAATTGGATATAATAGCCGCAGTTGGACGTCGTCTCCGAACAAGGTGTTGGCGATGTCCGACTGATTTTTTATCCGAGAGGTGAACGCGCAATGGCAGACAAACCAATTTTTCTCACGCCGGAAGGTCGCGCGAAACTCGAAGCCGAACTCGAAAATTTGCGAACCGTGCGCCGCGCCCAAGTCGCGGAACGCATTCATTCCGCGAAAGAAGAAGGCGACATTATGGAGAACTCCGCCTACGACGAAGCCAAGAATGAACAGGCATTCGTTGAAGGGCGGATTATGACGATTGAGCAAATGCTCAAGAATGCCGTGATGATCGACGCGACGCGCGCGAGCGATTTTGTCGGCATTGGCTCGTACGTCACGGTGGTGGATCGCAGTGAAGACGACGACGAAGCATTTCAGATCGTCGGCTCCGCCGAAGCCGATCCGACGCACGGGCGCATTTCAAACGAATCGCCGGTCGGGCGCGCCCTGCTCGGCAAACGCGTCGGCGATGAAGTCAAAGTGCCCATCCCCGACGGCGTGCGGTATCTGAAAATCACAGCGATTCAATAACGCCGTAGGGGCGAAGTCGAGACGCAACAGATTGCGCCTTTACTTCGCCCCTATGTTTACACTGGAGACCGGAATGACGGACGAATTTTTGACGCGGCTCAACGAGTACGAACAACAACGTTACGCCAAAATGTTGCGGGTGCGCGAACGCGGGATCAATCCGTACCCACTGCGCGCGCCGCGCACGCATACGACGCGCGCGGTGATTGATGCATTTACGCGCGGCGAAACGCTCACCGGCGCGCAGATCGCCGGACGATTGATCGCGTTGCGCGATATGGGCAAACTGACCTTCGCGCATTTGCACGACGGCGCGGGCAAAATTCAATTGATGTTTCGCAAAGACCAGGTCGGCGCGGAGCAGTACACGATGCTCGTCAAAGAATTCGATCTCGGCGATTTCATCGGCGTGACCGGCGACGTGATCCAAACGAAAACCGGCGAGATCACGATCCAGGTCGCGCGTTTTGAATTGCTCGCGAAAACCTTGGCGCCCTTGCCGGAAAAATTTCACGGACTCAAAGATACGGAACAGCGGTATCGCCAACGCTATCTCGATCTGCTCTCGAACGCGGACGTGAAAAAGATTTTTGTCGCGCGATCCAAGATCGTAACCGCGATGCGCGCGTATCTCGACGCGCACGATTTTCTCGAAGTTGAAACGCCGGCATTGCAAGCGTTGTACGGCGGCGCGGCGGCGCAACCGTTCATCACGCATCACAACGCGCTCGACCGCGATTTGTATTTACGCATCGCGGACGAGTTGTACTTGAAGCGTCTGCTCATCGGCGGATTCGAGCGCGTGTACGAAATCAGCAAAGATTTTCGAAACGAGGGGATTGATCACACGCACAATCCCGAATTTACGATGATGGAATGTTACCAGGCATACGGCGATTACACGACGATGATGACGCTCGTCGAAGAAGTGTACGCCGCGTGCGCGCTCGCTGCGAACGGATCGCTCGCGGTGACGCGCGGCGAACACGCGATTGATCTCACGCCGCCGTGGCGACGCGTAACGATGCGCGATCTGATCGCGGAGACGAGCAACGTGGATATTTACGCGTGCCCCGACCTAGGATCGCTCAACGCGCGCATCGAAGAATTGAATCTCAAGGTGCAACGGCATCCGACCTGGGGCAAAATGGTGGACGAATTGTTCGGCACGTTCGCAGAGCCGACGTTGATTCAACCGGCGTTCGTGATGGATTATCCCGAAGAAATTTCGCCGTTCGCAAAAAAGAAACCGGAGAATCCCAAAATCGTCGAACGCTTTGAAGCGTTCGGCGGCGCGATGGAACTCGGCAACGCGTTCACCGAACTCAACGATCCGTACGATCAGTACACGCGATTTATCGAGCAAGGCGCGCAACGCGCGGCGGGCGACAAGGACGCGCACGAACTCGATTGGGATTTCATTCAAGCGCTGATGCACGGCATGCCGCCGACCGGCGGACTCGGCATCGGGATTGATCGAATGACGATGTTGCTCACGAACCAGGAATCAATTCGCGAAGTGATCATCTTTCCGCAGTTGCGAACGTGAGTGCAGACCCGAAGGGTTTATAAAAACCCTTCGGGTCTTTTTGGAGCAAAATGAAAGCAATCGTTTTTCATAAACGCGGTGGATTGGAAAATCTAAAATACGCAGATGTGCCGATGCCCCAGGTTGGCGCGCGCGATGCGCTGATCAAAATTCGCGCGTGCGGATTGAATCATCTCGATATTTTCACGCGCGAAGGATCGCACGGTGTTCACGCGCCTCTGCCGCACATTGGCGGACTCGAACCAGCGGGCGAGATCGCGGAACTGGGATCGGACGTGCGCGATTGGCGCGTCGGTGATCGCGTGTTGGTCGGCTCCGCGATCACATGCGGCGCGTGCGAATTTTGCGCGCGCGGCAGTGACAACTTGTGCACACGGCGCAAAGTGATCGGCGTAAACATTCCCGGTGGATTCGCGGAATATATTTGCGTGCCCGCGTCGATCTTGTTGCCGATTCCCGATGCAATGTCATTCGTTGATGCCGCCGCGTCGCCGACCGCGTTTGGGACCGCGTGGCATATGCTCGTTTCGCGCGCCGCGATCGCGGGGGGCGAATGGGTTTTGATTCACGCCGCCGGAAGCAACGTCGGCGTCGCGGGAATTCAGGTCGCGAAACATTTTGGCGCGCGCGTGATCGCGACGGCAAGCACGGCAGAAAAATTAGCGAAGGCGAAAGAACTGGGTGCGGATTTTGTGATCAATTACGTTGAAAATAATTTTCAGCACGCGGTTATGCAGATCACCGACAATCGCGGCGTGGATGTCGTGTTCGAGCACGTTGGCACGACGACCTGGGAGAGGAGCATTGCGGCATTGCATCCGACCGGGCGACTCGTAACGTGCGGCAGTACGACCGGGCGGTGGGGCAACACGGATATCTGGAGCGTCTTTTTCAAACAGATTTCGATCCTGGGTTCGTTCGCGTTTTCGAGCGCGGAGATGCGCGCGGTGTGGCAACTCGTCGCGCAAAAAATTTTCAACCCGGTGATTGATCGCGCGTTCCCGCTCGCGGAAACCGCCGCCGCGCAAAAGTATTTGCAAGATCGCAAACAGTTTGGCAAAGTAGTGGTGGTAAATTAACGCCGCACACGCATCATTTCGGCTTGCTCACCTTTTCGTACACCCGTTCAATCGCGCGGCCCGCGCGATCCCACGCGAACAATTCCATCACGCGTTCGCGCAACGCGCATCCCAGGTCGCGCGCGCGCGTTGGATCGTTCAGCAACGCTTCGATCTGATCTGCGAACGCGCGCCCATCGCCGAGCGGCGCGTACACACCCAGCTCGCCCAGGTATTCGCGCATCACCGGAATATCGAACGCGACGACTGGCAAACCCACCGCCATATAATTCAACACTTTGCCTGCGGCTTCGGTCGCGCTCATCTTCGGTTCGACCGCGACATCGCCGAGCGATAACCACAACGGCACATCTTCGTACGGCACGCGCCCAACGAAACTGACGCGCGCCTCAATGCCGAGTTCGCGCGCGCGCGCCTGGTATTCCGCGACGTGCGGAAAACCGATGACGACGAAATGCGCGTTCACCGCGCGCGCGAGCAATTGCTTCGCGGCTTGGAGCAACACATCGGTGCCGCGATACGGCGCGAGCAAACCGATGTAGATCACAATTTTGCGTTCGCGCGGAATTTGCAACCGCGCGCGTAAATCCTCCACTGCGACCGCGCGTGTTGCGTCTGCGACCGGCAAAAAGGTGTCCGCGTTCGCGCAATCGGACAGCACCGTAATTTTTTGCGCGGGCAGTGCGAAATCGTCGTGGAGCAAATTCGCCGCGTTGTGCGAACTGGTGAGAATGTGATGCGGAAGCCGATCAATCCATTGCTCCACCCAGCGCGCGAGCGCAAACAAAATTCCGCGCGGCGCGAGAAAACGATGGTCCACCATCTCGCTCGTGAGACTGCCCTGAAAATCGAACACGAGCGGCGCGCGCACCAACCGGCTCAACACGCCGCCGATCAACGCGCCTTCGTGCAAATGCGCGTGAATGATCTGCGGTTTGAATTGTAACGCGACGTGCAACGCTTTGAGCGCGAGCAAAAAATCAATCAGGAGTTTTGAACGCGAGGGTCCAACTTCGCGCCGCGCGCGAATCGGCAAGGGCAACGCGCGCGCGATATCGAGATCGGGCAGATCGCGCCCCAGGGGGTAGGTTACGATCTTGACGCGGTGTCCCAGTTTTTGCAGAACGCGCGCTTCTTCGAGAATGCGAACGTGGCATCCATAATCGAGGAAAAAGGACGTGGGGGCGATCATCAACACGCGATAGAAACGCGAAGGGTCTCGCGACAGCGGACCCTTCGGGTTTTGCGCGCTATTTGCGTTTCTTTCCGACATCCGCTAAACCGCCGAGGAACATGCGCGAGGGGCTGAACTGCGCGGCGTTCAAATCTACGGAGGATTCGGTCGCATCGAGATTGCCGCTCAACCATTTGGCGCGTTCGTTCGCAATCGTTTTGATCAACGCTTCGAGCGCGGCGGCGTCTTCGCGTTCGATCAACGCGCGCAGATGTTTTAAATGTTCGCTCGTCGCATCAATCCAGCGCAACAGATCCGCGCGATGCGCGATGAATTGCGCGCGCGCGGCGCGTTCATCGTCCGGCGCGAGTTCGGTCGCCGCGCGAAAATCCGCGCCGGCGAGTTTGCCGAGTTCGCGCCAGCCCGCGCTCGTCATCGTCGCGGACGCGAGCGCGGTCGCGAGTAATGCCGGGAGATGATGCACGCCGGTCATCAAGCCATCGTGTTCGGCGGCGTCAATAAAGTACGGCTTTGCGCCGAGCATCGTCACAAAATTTGCGACCGTGTCCACCGCTTGTGAGCCGGCGGACGTTGCCGCGACGAGACAGTACGTCGCGCCGCTGAAAAGATTCGCGTCGGCGGAGTCAATCCCGCGCGTGTCGAGCGCGCGCGTCGGTTTGAGAATTGGATCGCCGCCGACGAAATGAACGCCGGTCGGCAAATCTTTTGCCCATTCGAGCACCGGCAATTTTGTTGCCGCGGTGTCGGTAACGATCACACCGGGCGCGAGGTACGGTTTGAGCGCGGACAGCGTATCTTTAATTCCATCAAGCGCAAGCGCGAGCACGATCAAGCCCGCGCCTTCGCACGCATCGATCAAATTCCATTTCGTCGCGTCCACTGCGCCGCGTTTCTGTGCGCGCGCGGACACGCCCGGGTCTTTATCGTGTCCGATAATTTCGAGATCGAGATTTGCTTTTTTGAGCGCGAGTCCAATAGAACCGCCGAGCAGACCCAGACCCACAATTGCGATACGCGATTTCGCCATTCCTCTCCTAATCGTCAGTCGTTAGTGAACAGTCAACAGTCAACAGTCAAATCTGTAACACAATGACTGTTGACTGTTGACCGACGACTGTTGACTATTTATCGCCACGAACCCGGCGCGAGTGCTTCGGGCGCGAATTTGTCGGTGAGCAATTGCACATTGCCGCCGTTCTTGTCCATCATGTAAATGCCCATCTTGCCATCGCGATTCGACGCGAACGCGATCCAGTTACCATCGGGTGACCAGGTCGGCGTCCAGTTGCTCGCCGTGCTGGTGAGTTTGCGCGGACTCGATCCATCCGCGTTCGCGACCATAATTTGGTACGTGCCGTCGGTTTGTTTGGAATAGTACGCAAATTGCGCGCCGTTCGGACTCCACGCCGGCGATCCATTTTCGCGTTTGTCATTCGTGAGTTGCATCGGACCCGAACCTTCGTCAGTGCCGATATTCAAGCGCCAGATTTCGTACGCGCCAGTCAAGTTCGAAACGAACAGCAACCATTTGTTCGCCGATAGTCCGCGAAAGTTTTCACCCGAGCGCGCCGGGAAAAAGCGATTGGCTTTGCCGCCGCCCGCATCAATCGAATAAATCGCGTGCGCGCCCTTGTCAACTCCGATGAAGAAAATCTTTTTCGCATCGGTTGACCAAACCGGCGTGAGAATACTTTCCGCGCCGGCGATATTATTTTCGACTTCGCCTTTGATCACGCGCAAGGTGTTCGTCGTTCCCGGTCCGAACACGAACGCGACGCGACCATCGGACGACCACGCGAACGGCGCGGCGTTCGTCGTCAAACTTCCCGCGCCGGTTCGCAAATCCGCCGGTGAGGGTCCGAGATTTTTGAATGCGCCAACCGTGCGTCCGTTAAAATTGAAATTGTTGAGAATGTACTGATCGCCTTCGCGCGAAACAAAACCGATCACACCGCGCGCCGCTGGAATAACCTGGGTTGGCGTTGCCGCGGCGGCTTTGGTCGGCGCGGGCGCGCCGCGCGTCGCGGTCGGCGGCGGCGCAACTGCGACGACCGGCACATTATCGAGCGCGCCATTCACGGTAACGAACGCGACCGAAAGCCAGGTTGGATTTTTTGCATCGGGGAACGCGACTTGCAACCATTTGCCGTCGTCATTTTTACCAAGCACGATCGCGTTCGCGTCTTTGGGCATTTGTCCCGCGCTCGCAAAATTCAACCCCGGTCCTTGCCGCAGATTGATGGATTGTTTCGCAGTTACTTGAGTCGGCACCGGCGTCACGGTTGGCGTTGGCGGAACCGGCGTCGGTGGAATGGGTGTCGGTGGAATGGGCGTCGGCGGCACCGCAGTCGGCGCGGCAGTCGGTGCGACGGTTGGTTTCGGCGTTGGCGTCGGCGTAGTACCGCACGCGCTAATCGCCAAAATCAAAACCAGGATCACAACCGACAACAGAACGTTTCGCATTTTTTTACTCTCCTTGAATTATAAGTAATCGTTCAGGTCGCGGTGTAATTCTGATCCCATCGCGTGACACTCTGAGCGAAGCGAAGGGTCTTGCGCGCGATCAGGCAAGATGCTTCGCTACGCTCAGCATGACCTGCTGAACGGTTACGAATTTAGAATTTCAGACGCCGATCAACAAACGCCATAAAATTCCGACCGGGCGATACAGGATCACGCCCAGCACGCTCCCGCCCGCGAAAACGAGCAGAAGCAAAATGAACATTCCATATTGACGCGTCCGTTCGTACCACTCCGCCATTTGCGGCGGCAGAACGCCGAGCAGAACGCTAAAACCATCGAGCGGAAAAATCGGGATTAAATTATAGAGCGCGAGGATCAAATTGTACAACACGATCCAGGTCAAGAGTTCGTACGCGACGCTGAGCGGATTGACCGCGCCGGGCGTGAACACGCCGCGATTCGTCATTGCGTACAGCGCGAGCAACCGCGCCGGGATCGCGAAAATAATCGCGAGCAAAATGTTCGAGACTGGACCAGCGAGCGCGACGAGCGCGGGACCCGTTCGTAAACCGGCGCGCAACGCGTACGGATTGTACCGCACCGCGCGCCCCCAGCCGAACCCGGCAACCAGGAACATTAGCGAGCCCATCACGTCGAGATGCGCGTGCGGCGCGAGCGTCAAACGTCCGTCCTGGCGCGGCAAAGAATCGCCCAACCAGGTCGCCGCCGCGGCGTGCGCGAATTCGTGCACGGTAATTCCCAGGATCAACGCGATTAACATGCCCAACACTTCGGTTGGTTCGAACTGACCCGATAGCAATTGTGATAGCACGCGATTCCTCCTCCTGCAAATGAACGTCGGCATTATACCACAAATCAAAGAATTGGCGAACGATTTTGGATTGCGCGATTTTCACAAAACCTGCTATAATCACGCCATTCTTTTGGGAGCGCAATAATGCTTATCGCGATTACCGGCGGACGCGGCCAACTCGGTCGCACGCTCGAGCGCGTGCTGGGTGCACAACATCAGATTATTATTTTGGATTTGCCCGAATGTGATGTAACGCAATCGCGCGAAATCGATCGCATCGCCGCGCTGAAACCGGATCTAATCATTCACGCGGCGGCGTTGACCGATGTGGACGGTTGCGCGCGCGATCCCATCGCGGCGTATCGCGCGAACGCGCTCGGCACGCACAATGTCGCGCTCGCGTGCCAACGCGCGCACGCGACGATGCTGTACATCAGCACGAACGAAGTGTTCGACGGCGCGCAAACTTTGCCGTACCGCGAATTCGATCCACCGCGCGCGCGCAATCCGTACGGCGCGTCGAACCTCGCGGGCGAGCGCGCGATCCAAATGTTGCTCGACCGATTTTACATCGTGCGAATCGCGTGGCTCTTTGCGCCGGGCGGAAATAATTTTCCGAAAAAAATCATCGAACTCGCGCGACAACGTGGCGCGCTTACCGGCGTTACGGACGAAATCGCGAATCCAACCTACGCGCCCGATCTCGCGCACGCGCTCGCCCGCTTGATCGAAACGCGGCACTATGGGATTTTGCATTTAACGAACGCGGGCATCGCGTCGCGTTACGATTTTATCGCGCAGATTTTGAAACACGCCGGACTCGCGCACATTCCGCTCACGCCGCGCACGCTCGCGGATTATCCGCGCGCATCCACGCCGCCAACGTACAGCGCACTCGCGAACATCATCGGCGCGGACATCCTGGGCATCCAACTGCGCCCGTGGCAAGACGCGCTCGAAGAATATTTCAAATCACTTTAGCAAAACTGAAAGGAGCACAGAGTCAATGAGCCAAATCACTTTGATCTCACCGCAAGAACGCCCCTTGCAACCGATGATCGAAGCCGCGCTACAAAATGAATTACGCTTACTCGAAGCCGGCTTACATCGCACGGATATGCGCGTCCGCCACTTTGAAACTCAGTACGGAATGAGCACTAGCGAATTCTTGCGTAAGTATCAAAACGACGAGGTGGAAGAAACGCTCGAGTTCGTCGAATGGGTTGGCGAATTCCGAATGCGCGAACGCTTGCAAGAAAAAATCAAAACGCTCCGGGAGATTCGCTTTGCGAATTGAAGCGTACTTTCAACACATTCGCGCAATCATCGAGTCCGCGCCAATCGTCGTGAGTTCCGACATCGCGTATGACAAACGAAGCGCCTACGAAGGATTTATCCGTGGCGAAGTTTTTATGCTTGACGGATCGATCCTGCACATTCGCGAATACGTGGATGTGGAATCCCAGACCGAGCGGCTGACGTATGCGTACCAATATATGGACTCAAACAAAAACTTGATCTTTCGCTACGATAACACTGGACATAGCAAACACAAAAATCTCGCGTCTTTTCCGCACCACAAACATGAAAAGAACGATGTCATTGCGTCCACCGCGCCCGACCTTGAATTCGTTCTCGAAGACATTAGCCAACTAATGAGCATATCCGACTGATCAACTCATTGATCCGATATCTGAAATCCCGAATGTTCTCCGTGATCATCCCCAACTGGAACGGCTCGCGTTTGCTCCCCACTTGTTTGATCGCGCTCCGCCAACAAACTTTCCGCGATTTTGAAACACTCGTCGTGGACGATTGTTCGACCGACGATTCGCGCGAGTTGATCGCGCGCGATTTTTCCGAAGCGCGCGTGATCGCGCTCGGAACGAATCGCGGTTTTGCGCCGGCGGTGAACGCGGGCATCCGCGCCGCGCGTGGCGAGGTGATCGTCTTGCTCAACAACGATACCGAAGCGGACGCGCATTGGCTTGCAGAAATTGCGCGCGCGCTCGAAGCGAATCCAAACGCGGGCATCGTCGCGTGCAAATTAAAATTGTTCGACCGACGCGATCACCTTCACAGCGCGGGCGATTTTTTTCGCGTGGACGGCATCCCCGGCAATCGCGGCGTGTGGGAACGCGATGAGGGACAGTACGATGACGCGCGCGGCGTTTTTGGCCCGTGCGGCGGCGCGTGCGCGTATCGCAAAACAATGCTCGACGAAATCGGCGGGTTCGATGAAGCGTTGGGCAGTTACTGCGAGGACGTGGATTTGAATTGGCGCGCGCGCCTCGCGGGTTACGCAATTGCTTACGCGCCGCGCGCGATTGTGTACCATATGGTCAGCGCGACTGGCGGCGGCGCGCTATCGAGTTTTTTTGTCGGACGCAATTTTATTTGGGTGCTCGCGAAAAATTATCCGCGCGCGTTGTGGAAAAAATACTGGCGCAAAATTATCGCGGCGCAACTACGCATCACTTTTGACGCGCTGAAAAACCTGCGCGGCGCGGCGGCACGCGCGCGTTTGCGCGGACAAATCGCCGGTGTGCTGGGTTTATCGCGCTGGCTTGCGCGGCGTAACGAAATCATCCGCCGCGCAAGCGACGCGGAAATTGAAAACGCGCTGGTGAAATAATTCGACGCGGACAAGCGCGGATGAACGCGGATAAATTTTTTCGTACCGGATTAATTTCCATGAGATTATCTATCACCGAAAACGCAAGCGACAAGCCCAATGCCCAACGCGATCTGCGCGCGCAGATTATCGCGGCGTACTCGGGCGTCATTCGCGCGTACGCGTTCATCCGTTTCAAGATCATTCACCTGCGTTTCCTCGAAGAGATCGAACAATACTTGCCGGATCACGGTACGATCCTCGACCTGGGTTGCGGCTTTGGCTTGTTCTCACTTTACATCGCCGCGCGCAAGCCGCACGCGCAGATCATTGGCATTGACATCAACGATCCGCGCTTGCAGATCGCGCGTGCGGCGGCGCAGAAACTCGGCATCACGAATGTTACATACGAACGCGGCGATCTGCGCGCGTGGCGACCCGCGCAAAAAATTGCCGGCGCATACGCGCTCGATGTGTTTCATCACATCCCGGTCGCGAGCGGCGACGCGCTCTTGCGCGACCTGTTCGCGCGACTCGAACCGGGCGGACGCTTTTTGCTCAAGGACATTGACACGCAACCGCGTACGATGCTCTGGTTCACGTACATTCTCGATCTGGTGATGTCGCCGCGCGACGATTTCAATTATCGTTCCGCCGGCGCGTGGCAACGCCAATTGCGCGCGACCGGCTTTGCGCCGGTGTACGCGCATTTCTTGTGGGACCTGTTGCCGTACCCGCACATTTTGTTAATTTGCGAAAAAAATCAATTGGACGCGGACCGCGGAGCGCGCGGATGAACGCGGATAAAATTAAATTGTCATTGCGCGGAGCGGAGCGACGAAGCAATCCCCGACCAGCGAATCGGGGATTGCTTCCCCGTTCGCTTCGCTCAGGGTCTTCGAGCTTCGCTCGCAATGACATTGTGTTGCTCGCGATCCTGCTTCTCGCATTCGCGCTCCGCGTGTGGAACATTGCCGATTTGCGAATGTGGGGCGATGAAGGATTCAGCGTTTTTTCCGCGCACCGCGATTTGTACGCGATCACATTCGAAGGCAAGGATGTTGATCCGCACCCGCCGCTCTACTATTATCTTTTGCATTTCTGGCTTCCGCTCACGGGACCTTCCGAATTTTCCGTACGCTTCCTCTCGATTTTTTTCGGCACTGCAACCGTCGCGCTAATGTTTGCACTTGGCAAACGATTGTTCGATGCGCGCGCTGGCGTACTCGCGTCCGCATTGATCGCGCTTGCGCCGTTCGCGATTCACTATTCGCAAGAAGTGCGAATGTACGCGCTCGTGATTTTTCTTGGTGCGCTCGCGACCTGGTTTTTCGCGCGCGTGATCGAAAAAGAAACGCGCGCGCGCTGGCTCGGTTTTTGGGTCGCGATGTTGCTCGCGCAGTACACGCTGTACCAAACCGCGTTTCTATTTGTCGCGCAAGGGCTAACCCTGTTGCCGCTTTTGAAAAATCGTTTCGCGTTCGTCGCGCGTTGGCTTGTTGCGTCAATCAGCATCGTGATTTTATTTTTGCCCTGGCTCGCGCTTCATTCCGCGAGCGCGTACACCGATGTCAAAGGCGTCGCGGGCGATACGATCCCAATGAACGTCGGGATATTTCTCGCGCGCGGTTTCGCCGGACTGATTCTCGATCCGCCCCTGCCGCTCACGAACGCGTTGCCACTGTCCGCATTATTTTTTGGATTGATCGTGATCGGTCTCGCCATCGCGTTCGCGACACGCGAAGCAAAATTTTCTGACGCGATGCTCGTGTGGTTCGTGGAGACCGGCAAGGAATGACCCTTGCGGCGATAGAACCGGGACGATCCATAAGGAAAAAGGAAGATGCCTGTATTCCAGTACAAGTTTGAGACCAAGGTCGGTACGCAGACCGGCGATGTGGTTTTGTTTCATGCGTATTGGCAAGAAGGATATTTTTTGAGTCATTACGCCGGCGCGCGCTTGACGTATGGCGGTTTGGAAAAACCAGGCGATTTGCAAAACGCGATTGCGTCTGCGCGCAATGTGTGGGCGATTGTGCAAGCGATTGATCATCACCCTGCCGAAGATTGGCTCGCGCAAAACGCGTTTTCACTCGGCGAGTCCAAGTACGGACAGATGCGCGTGCTCGCCTATCGCGCGGGATCGCCCGCGCGCGGAGAAGATTTCGCCGAACCGATCACGTTCAACAACGGAATGGAATTGCGCGGCTATCGTGTGAACGATACGCCGATTGAATCGGGACGCGGCTTTGCGACGCTTCAACTCGAGTGGGGCGCGCCGCAAACCATCGCGCGCGATTACACGATCAGCGCGCGCCTCGCGAATTCGCGCGGCGATGTGATTTGGGCGCACGCCGATCATCAACCGGCGAGCGGTACGCGTCCGACTTCAACCTGGCAAGCCGGGCAAACCCTGCGCGATCATCACGCGCTCGCGATTCCACCCGGCACGCCGCCCGGCGATTACGTCGCGCACATCGTCGTGTACGATTCGCAAACCGGCGACGCGGCGAATGTGATCGCGCCGGAAAATCGCCGCGCGCAAACCGTGATGCTCGGAAATGTTACCGTGCGCGCGAGCGATCAAGCGAATGTTCCCGCGATTCCAAACCCGTTCGATTTTCAGTGGAACGAGATCGCGCTCGTCGGTTTCGCGCGCGGCGCGGATGCGATCACGCCGGGCGACGCGTTGCCCTTGACCTTGTATTGGCGCGCGCGCGCAAAACCGGCGCGCGATTACACCGCGACGATCCAACTCGTGGATTCGTCCGGCGCGGTGCGCGCGTCCCGGCAACATCGTCCGACGAGTGATGCGTTTCCTACCTCGCGCTGGAACGCGGGCGAGACCTGGCTCGACAAAATTATTTTGAACGTGGACGCCGAAGCAATGAACGGCGCGGCAACCATTCGCGTCGCGATGGATGCGCGCGCGGTCGAACTCACGCGCGTTCAGATCAACGCGCGCGCGCATCGGTTCGATTTGCCGTCGCCGCAATTTTCAAAATCATTTACGCTCGGCACTGCGATCACCTTGCTCGGCTATGATCTCGATGGCGACGCGATCAAAGCGCGCGCGACGATTCCGCTCACATTGTATTGGCAAGCGCGCGAAAAAATCGGCGAACGCTACACCGTGTTCGCGCACTTGCTCGACGCGCAAGGCAACCTGGTCGCGCAGTATGATCGCGAACCAGACGCGGGCAACGCGCCGACGACGAGTTGGTTGAAGGACGAAGTGATCGTGGATCGCATCGCGATCGAATTACCGGCAAATCTCGCGCCGGGCGAATACACGCTGATCGTCGGAATGTATCACGCGCCAACCGGCGCGCGGCTCATCGCGAATGAAACCAATTCCGATCACATTATGCTGACAAAAATTCGCGCCCCCGCGCGGTGAGGTTTGTGTTTTTCATTTTTTTCGGTAGAATAGACGCAATTGCAGATTTCAGATTTCGGATTGCAAATTGACAATCTGCAATCTGCAATCTGAAATCTGAAATTGTTGGTTGGAGATTATTATTAGCGCGCCAATTTCGCGTCCGTTCCTGTCCATCGTTGTTCCGGCGTACAACGAAGAGCGGCGCTTACCCGATACGTTGAATCAAATCACCGATTATCTCACGCGGCAAAATTACGCGAGTGAAATCATCGTCGTGGATGATGGAAGTGTGGATCGCACGGCGGAGGTCGCGGAATCGTTTCGCGCGGCGCATCCCAACGTCGCGGTCATTCGCAACGATCATCGCGGCAAGGGGTACGCAGTGCGAACCGGGATGTTGCGCGCGCGCGGGCACATTGTTTTATTTTCCGACGCCGATCTCAGCACGCCGATTGAAGAGATCGAACGCTTGTTGCCCTGGTTCGAACGCGGGTACGGCATTGTGATCGGCTCGCGCGAGGGCGCGGGCGCGAAGCGAATCAAGGAACCGTTTTATCGGCATTGGATGGGACGCATCTTTAATTTCATCGTGCGCGCGCTCACCGTGCGCGACATTCAAGATACGCAATGCGGCTTCAAAGCGTTTCGCGATGATGTTACGCGCGATGTGTTCAATCGGATGAAATTGTACGGCGCAAACGCAAAAAAAATTACCGGCGCGATGGTGACCGGGTTCGATGTCGAGGTGTTGTTCATCGGACAAAAATCCGGCGTCAAGATCAAAGAAGTGCCGGTCGAGTGGCGGTACGGCACCGAGACCAAAGTCAATCCGCTCCGCGATTCGTGGCGCAATCTGCGCGATGTTCTGCGCGTGCGGCTGAACGATTGGCGCGGCGCGTACGATCAGAAGAAATAAATCAGGACACGGCATCAACCGTGTCCTGATTATTTTCGCGCTTGGCATTTCTGCGCGAATTGAAACTTGCCCACGGATACAAAGGAACACGGATAATTTTTATTCATCCGTGTTCCTTTTTATCCGTGGGAAAATTTTAGCAAACGCATTATCGAATCGTCGCTATTGTTTTTCGCGCGTGATGTGTGCGCGAATGAATTGATCCAAGCGCGTATCATCGAACACTTCGCCAACGGAACGCCGTAGCATCACCGTCGCGAGTCCGAGCACGCACGCCGCGATCAAAAACGCGATCATCCCGGCGATGACAATTTCTCCGCCAATTGGACCGATCGCCGCGCGCGCGATGAATTCATCGCGCGTCGTCAACGCTTTGGGTTGCGTAATAATTTTGAGCGCCCAACTCGCGGCGAGCGTCAAAAAAATCCACAAATAATTCCGGCGAAAGCGGCGACCGACCGCTTCCCACAACGAAATCGTAAATTGCGGATGCAATAAACTCGCCGCGAGATTCGTCGCCCAATCGGGCGCGGGCGCGTGCGGCGGCACGAGCATCGCCGCGAAAAAATTCGTTTCCATCAAGCGCGTGCGATACGCCCACAATTCGTAATAGCGATACCGGCGCGCCTCGATAAATAAAAACAACGCGATCAAAACGAAATTGATGATGATGACGCCGTGATGATGTTCCGGCGCGGAGAGCGCGAACGACACGACCGCGCCCGCGGTAATGATCGCCCAGTTCGTCGTCGCGTCGAGACGCGTGCGCCACACATTTTGGCGTTGAATTTCCGCGCGATAAAAATGCACGAACGCGGTATTGAAATCGCTCGCCTTGAGTTCGCGCGCGCGAAACATCCACAACGGTTCGAGTTCCGGTTCGGTGATCACTTTTTCATCTCCTTGATCAATCGGCGCAAAACTTTTTCCCCGCTGATTCAAGGGAACACGGATGAATAAAAAAATTATCCGTGTTCATTTGTATCGGTGGGAAATTATAGAGCGCGATTGTTCGGGCAGGCATCATTATAAATCAAATCGCCGCGCGTGTCATTGACAAAGCGCGCGATTTATTTACAATCAAGCCATGTCGCTCCTCGTGATCATTCTCGCACTCGTCTCCGCGATCACGCACGCAAGTTGGAATATGCTCGTGCGCCACCAACGCGGCACCGACACGTTCACGAAAATGTCCCTCGTGATCGCGGGCATCGGCATGCCGCTCGCGTTGATCGGCGAATTTTTTGAGCAACCGGTTTTATCGCTTACCTGGGTTTGGTTCGGCTTGGGCGGCATCGGTCTCGCACTGTACTATTACGGATTGACGCGCGGGTATCAAAGCGGCGATTTCTCGACCGTGTATCCGCTCGTGCGTTCGCTCCCGGTGTTGCTCGTCGCGATCACGGACGTTGTGCGCGGCAATCCGCCATCGTTCGTCGGCTGGATCGGTTTGATCCTGGTTTCGATTGGATGCACGATCATTCCGCTCGAATCATTTCGCGATTGGTCGCTCGCGCGCTATTGGAATCGTTCGACGCCCTGGGTCATTCTCGCCGCGTTCGGCGTGTTTGTGTACAGCGCGTTCGACAGCATCGCCGCGCAAGCGATGCAAGGCGGCATCAGCACCGCGTTGCGTTACAACGTGTACGAATGTTCCTTCGGCTTGATCGTGTTCGCGCTCATCCTCAAACAACAACGCTTGCCGATCCTGACCCAGGGCGGCTGGAGCGAATGGCGGCTCGCGATCATCGCCGCGATTTTCATGTTCGGATCGTACTCGCTGATCCTGTGGGCGT
The DNA here is from genome assembly GCA_016223105.1 of Chloroflexota bacterium. GTDB lineage: Bacteria > Chloroflexota > Anaerolineae > UBA4142 > UBA4142 > JACRPR01. Next base: position 39,662 of record JACRPR010000061.1, on the reverse strand, counting down.
ATCAACTCACGCCGCACGCGAGTTACATCGTCGCCCTGCGCCAACTCGGAATTGTGCTAGGCGTCGCGGCAGGCACATTGTTGTTTCACGAACCCGCGCCCAAATTACGGATCACCGCGTCCATCATCATCGCGTCTGGAATTTTTTTGATCGCGCAAGGCGCGTAAAATTTGAGTGAAGCATTGTGATCGATGATCGCATAAAATTACCGCAGAGGCGCGGAGCACGCTGAGCGCGCAGAGTTTTTTTAATTTGAATTTCTCCGCGCTCTCTGCGCTCTCGGCGTCTCGGCGGTAAATTCCGAATCCGCCCCCATTATGCTACTGTCTCCAAAATTCAAATGATTATTGATTCGCACACCCACATTTTTTCTCCCGATGTGATCGCGCATCGCGATCAGTACGCCGCGCGCGATCCGTTCTTCGGAGCGTTGTATCGCGGCGTTGTGGCGCGAATGGTTGGCGCAGATGAATTGATCGCGGCGATGGACGCGGCAGGGATTGAGCGCGCGGTTGTTTGCGGATGGTGCTGGCAGGACAATGGGATTTGCATCGAGCAAAATTCGTGGTTGATGGACATCGCGCGGCAATATCCGACGCGCATCATCGCGCTCGCGACGGTGCAACCGAACGCGGGTGCGGACGCGCTTTGCGAATTGCATCGTTGCATCGCGGGCGGCGCGCGCGGCATCGGCGAACTAAATGCGGACGGGCAAAACTTTCGGCTCGACGACGCGAATTTTCTCGCGCTCGCGCGCGCAATGTCTGACGCGAATTTTCCACTGCTCTTGCACACGAACGAACCGGTCGGGCATCCGTATCCCGGCAAAGGCACGCTCGCGCTCGCGGAGGTGTACGCGTTCATCAAACAGTTTCCGAATTTGCGCGTCGTGCTCGCGCATTGGGGCGGCGGCTTTCCGTTTTACGAATTGATGCGCGAAGTGCGGCGCGTCGCGCAAAATGTTTTTTACGATTCGGCGGCATCGCCGTTGTTGTATCGCGCGGATATTTTCAAAACGATTTTGCAAATCGTCGGCAGTGAAAAAATTTTGTACGGCAGTGACTTTCCGTTACTGCTCTACCCCAAACGCCAAGCCGAACCTGGTTTCGCGCCATTCCTCGACGAGATTCGCGCGCTCGATCTCGCGCCGCGCGAGTTGGAAAATATTTTGAGCGGGAATGCGCGGCGTGTGTGGGGCGCGTGAAATTATTCAAGCCGTGAATAGAATCTATTTATGCCGGTTTCAATTTTCCCATTTTGCAATTCGCGTAACCTGTGCTACAATGCGCGCCGTGGAGTTGAGAATGTTCATTCAATTTTTCATTCGCGGAATGTCAATGCCGAGCGGCGCACCGTAAGAGTGGGCGCGCGGTTTCCGCGCGTGCACGGTGCGCCACGCCGCGAGTTGGGCAACCCTATCGGATTGCCCCAACACGAGCGGCGTTTTTATTTTCAAGGATGAAGGATGAAGGATGAAAAATCTTTTTCGGATTTCATCCTTCATCCCTCATCCTTCATCCTTTTCTCTTCGGAGGTAACAATGACCAAAAAAATTCTCGTGTCCGTCGCGTGGCCCTACGCCAACGGACCGTTGCACTTGGGACATATCGCGGGCGCGTATCTCACTGCGGATATTTTCGCGCGCTATCATCGTTTGATCGGCAACGATGTGCTCGCCGTTTCCGGTTCCGATTCGCACGGCACGCCGGTGACGGTGACGGCGGACGAAGAAGGCATTACTGCGCGCGATGTATTCGAACGCTCGCACGCGCTCTTTCTCGAAGCGTGGCAAAAACTCGGCATCACGTTCGATCTGTTCACGCACACTGACACCGAAAATCACTGGGCGATCTCCCAGGATTTTTTCAAACGCTTGCTCGACAAGGAATTCATCTACAAAGCGACCGAGAAGCAAGTGTATTGCGAAGACGATGCGCGCTTTTTGCCGGACCGTTACATCAGCGGCACCTGCCCGCACTGCCAATTTCCGCGCGCGCGCGGCGATCAGTGCGACAACTGCGGACGCGTGTTGGACGCGATCGAGTTGATCGATCCAGCGTCTGCTCGATTATCTCGCGGACAAGGACGCGTACTGGAAACCGAATGTCGTCGCGTTCGTGCGAAATTGGCTCAAGAGCGGTTTGCACGGACGCGCGATTACGCGCGATCTCGATTGGGGCATCACCCTGCCGATCCCAGGTTTCGATTCCAAACGCATCTATGTTTGGTTCGAAGCCGTGATCGGATATTATTCCGCGTCGGTCGAGTGGGCAAAGAACCGCGGCACGCCGGACAAATGGAAAGAGTGGTGGACGCGCGCTGAAAATGTCCGCACGTACTATTTCGTCGGCAAGGACAATATTCCGTTTCACACGATCATTTGGCCCGCGATGTTGTTGGGCTATGACGAGAATCTACCTTTGCCGTACGATGTGCCCGCCAACGAGTTTCTAAATCTCGAAGGACGCAAGTTCAGCAAGAGCGAACATTGGGCGGTCTGGATCAACGATTATCTCAAAACGTACGATCCCGATCCACTACGCTTTTTGCTTTCCGCGAATATGCCGGAATTTGCGGACACGGATTTCACCTGGAAAGAGTACGTGCGCCGCAACAACGATGAACTGATCGCGAACTGGGGCAACCTGGCAAATCGCGTGCTCACGTTCACGTACAAGAATTTCGATCAACGCGTCCCGACGCCGGGCGAACTCACTGACGCGGATCGCGCGCTGATCGAAAAATCGGAAGCCGCGTTCGCGCGCGTCGGTGACGCGCTCGAGCGCGTGCGCTTCAAAGAAGCGATCGGCATCGCGATTGAACTCGCGCGCGAGGGCAATCAGTACTTGCAAATCGCGGAACCCTGGAAAACGATCAAGGTGGAGCGCGCGCGCGCGGCGACTTCGCTCTACGTCGCGCTCCGCGTGATTGACAATTTGAAAACGCTGTTCTATCCGTTCTTGCCGTTCACATCGAACGCGCTACACGCGCAACTCGGTTACGATGGCGATCTGCTCGGCGAAGTGAAAATCGAAATGTTCCACGAGACGACGCGTAGTCACACCGCCGCCGTTTACCATCCTGGTAAACATTCGCAAGAATGGAAACCGTCGCAGTTGAAACCAGGTCAAGCATTGCGCGAACCGAAAGCGTTGTTCAAAAAATTCGACGACAAGATCGCGGAAGAGGAAAAAGCGAAACTGGGGAAACCCGGATAATCTTGTAGAGACGACCCGCCGGGTCGTCTCTACAATTTTTTGACACCGCGTTGCATCGGTATATAATCGTGGAGAACGTGTTTTGAAATTTGTGGCGCGGGCTTTGCGGCGGCTTGAAAAGCCGCGCCACATGTGCGCGTGGCAGTTGCCAAAGGAGAACCCGATGGTCAACTTTAACAAACAAAAAGGTATGATCGCGATTTTGACCGGCGGCGGCGATGTGCCCGGTCTCAACCCGGCGATTCGCGCGGTAACAGTGCGCGCGTTGCGCGAAGGTTTTCAAGTGATCGGCATTCGGCGCGGCTGGGCAGGCGCAATCGGTTTGCAACGCGATCAACACGCGGATAACCGCGAAAATTTCCTAGTCCTCACCGAAGAGATCGTCAATCGCGCCGGCAGAACCGGCGGAACATTTTTGCACACCTCGCGCACAAATCCGAGCGCGGTCGCGAAATCGAGTGTGCCGATCCATTTGCAAACGACGTACAGCGCGGAGAAAAATGATCTCACCGACGAGGTGCTCAAGAACCTGGATTATCTCGGCGTGGATTATTTGATTCCGATTGGCGGCGACGACACGTTAAGCTTCGCGGTCAAGTTGTACAAAAAGGGCATCAAGGTTTTGGCGATTCCCAAAACGATGGACAATGATGTGCCCGGCACGGATTATTGCATCGGCTTTAGCACCTGCGTCAGTCGCACGATTGAACTCGTCAATCGCCTCCGCACGAGCGCGGGTTCACACGAACGGTATCTGGTCGTCGAAGTGTTTGGACGTTACGCGGGATTTACCGCGATGTTACCGACAATGGCGGGCGCGGCGAATCGGTGCGTCATCCCCGAATACAAATTCAAGATGGAGCAACTCGCCGCGTTGCTGACGAATGATCGCAACAAAAATTCGAGCAAGTATTCGGTCGTCCTGGTTTCCGAAGGCGCGACGATGGAAGACGGCGCGCTGATCGTCGAAGGCGCGGCGACCGACGCGTACGGGCACGCGAAACTCGGCGGCATCGGCGATCTGGTTTCCGCGCGTTTGAAAGATTGCTCCGCGCAATTCAACAACGGCAAAACGATCAACGTTGTGAATCAACGCCTGGGTTATCTCGTGCGCGGCGGCGATCCCGACGCGATTGATTCGATTGTGCCGATGGCGTACGGCAATCTCGCGCTCGATTTGATTTTGCAAGGCATTCACGGACGACTCGTCGTGTTGAAAAATGGACGCTATGATAATTTGCCGCTCGATGTGGTAACCAGCACAAAGAAAACCGTGAACGTCGCCAAGTATTACCACACGGAGCGATTGCGTCCCAAGTACGAAAGTTTTGAAATGCGCCCGTTGTTTATCATGACGAGCGACTGAGCGTTTGTAGTTGGCGATTTATCGCCGTCAGCGCGCTCAAGCGCGCACTACAAACTTATTTCGAGGAATTATGCGTTCAATTGATCGCGTGCGCGATTTTTTCGCGCAACGCGGCTTGGCAATTGATGTAAAAGAATTGTCTGCGAGCACGCGCACCGCGCAACTCGCCGCCGATGCGGTCGGCACTGCGCTCGGCAGTATCGTCAAGTCGCTCGTGTTCATCGCGGACGAGCGCGCGATTCTTGCGCTGGTCGCGGGCGATCAACGCGCGGACCCGGCAAAAATCGCGCGCGCGATGGGCGCGGCGGACGCGCGCATCGCGAACGCGGAGCAAGTGCGCGTGCAAACCTCGTTCGCGATTGGCGGCGTGCCGCCGGTCGCGCACCCCGCGCCGCTCGACACGCTCGTGGATCAATCGCTCGCGCGGTTTGAAAAAATCTGGGCGGCGGCGGGCGCGCCGAACGCGCTGTTTGAAATCGAATTCAAAAAATTATTGGAACTCACGCAGGGACGCGTCGCCGACATCGTGGTCGCGGATAAATGAGCAAGCACCGTCATTTCGAGCAAAGCGAGAAATCTCACCCGCATCGTCAGAGATTCCTCGCTTCGCTCGGAATGACATCAATGCAAAGATGGCAAGGAAATAAAAATGACAATCCAGAGAATCGGAGTAATGACGAGCGGCGGCGACGCGCCGGGAATGAACCCCGCCGTGCGCGCGGTCGTGCGAATGGCATCGTCGCTTGGCTTGGAAGTGATGGGCGTCGAGCGCGGCTTTCAAGGGCTGATGGAAAGCGCGTTCAAACGTTTGACCGTGCGCGACATTGGCGGCTTGCTCAGTCGCGGCGGCACGATTTTGCAGAGCGCGCGTTCGGAAGAATTCAAAACAATTACCGGTCAACGCAAAGCGATTCACAATTTGAACGCGGCGGCGATTGACGGACTCGTCATCATCGGCGGCAACGGCACACACCAGGGCGCGTACGAATTATCGCGCCACGGTTTTCCCATCGTTACAATTCCCAGCACGATTGATAATGATTTGTGTTTTACCGATATGACACTCGGTGTGGACACCGCGCTCAACACCGTGCTCGATGCGATTGATAAAATTCGCGACACGGCATCGAGTTTGAAACGCGCGTTCCTGATCGAAACGATGGGGCGCGATTCCGGTTATCTCGCGTTGATGAGCGGCATCGCGGGCGGCGCAGAAGTGATCGTGATTCCCGAAGCGCCGATGACGCTCGCACAAATTTTGGAAGGGATTCAGGCGCAGTACACGCTTGGTAAACCGCACAGCATCATCGTCGTCGCCGAAGGGCATCGTCCCAGCACGCAAGAAATTTACGAGTACTTGCACGCGCGCGAACAGGAGCTGGGCTTTACGGTGCGAATGACGATCCTGGGACACATTCAACGCGGCGGACGCCCGACCGCGTACGAACGCTTGCTCGCGACGCGACTCGCGGTTGCGGCGGTGCAAAATTTGCACGCGGGGAATTACGGCGTGATGGTTGGCTTGGTCGGCAACAAAACCCAACTGACCGATCTTGCCCAAGTCGCGACGTGCCACAAAAAAGTTGATCTCGATCTGTACGCGATGGCAAATATGCTCGAGTTTGGTCGCGCGAAAACGATCCCGACGCCGCTTCCAACTCCGACGGCATCGCGCCGCGCGAATTTTGGCGAGATGCGACCGAAAACCACGAAAGAAGAATTGCCGCCCGAAGCATTTTGAAACCCGCCCCCACCTTGCCCTCCCCCGCGCGCGGGGGAGGGTATACGGTTTAGCCAAATCCGCAATCATCTGTTATAATGCCGCCGATGTCGTTTTCACGCACGCCCTCCGAATCATCCGCGCCGATTCACGCACGCGTTTGGCAATCCACTCCGGGATTTTTGCTTGCAATTTCACTCCTCTATGTCGCGATCATCCTTGCCGCTACGCTGACACTCAACGCGTATTTTTCGCAAACCTGGGATGTCGTTACGTTCATTCACGCCGGTCAAAATTTGCTCGACGGTAGTCCCTGGGATTTGTACGCGCAATCGCGCGCGGCGCAGAATTGGCCTTACGCGTACCCGCCACTGCACGCGTTCGTTACCGCGCTCGCGTTGATGATCGGAAATGTGATCGGCGTTTTGCCGGATTACGCGTGGGCGCGCGTCCCGGCTATTCTCGCGGACATTGGCGTCGCGATCATTTTATTCGCGATGGTCCGGCGCAAATCAGATGAGGCGACCGCGCGCGTTGCCGCGTTGATCTGGCTGTTCAATCCGCTCACGTTTTATGATACGGCGGTGCAAGGACATTTCGAAAGCGAGTGGCTCGTCTTTGTTTTGCTGGCGTACTATTGGTTTGAAAATTCGCGCAACTTTATTTTGCCGAGCATCGCGCTCGCATTCGCAGTGCTGTTCAAACAAATCGCGATCCTGTTCGCGCTACCGATATTCGTCAGTTGGTTTGTTCGTTGGGTGAGTAAACCAACTAACTATCCAACGATCAAACTATCCAACTTGATTACTTCAAGTTTTAGTTTCGCCGCGTTCATCATCGCGATCTGTTTACCTTTTTTACTCTACTCCGACGATTTCGCGTTTATGAATCTGACGTACGTCGAGAACGTGCCGGTGCAAACGCAATCGTGGATTGTCGCGTTGTTGGGGATGACGCGCGCCGCGCCGAACGCGCTGACGAGCGATTTCTTTTTACTGCGTTACCAAACCATCGTAACACTGCTCGTTGCCGGAGTAATCGCGTTCATCGCCGCGCGGCGCGAGTGGAATCTGTATCTCACCGCGACGCTCATCGCGCTCGCGTTTTTTCTCACCTCGAAAAAAGTGATGGGCTATTATTACGTGATGCTGTTTCCATTTTTGGTTGCGGAGATTTTGCCAAAACGCCGGTTCGATCTCGCGACTATCGTCATCGTCGCGACGACCTGGATCGCGCTCTCGCCGTACTACGCCGCGTGGGTGAATCACGCGCAGTGGTGGGTGTACGCGATCCTGGGATCGCTCAACAGTTTATTTTTCGTGTGGCTGTTTCTTGTCATTGCGAGCCGTCCTGAGCGGAACAAAGTGGAGTCGAAGGAAGCGGCGAAGCAATCCCCAACCAGCGACGTGGAGATTCTTCGCTTCGCTCAGAATGACACCTTCGCGTTCATCCGCGCTAGTCAGCGTCCAATGATCCTTCTTTCGCTCGGCTTGTGCGCGGCATCGGCGGGCGCGGCGTTGGTGCAACCGATCATCGCCAGCGCGTCAAGCCCGATCCGCGCGCCGATCCTCGCGCCAGGAATGGAGATGCAAGCGATGATCGCGTTTGGGAGCGTGATCGCGTTGAGCGCGATCACGCTCGTGATCGGCGCGCGCGCGATGCGCGCGGAATCGCGCACGACCATTTTCGCGTTCGGCATCACGCTGATTTTCGCGCCGCTCTTTTTCGCGATTTACGCGCTGACCAAAGAATCTACCGCGATTTTTGAAATCGCGTTGAAAGCATTGGGAGTTTAAATGACCATTCGTTGCAGTGTCGGGATCACCGCGCACAATGAACAGGCGAACATCGGCAAATTGCTCGCGGCGATGCTCGCGCAAGAATTGAAGACCGTCGAGATTACCGAAATCATCGTCGTCGCGAGCGGTTGCACGGACAACACCGTCGCGATCATTCAAGAGTCCGCCGCGCAAGATTCGCGCATCCAATTGATCGTGCAGGAAAAACGCGAAGGCAAAACCTCCGCGATCAATCAATTCCTCGCGCGCGCGCGCGAAGAAATTTGCGTCCTCGAAAGCGGCGACACTCTGCCGCGCGCGGACACGCTTGAGAACCTGGTCAAACTGTTCGCGGATCCGCAAGTCGGAATGACCGGCGCGCAAAAAGTGCCGGTGAATGTGCCGGCACATATCGTCGGCTATATGTCGCATTTGCGTTTGCGAATGGAACATCAACTCTGTCTCGAAATTCCGCGCACCGGCGAATTGATCGCATTTCGCAAAGTGTTCACGCACTTGCCGCCGGATGTCGCGATGGATGAAGCGTTCGTCGAGGCGCTCGTGATTCGGCGCGGCTTGCAAGTGCATTACGCGCCCGAAGCGGTCGTCTACAATATGGGACCCGAAACGCTCGGCGAATTTATTATGCAACGCCGCCGCAACTATGCCGGGCATTTGCATTTGAAACGCAAGTACGGTTATCGCGTCTCGAGTCTCGACACCGGGCGCGTTTTGCGAATCGGGTTCGATGAAGTGTGGAACGCGTTGCGTTTGATCTGGACGCTCGGCGCGCTCGCGGGCGTCGAAGCGCTCGCGCGCGTGCTGGGGCTGTACGATTACTATGTCAAAGGCAACAAGCACGTTGTTTGGGATATCGCGTGGACGACGAAAAAAGTGGAGCACGCGCCGACAAATGGGGACAAGTGATCCGCGCATCACGCGAATCTTTGCGAATAAAAAACAAGTTCGCGAAAATTCGCGTGATGCGCGGAAAAAAACGTGAATGAAAAACACAGTTGGCACGATTCTGAAAATCAGCGTAACGGTCGCGATCATTGCGTTTCTGCTCACGCGGGTTGATCTCGCCGCGATGGGACGGCAATTGGCGCGCGCGGATCTTGGCTTGTTGCTGATCGCACTCGCGCTGTACTTTGGCGCGATTGTTGTTAATGCGCTCAAGTGGCACGTCGTCGCGCACGCGCAAAATTTGAGCGCGTCGTTCGGCGCGCTGTTGACGTACACGCTCGTCGGATTATTTTTTGGCAACGTCCTGCCGAGCAACATCGGCGGCGATGTCGTACGCGCGTACGGCTTGGCGCGCGCGAGCGGGCGTGCCGAAGCCGCGGCAATTTCCGTGTTGGTGGATCGCTTGATGGGCTTGTGCGCGTTCCTGGGTATGGCGGTCGTGATGGCGGCGCTCGCCGCGACAACGCTCACGCGCGGCGCGGAATTGGAACAGATCGAAATCGCGACCGTGATCGCGGCGACGATCTTTATCGGCGGATCGGCGTTACTGTTTAGTCGCCGCGTCGGGCAACGCGTCAAAATGATTTTCGATTGGGGCCCACTCGCGCGCGTGCAACCGATTGCCGCGCGCGTGTACCACGCCTTGCAAGTGTATCGCACGAGTTATCGCGCGCTCGCGCTCAATCTCGCGTTATCGGTTGGCATCGTCATCATCACGACGCTCGTGTGGTACACCGTCGCCGTCGCGCTCGGCGCGCAGATTTCGATTTTTTATTTTTTCCTGTTTAATCCGTTGATCGCGTTCGTGTTATTGATTCCGATTTCGGTCAACGGACTCGGCGCGAAAGAATTGACTGCCGCTTTTTTTTTCGGACTGGTCGGAATGTCGAACGAAGTCGCGATCGCAATGTCATTGATTTTTCATTTGCTGATCGTGCTCACGAGTTTGCCAGGCGGCGTGTTATGGTGGCGCGAACGCGCGCTCGCGCCGACCCGGTCGAACGTAGAATAGGAACGAACCATTTGGTAGCTCCAATCCGCCAGCATCAAACCATCGCCGACATCATCGCGCAGATGGATCAAGTGATCGCGCGCTGTTACGGCGCGCAGAGCAAACTCGGCTACTTTGCCGTCCTCTATCGCAATGTCACGGTGCGCGTGCGCGATGGGATTGTTGCCGGTCGGTTTGAGGATGCCGCGCGGATGGAACGACTCGACGTGATTTTTGCCAGCCGGTATTTGGATGCCCTCGACCGATTCTGGCGCGGTGAAACGCCGACGCAATGTTGGTCCGTCGCATTTCGCGCGGCGCGCGCGTGGTCGCCGATCATTCTTCAGCATTTGCTCCTGGGAATGAATGCACACATCAACCTCGACCTGGCGATTGCCGCCGCGCAGGCGGCGCCGGGAAATGAATTGCCCAAGCTCAAGCGCGATTTTTTAGAGATCACCGTTCTGTTGAACGAAATGATTCCGGGGATGGAAGAACGCATCCAAAAAATTTCGCCCTGGTTTCGCATCCTGGCTCGCGTGGGTGGACGCACTGACGAACAACTCTGCGGATTTGCAATCGAAAAGGCGCGGAATTTCGCGTGGCTTGCCGCGAACAAATTGGCGGAGACCGCGCCCGAGAAAATTGAACAACAGATCGCGCGCCATGATCAAATCGTGGCTGGGCTTGGCAATACGATTCGATTGCCGGTGGGTAATCTCCTGCGAAGCGGACTCGCGTTGATCCGGGTAAGAGAATCGCGCGACGTGCGCGCGGTGATGAACGTTTTACAAATGTGATGCCAGTCTCGGCGCAACACCCCAAAAAGAAAAAGGTTGGAGCATCATGCCTCCAACCTCCAATCGCTACTCTCTAATCTCCATTACCCAAACACATGCTTGACGAATTTATCGAGCGACTGAGTGCCGCGAATTTCGTCGTCGAGCAAAGGCAAGAGCGCGCGCACATTGCCATCGAAATCTTCCCAGATTTGTTTCATATACGCATCTTGCATCGCGACGCGGTTGCGGACGAATTCCGGCGAGCCGGCGTGAACCTGGTCTTTTTGAATCACCATATTCACGACGACGCCACCGACCGGAATGCCGAAATCGTGAAACCAATTGATAAAGCGCTTGATCACCGCGATCGGTAACGCTTCGGGAAGCGTCACGAAAAAGAACGACGTGAGTTGATTGTCGGTCAACAAATCGCGCGCGTGCGCCATGCGGTCGCGGAAACCGACCAGGTAATCCATCAACGGGTCGGCTTCTTTTTTCTTGGTGAACGAAAGCAATTCGCGCAAGCTCTTGGCTTCCTCGCGCGACTTGAGCATCTTGTTCACCCACAACGAGTACACCTTGCTCATTCCGAGCAATCGTCGCGCGTTCGCTGTCGGTGCGGTGTCGAAGACGTACACCTCGTACTCGTTCTTGAACATCAACTCGACCATATTCTCGAACATTGCCGATTCTTCGAACGCCGGATTCATCGTCGCCGATTCGACGAACTGATCGGCTTGCGTCGAAATTTCCGCGAATTTCAAAAACCATTGAATCTTGTTTTTGATTTCGACTTTGGAACGTTCGATGGTGTCTTTCGTGTCAATTTCGTATGCCCACAGATTCGGCACGTTGTTCACCGCGGTCGGTTGCCCGAACACATTTTGATCGAGCAAGCCGGAAAGCGAGTGCACCGGGTTGGTCGAGGCGAGGATCGTTTTGCGCCCTTGTTGCGCGAACCACATCGCGGTTACGCCTGCCATCACGGTTTTGCCCACGCCGCCCTTGCCGCCGAAGAAAACGTACTTTAATTTGGAATGATCGCGTACGTATTGCGTCATTGATTGTTGTATGCCAGCCATTGCATCCTCGCTTATCCGTACATAATCTTGGCGAGTTTTTCGATCATCGCCAAGCCGGTCACATCGCGTTCCATTTCCGGCACAAAGCCGCGCACTTGATCGCCGAGCGTCGTTTTGATTTTTTCGAGATAGCCGCCCTGCATCGCCAAACGATTTTTCAAATACGCCGGGACTTCTTGATGGCGCAGTTCGTCCGGCAGAACGCGATTGACGACATAGCCGGCAATCGGCACGTCGAATTTCGCGAACAACTCGGCGGCTTTTTGCGTGTCGAGAATAATCATCTCTTCCGGCACGACGACGAAAAAGAATGCGGTTTTTTCCTTGTCGGTCAGGATGGACGACGACGCGTTGATGCGTCCCTTAATGTAGAGCAGTTCGGTGAGAATTTTGTCTTCGTCCGTTTCTTTTTCGCGCTTGATGCGCGACACCATCGTTTCGTACTCGCGCATCTCTTCGCGCAGTTTCGTGATCTTGTTGATCCACTCGTCGTACACCTTCGCCATCGAAAGATAGTACAACGCGTGTCCGAGCGGGACGAGATCGTAGATGTAATAATCGTAATCGCCTTTGACGACAATGTCCACGACCGCGTCGAAAATCGCGGATTCTTCCATCGCCGGTTCGGCGGACGCGGCTTGAATGTAGTCCTCGATTTCGTCCGGCACTTTATCAAAGCCGTACATATCGAGAATTTTTTTGCGGATTTCGTTCTGGTACGCTTTAATGTGGCTGTCGGCATCAATCTCTTGCGCCCACAGGTTTGGCATAATCGGCACCGCGCCTTTGCCGAAAATATCTTTTTGGAAAATGTCGGTGAGACTGGCTTGCGGGTCAACCGAGAACACAAGCACCTTCTTGCCTTGGGACGCGAGCCAGTAAGCAGTCGCGGCAGAAAACGTCGTTTTGCCTAGTCCGCCTTTTCCGCCGAACATCACGTACGCGTGCTTTTTGACAAGTTCGCCTAGCTGATTTGCCATTTAGTTTCCTCCGAGTTCCTTGCGTGGGCACGGATATTTTTCCATGCGGTCAGCATGTCTTGCCGACGCTTTGAATGTTTCATGTACGGTTCGATCAGAGTGAACAAGCGCAACAGCGACATCTGACGATAGATCCCCAGACCCCAATAATCTCCATGGTAAATCGGTCCGTCAGCATCGCGCGCGCCTTTGGTTTGGACAAGATAAATGGGTGGGCAGATGATGTCTAGTTCTTGTAATCTCGTCCAACACGCTTGGAGAATTCCTTTGTCATAACTGCGAATGATCACTTCCGACGCGCGGGTCTGGCGTTTAACTTGGATGCATCCTTCGGCATCTATATAGCCCGCCAGAAAAGAAGCGAAACAACATGGCTCTGCGATGATCCAATCCGGGACACGATCCTCTTGCTCCAACAGAAAATCGAAAGAGCGATCAAGATAGCATACGGCAAAGAGTTGGCCGGAACTTTGATATTGAGCAACATGACCATACGCTTCGAAAAGTGAACGAAACAGCGCGACTTGTTCTGGTCGAGTCGTGCCGCAGGCGACAATGATGGTTTGCGAAGTCGGACTAAAATTCGCGGTCTGCACATTCAGGTCGCCGGCACGGAAACCCAACAGGTACGCTTTCTCAATGGCGTCGCCGGAAAAACTGCGCCGTGGATACTTGATCTTGGCTTCAGCAACACTTCGCCGTGCTATCCCGAAAAGAATGAGATAATCCCGGATCGTCTCAGGATGAACCCGCTTTTGTTTGGCAATCGCGCGAATGCTCAAGCGTTGTTGTTCATAGAGTTCGCGCAATTCCTCTTCGGTGAAGCGTACTCTTGGCATTGCCGAGTCGCAATCACGCGTTAAAACATCGCGTCGCTGATGTCTTTTTCGCGCAACATTCTGCGCTTCCAGGTCGCGATGTTCGGCACGACATACGGCAATAAACGCAGAGAATAATACGGGGGCAAAATCGGGACGCCGATCAGGTCGCCCATCGTGATGAGGATAAAGAGGTGTTCCATCGAGGCGCGCGTGCGGACGGCGTAGCGGCTCATGTCGTGCGACGCCATTCCGTAGAGAACCTCTTTGAGGGTATCTAAGACTCCACCAAACCCGCCGCGTTTTTCGGTCTTGATTTTTTCTTCCGGCATTTGACACTCCTTTGTGCAGAATCGGATTAGATTCCGTGCAAATCAAAATCGTGGTCTTCAAACATTTCGCGTTCGCGCAGAACGCGTCGCTTCCACGTCGCGACACTGGGGACAACGTAGGGCAACATTCGCAGAGAATAGTACGGGGGAATAATCGGCAAGCCGAGCATATCGCCAAAGGTGATCGCCATAAACAACGTTTCCATTGACGAACGCATTTCGACAGCGTGTTGCTCAAATTCAAACGCGGTGAATCCGTAAATAAATTCGCGAATCGTTTGGAGAAACCCGGACCGTTTCGGCTTGTCAGACATTGTGGTTTCCTGCATCAAAATCATTATAGCATCGCGCCCAAGCGTTGTCAAAACATTGACGCGTTACGCGCGCCGTGCTATAATCGCGCCCGTTCACGCGCGAAAAAAAAGGATTGGAGCGATATGCCTGAAGGTACAAGTTTTTCGTTGCTATTATTTTTAGCGGTGATTGTTCTCGGTTCGTTCGCGCTTGGCACGCACCTCAACGTTCGCAAAGGCGATGCGTTGCTGAAATGGATGCGCGACGGTTTGCCGCGCATCGGCGAAAAAACGACGATGCGCTGGCTCGGCTCGTCGGTGATGGAATTGAAAATCGCGAAAGCGCACGCACCGTTTCGGAGCACCGAAACGCTCGCGGTGTTTGAGCCGCGCGATGTGTTGATCTGGTGGGCGTGGGCGCGCTGGCGCGGCAGGCGCGATCTGTTGATCTTTCGCGCGCACTTGCACGGCGCGCCTAAATTCGAACTCGAAGTATTCGATCCCAAAGGATGGACGACGCATCGCACCGAGCGCGATGTCAAGAAAAAAAATTGGACGCCGCTCGAACTTGGCGATACGTCTTTGCACGCGTATCATTCCGGTGCGAGCGCGGAACGCGTCAAACCATTGATTGAGCTCGCGGCGCGCGCGGGCGGCAAACTCGTGCGCTTGTCCGTGCATCGCAACGTGCCGAATTTGGAAATTCATTGGTTGATGCCAGACGTGAAAAGCGCGAACGCGGAACATTGGTTCGTGAATCTCAAACAACTTGCAGAAAGTGTTGCACCATAGTAGGGGCGAAGCATTTTTCTGAACTGCGAAAAATGCTTCGCCCCTACCTTAAAACAATCGCCCGCGCGAATTTATTTCGCGCGGGCGCTTTGTTTTGTCGTACACTATTCAGTTGTTATTCGGCTTGCGCGCCAGCGGGTTGCGCTTTGCCGTAGCGTTGCCACGCTTTCCACGCATCCCACGCGATAATCGCGGCGCACACAAACAGCAACGCGGAAATGATCATCATCGCCCAACCGCCCGCTTGCACAATCGCTTGACCGGCAAACGCGGGCGCAGTCAGGATGTTGACGTATTGGTTGTAGGCGTTGACGAGAATCGCCGCCATCGTCGTGATGTACATGAACAACATCGGAATCGCCGCGTAAAGTGGATTGCGTCCGGTCGAACGCAACCAGATCGAGACGATGAGCAATCCGAGCGCCGCCATCAATTGATTCGACGCGCCGAACAATTGCCACAAGTACACCCAGGTTCCCGTGAGCAGAAGGAACAGCGCGAGGAGCATTGAGACAATCGTGGAGACGTGCGGGTTCTTGAGCACAGGCAGACTATCGCCGAGCCATTCCGTTAAGGTAACGCGCATTACGCGGAACAGCAACTGCACCACCGTCAATACGATGACCATAAACGCGCCAAAGCCGAGCGCAGTGCCGTATGTTACGAACGCGCCACTGCCACCCGCAAAGACGACATCGAGCAAGCGACCCACGCCGGTCGCGAACGCGCCGACGCCCGCCAACCCGGTGATCGAGACCGCGGTCAACGCGAGCAAGCCGAGTGTGTTCTCGCTCAACATTCCACCACCGCCGACCGGGAGCGCGTCGGTTTCGTACTCCAACTGGCGCGAGGTATTCACCGAACCGATCAGCGAGTGCCAACCGGAAATCGCGCCGCACGCGATTGTAACGAACAACATGGGCCACACGGGTTGCCATTGTTTGCCCGCGACGAACGTAAAGCCCAGGTCGAACACGTTCGGCAGATTGATATTCGGCTTGACTGCCGCGACAGTAAAGGTCGCGACTTTGGGCGCGATCACCGGCGCGAGCAATCCGCCGATCGCGCTAAAGCCAATCGTAAAGAGCATGATCCAAAAGCCGATGTAGTTGACCGGTTGCGCGAACCTCCAGATCGGCAAGTTCGTGCCGAGGTAACTGAACGCGAGCAGGAAGACCGCCCAGAAGAGATAGTTGGGCAAGGTCTTGATCGTATCACTCGCGGGATCGTACGCGGCAGTCGCCGGGCGTTTGCCATCCGCGCCAACTGCCGGTGTGCGCGGATCCGCGCGCGTCGGATCCACGACGACAAACAAGGGTTGTTTGCCGGTGAGGTTATCAATCGAGGTGTTCAACCCCGCCACCGCGCTCTGGACGGGTCCCAACGTGGTGCCTTGCGTGCCGAACGGACCGAGCGCCATCGCGGCAATGGTGATCGCGACCGTGATCACGGTGACCACGATCAGATCCATCTTCCACCGATACAGCATTTGCCCGGCGAGCAAGCCCATAATCGCGAGCGTCAACAATCCGAGCGGCACATCGGTACGCGCGGACATGAGCGCGGTCATTACGCCCATAAACGCGCCGGCGACGAGAAGCAGGTAGAAGAAAATGAACACGAAGAGGATCGTGCGCGTGCGGTGAGCAATCAAGCGGTACGTGATCGCGCTGAGCGAGTTGCCATCGTTACGTACGGAAAGCATAATCGCGGAATAATCCGCCGCCCAACCGATAAACGTAACGCCGATCACGAGCCAGAGAATCGAAGGCAACCAGCCCCAAAAAGTCGCGGCAACAATCGGACCCGTGATGGGACCGGCGGCGGCGATGGACTTGAACTGGTACCCGAAAAGAACATTCTTGGTGGCGGGCATAAAATCCACGCCGTCCATATACAACTTGGCGGGCGTTGCCTTTTTCGGATCGGATTGAATAATCTCGCGGTCAATGCGGCGGGAATACATTGTGTACGTGAGATAAATCATCACGCCGCCGAGCAACACCACGAGCAGAGTGTTCATCGCGATACCGGATGCGACAATCCCGATACCGACGACGAGCGGAATCAAAAGTAGCAAAAGAACGACGAGACGGATGTCCATCATTGACCTCCTCAAGTCAAATAATGCGTCGCGTCAGTGCGACAATTTTTGCAAGCCGTCGAACTTGTGCAAACATCTTTGCTGAACCACCACCTCCTTTGCGACTAGATCACTAAACAAAACCCCATTGTTTTGTTCACGTTGCGTTCAGTGCGGTAATTATACTACGCCGCGCACGCGATTGCAATACCCGCAAAAAACAAAAAACGCGCGCGCGCGTTTTGACAGAACGCGGCAAGCGTGGCACAATCGCGCGTGCGCGCAAGTCACAGACAAATTCGCGCGCGGAGGCTAAACGCGAAAAAAGCGCGCGATTATTTTTTTCGCGGCGCGTCCGCTATTTTTGGAGGTGAGGAGTCATTGATGATCGAGTCAACTCTTTCCGTAAAACCGGATCCATTCTTTCGCCGGCTCTCGCTCGCCGCGGCAGTCGCGACGTACATTTTGATCGTCGTTGGCGCGCTCGTCCGCACGACCGGCTCCGGCTTGGGTTGTCCCGATTGGCCCCTGTGTCACGGGCAACTCGTCCCGGTTAGCGGCGGCGATTGGACAACCGCGATTGAATTTTCGCATCGGCTCGTGTCGGCGGCGGTTAGCGCGTTGATTGTCGCGGTCGCGTATTTCGCGTGGAAAAATTATCGCGCGCAAAAATGGATTTATCGATCCGCCCTGCTCGCGATCGCGCTGTTGATCGTACAGATCGTTCTCGGCGGCATCACGGTCATTCTCGAATTGCCGCCGGTGATCGTCGCCGCGCATCTCGGCAATTCGCTGTTGATTCTCGCACTGCTGATCGTGATCGCGCTGGACGCGACGCGACCCTGGGACGCGATTGCGCGCGTTGCACGCGATAATTTGCCGCGCCTCGCGTTGTGGAGTACGGTCGGCGCGTACATCGTCATCATTTCCGGTACATTCGTCCTCGGCACTTTCGCACATTGGCGTTGCACAACGTGGCCCCTCTGCGATCAAGTTTTTCCAAGCGAGCCACTGCCGATTGTCGCGGTAACGCATCGTTACATCACGGCGGCGATTGGTGTGCTGATCCTCTACACCTTTTGGCAAACGTATCGCACGCGCCGCGCCGTGCCGCGCGTTTTGCAATGGGCAACCTACTCCGCGTTTCTGTTCATTCTGCAAATTCTCGTCGGCGCGCTGAACGTATTTACAAAGTTCGATGTGATCGCGGGGATGCTTCATCTCGCCACTGCCGCGGCGGTCTGGTCGGCGATGGTCGTGTTCACGCTTCTCGTGTATCGCACGACGGAATGAAAAAATCGGGGCGACTTCTGAAGTCGCCCCCTTTTTTATTTCCACTGACAGAAAAGAACACGGACAAATAAAAATGTCCGTGTTCTTTTCTGTCAGTGGAAAAATTCCAGCACAGCCGGTTCTAGCGCGCCGTGAAAATAAATCGCGTCGCATCGAACGTCAACGTCCGCACGCGCCCCGCGTCCACTTGAAGCGCGTCCGAAAAAACTTGCCGCCAATCTTTGCCGTTATCGTTCATCCACAATTCGATTTGATGTTTGCCCGCCGGAAGCATCAACGCGTCCACGCCATAAATCGTACCGTCCTTGCCCAAACCGCCCGCGCCAAATTCGCGATGAATCTCCGCGCCGCCATCCACTTGCAAACGCAATTGCACCGGATAACGCTCCCCGCCCAGAACTTGTTCCACCGAAACGCCGGTCGGCAAACGCGATTGCAATGCCGCGTTCGCAGTCGTGTGCTTGACGATGCCCTTGTGCGACAACGCGAGTCGCACCATGCCTTGCCCCGCGACCGACGCCGTGCCGGGAATTTGGATCAACATCGCGCCCGCAAACGCGATCAACAACAGCGCGGTTCCGGCGAACGATGCGCGCGTACGCGCGATCCAATTCGGCGCGACCTGGTTTTGCGCGACACCCGGTTTCGCATCGCGCGCGATTTGATCGAGCAAAGTTTTCAACGCGCGTTGATCGCCGAGCGACGCGTCGAAATAAAAAACGTTTTGTGTCAGCAGAGCCGGATGCCGTTTGATCCGTTCGTTCAACCACTGCGGACCTTCGCGATAACTGCAATCGTGCGCGGGACATGCGACGTTCACCACCGCGCGCGCGCCGTGATCTAAAAATTCCCTGATCCATTCCGGCATCACCATTCCGGCGCACGGCAAAACGGTCGTGATCACATCGCGTTCGCTCCATTTGAGTCGGATGAACGCGCCTTGTTCGAGTTGCGCGGTCGTCGCGCCTTGCATCAACGTTGACAATGTGCCCAGCGCGAGATGACGTTGGCACGCGAACATCACAATCGGCGCGCGTGTGTTTTTTAATTCCGCACGCACGCGCTCTAAAATCGGCGCAGTGCGAAGTTGATCGAGTTCGACGCCTGCCGACGCGCAAGTGCCAACGCAAATCCCGCATCCTGTGCAAAGCGATGGTTTGATCACCGCGATCGTTTGAAACCGGCTTGCGTCCTTGCGTGATTCCATTTGAATCGCGTTGTACGGACATTCTTTCGCGCACAGCGCGCACCCGCTACAAAACGTTTCGGTAACGACTGCCGGACCCGGATGTTTGCCGCGCGCGATCCAGGGCAGAGCCATCAACGCGATTCCAAATACCGCGATCCCAATCCAAAACAACGCGCCGAATTGTCCGGCGAATGGCAGGAATCCCAGGTACCAACCGTTAAGCGTAATCGTTCCGACCAGGTGCGTTGTGTCGGCAATCGGCAAACTGAGCGCGGGTTGCCAAATTGAAATCGCGATCAACGCGATGGTCGCTTGAATCATCAACCAGCGCGGCGACCAGATTTGTACGCGCGCCATTCGCATCAGGTGAATCAGCAAGCCGAGCATAATCACGAGCGAAAAGAAAACGTGGACGAACAAAACCAGGACGAAAAACGCGAACAAGTTCGCGACGCCTTCGGGCGTAACGAACGAGAGCGCGGTCGAACCCTGCGTGAGCGCGATCCCAAACTCGGTGAGCCATTGTGCGCGTTCGTCCCACACAAGCCAGTAGCCGCTCGATCCGATTGTCCACAATAAAAAAATCAAGACCCAGCCGCTGACCCACGCGAGCCAACGTTGACCCCAGAATCGTTCGCTCACGAACATTTTGATCGCGTGCAGTAAAATCGTCAACGCCATCGCGTCGCCGGCGTAACGATGAATCGAACGCAGGAGCGATCCCCACCAAGTCGCGCTCAACTCGTTGACCGATTCGAACGCGCCCGGCGCGCCGGGACGATAAAGAATTGTCAGCGGTGTGCCGGTGATCGTCAACACCGCGAGCAGAAAAATCGAAATCGTGCCGAGGTGATAAAACGGATTCCACACCTCGCGCGGCGTATTGCCATGCGCGCGCGTCGTCGCGAAACGATTGATGAGCAACTCGAAACGCGACCAGATATTTTCAAGCGTCCGCACGAGACGCCGATCTAAATACGATTGATTGGTCATTGTTGCCTCTACCAAAAATTATACCGCGATCCAGAAATTTTTCAACGACTAAAGTCACAAGCGTTATCCGCGAACCCTGGCACTTGCGTTTCCGCCAGGGCAAGTGTAACGCGAATCATCGCGAATAAAAATTCGCGGGGATTCGCGTTGTTCGCGGATAAAATATAGGCGCAGTTTACTTTTTTAAACTGCGTAAACCATCGCGCAATTGCACTGCCAGATTGAAAAAATCTTCCAACTCGACTTGGCTCAAACAAGACCAGGACGCGAAAAAGTAACGATTGGTGAGCGCTTCGGCGTCCTCGCGAATTTGTTTGCCTTCGGCAGTGAGACGATATTCACCGCTGGTTTCTTCGATCCATCCGCGCCCCGCGAGTTCCTGCAAAATCGCGCCATACTCTTCACGCGTGATGCCACGAAAATTTAATTCCGCGCGCAATTTTTCGAGCGTGTTAAATTCGCCTTTCCAAACATACGTCAGTACCTCCCAACGATTGCCTTCGATGTTGTACTGGTGCCAGGTCGCGAGATGCGCGTTGCCACGATATTTATCCAACGTGGCAAAGTAATGCACAAAAAAACGCATCGGACTCGCGTCCGCGCGCGGGCGCATATTTTTGTTATAGTGCGTCGCGCCAAATTTGGAGGGCGGTTCGGGCGCAGATAACGCGGCGGCGACAAGCCGTTCGCCGTAATCCAGGATTCTTTGCAACTCTGCCGGCGCGATGGGTTGCAGGTACGCGATGGATGATTCCGCCGCCAGCATCATTCGATTGACCAAACGTTTCCCTTTTTCTGTGGCGCGATATTCGTCGTTCGAACTCGTCGTCAGAATTTCCTGCTGGACTGCCGATGCCAACCGCGCCGCATGCACGCGCGCCGAGCCATACGGGAACACGCGCATATACCCCGCGACCGAAAATGGTTCCGCGCCGAAAATAAAAATCGCCGCGAGCCAGGTTATCCATCCTGGTTCGAAACCTTGTTCATCGGCGATTTTTTGAAACACCGCAAAAGCATCGTCGTTCAGCGGGTCAAAACTTGATTCAAGGACAGACCACAGCGAAGTTAGGTTCATCACACCCTCTCCGAACTTGCGCGATTGGGCATCGCCGCGCGGCGCAGTTTGAGCGCGTTGCCGGTAACGAGCGCGCTACTGAGCACCATCGCGAGCGCGGCAACGACCGGCTGAAGCACGCCCGCGACCGCGAGCGCGATGCCGATGATATTGTACACGAATGCCCACGCGAGATTTTGTTTGACGCGGCGCATCGCCTCGCGCGATAGTTCGATCAGAAACGGCACCGCGCGCAAATTGTTGCCGAGCAAAATCACATCCGCCGCCGCGCGCGCGACATCCGTGCCGTCGGAGAGCGCGATGCCGATGGTCGCCGCCGCGAGCGCGGGACCATCGTTGATGCCGTCGCCGACCATTGCGACGTTGGACGCCGCGCGCAAACGCGTCAACTTGTCTTCGGGATTTTGCGATGCGTACACCGGCACGCCCAACATTTTTTGCCAGCGTTCACCGGCGCGCGTGTCATCGCCGGTCAGCACCGCGACATCGAGACCCAGGTCGCGCAAACGCGCAAGCGTCGGCACGACATCCGCGCGAATGTTTTCGCCGAGCGCGAGCAATCCCGCGACGCGCCCATCCCAACCCGCGTACACGATGTTCAACCCTTGCGCTTGCCATTCATTCGCGATGTTTGCAAATTCATTCGCGAGCGCGAAATTTTGTTCGCGCATCAAACGCGCGTTGCCGATCCAAATCGTCGCGCCATCCACGACGCCGCGCACGCCTTGTCCTGGGATGACGCGAAATTCATTCGGACTCGACGCTTTAGCGGGTTCGTCGCTGATCGCGTCACCGCGTAAACGCTCGACTCCACTTGCGCGCGCCGCGTCCACAATCGGTTGCGCGAGCGGGTGTTCGGAAAATTGTTCGACGGCGGCAACGCGCGCGAGAAATTTTTCTTTCGCCAATCCGTTCGACGCAACCGCTTGCAGGCGAAACGGTTTTTGCGTGAGCGTCCCGGTTTTATCGAAGAAAATTTTTTGCGTACTCGCGAGTCGTTCGAGCGCGCCGGTGTTGCGAAGTAAAACGCCCTGCTCCGCCGCGCGTCCGACTGCGACCCACAACGCGAGCGGCGTCGCGATGCCGAGCGCGCACGGGCACGCGATCAACAACACCGCGAGCGCGTTCTGCAACGCGATTTCGTACCCGGCAATCGCGTTCCAAAAAATAAATGTGCCAACTGCAATCGCGACGGCGAGTGGCACCGCGATTGCCGCGATGCGATCCGCGAGTCGCTCGACCGGCGCGCGTTGCCACATCGCTTGATGCAATAATTTTCCGATTTGCCCGGCGACGGTTGCCGCGCCGGTTGCGGTGGTGATGATTTCGAACGCGCCGTCGAGCGCAATCGTCCCGGCAAAAATTTTGTCGCCCGCGCGATGCGCGACCGGCGTCGGCTCGCCGGTGAGCAAACTTTCGTCCACGTCGCCTTCGCCGAGCGCGACGAGACCATCCACCGGAAAACGTTCGCCGGGACGCACGCGCACGCGCGCGCCGGGCTTTAATTCGTCCGGCGAAATTTGTTCTTCGCCGTCCGGCGTGACGCGCGTCGCGGTGTGCGGAATTTTTTGCGCGAGTTGTTCGACCGCGCGTCCGCCGGTTTTTTGCGCGCGAATTTCAAACCAGCGTCCGAGCGCGACCAGGAACAATAACATCGAAGCCGTGTCGAAATACACGCGATTCGATCCGTGCGCGAAATTGTACACCGAGAGACCGAACGCGGCGAACGTGCCAAGCGCGATGAGCGTGTGCATATTCGGTTTGGCTTGCGCGAGTCCCGCGATGCCCGCGCGCAAAATTGGCACGCCGAGCAAAAATAAAACCGGGAGCGCGCCGAGCAACATCATCGCGTAAAAAATGTTTGTGATCCACGCGTCTTCCGGCGTCGCCCAGCCGAACCACTCGCGCGCGTAAATCGTCGCGCTGACGATCATATCGTGCATCACAAAAACTAGACAGACCATCAAGCGCGTGAACAAGGATTCTTCTTCATCGTCCGGTTTTTCGCCGGGCAACCATGCTTGATAGCCGATGCGCTTGACGCGTTTCACAAACTCGCGCGGCGATGTGCGCGTGGGATCGAACGCGATGCGCGCTTCGCGTTGCACAAAACTCACGTCCGCCGCTTGCGCGCCCGGCGCGCGGCGCAACGTCTCCGCGATAAACCACGCGCACGATGCACACCACAATCCGCCGAGTGAAATCGTCTGTGTCATTGCGAGCGGTGTTTGCGAAGCAATCCCCAAGTTACGCGGAGATTGCTTCGCTTCGCTCGCAATGACGTTATCGCGCGCGAGCAACGCGCTGACCTCGCGACACGCGGGACAACAAAAAGCCCGCCCCGCGTCATCGCGAATCGGGTGGGCAGACGCGAGTCCACACAACTCACAACTTACCACAGCGCGAGTCCTCCGAAATGCGCGTGCGCGATGATGCCCCACGCCGCAAAGCCGCGCAATGCCATTTGCGCGCCAAATAAAAATATGACGAACGCGGCAATGTGGCGCGGTAGTGCAAGCGCGCGCGTCTGCGCGATTAAACTGACGCCGACGAGCGCGGGCAATGTGCCGAGTCCGAACGCGAGCATCGTCGCCGCGCTCGCGAGCGGCGAACCGGCGGACGCAGACATTACGAGTGCGGTCAACACCAAAGCGCACGGCAGTAAGCCCCACGCGAGACCGAACACGAACGGCGCGGCAGGCACACGCGCGGGCAAACGCTGAATCATTTGTCCCCAACCGCGCGTTACGTTCACAAAAATTATTTCCGGCGATGGCACGCGTCCCAGCAACGCGAGCGCGAAATAAAACGCGACGAGCGCGCCAACCAGCGCGAGCGCGCCTTGCCAATTGTTTAACGCGGGCGACGCGTGATCGTCGTGGTGCATCATCGCGTTCGCGGTGTGCGTGATCGCGCCCGCGGTCAATCCCAGGATCGCGTACGTGATGATGCGACCGAGATGCAATATCGCGAATTGTGTGCGCGTCGTCGCGATGCCGCGGCGCGCGAACAAAATGCTGACGCCACTGCACATTCAGACGCAGTGACCGAGACTGCTGACGAGCCCAAGAAAAAATGCGAGTGCCATTTTGAAATCACCAGACCCGAAGGGTTTCTAAAACCCTTCGGGTCTTGATTCTCACACTACCGAATTCCCCACACGCGTCCGCCGAGCAACCACCAGTTCGAGAGATAGTACGCGGCGAAGAAAAAGAGGTAAACGATCACCAACGCGAACGTGCCGCGCGGTTGCAAGTGTTCCGCTTCTTCATCCGCGATCTTTGGTTGCGACCACATTGGCGTAATCAACATCAACGCGTTCGCTTCCGTCTTTTTGCCGGTGAATACCGACGCGAGCACGACCCACAGATACATTCCGCCGCCGATAAACGCGATCACCACGCCGATGCCGGCAATCGCGAGCGTCAAGTCCACCGTGCCGGGAATCGCCGATGGGAACGCGGCTTGCGCGAACGAAATGTCCCAGTGCCGCCGCGACACACCTTGCAAGCCGGTCGCGATGAAACCAATCGCGACGAGCAACATTCCCAAACCGAAAACGTACGGTTGCCACGACGCGACATTTTTGAATTTCAATTCGCGCCGGAACACGAGCGGAATGAGATAGTACGTCAACGCCATAAACGCGGTCGTGGTGCCGCCGACAACGGTCGCGTGAAAGTGCCCGGGCACGCGCAGAGTGTTGTGCACGATCATATTCAACTGCTCGGTGCCGATGACGACGCCGGTCACGCCGCCGATCCAACCGAACATCACCATCGAGACGACCATTCCGCCGAAACCTGGTTCTTTCCACGGTGCGTTGCGAAGCCAGCCCAATAATCCCTGGCGATGACCTTGTTTGCGGAGCGCAACTTCGACCGCCGCCGGAATCGAGAACGCGTGAATCAGACTGCCCAACACCGCGAGGTACATTCCGTACGAGGTGTTGGTCGCTTTGAAGCCGAACGACAAACCGGGGTCAACGAGCAAGTGGTGCGCGGATCCCAGGTTGATGAAAAAGAGATAGAGGATGAACGCGACGCGCGAAAATTTTTCGTTGATCGGATTCGCGCCGGTCGTGATCCACGCGAGCGCGTACCACACCGCGACCATCGCGGCGAGATTGACTTGTTGCGCGGGATGCCCAAAGCCCCACATCAAGTTGCGATACAACGCGGCGTCCGGCGATGGAATCACTTCGAGCGAGTAGAGAAATGCCGGGACGTACGCGAGCGCGCCATTCAGCAGAGTGTAGATCGCGAGAATCGCGGCAGTGATGAGACCGAACACAACAAGTGGCAGAGAGCCGTTGAGTTTGCCTTCGCGTTTCGCGACGACGACGTTGACGAACGACATAATCACCGCGAGCAATGCGCCGACGGCGAAGAGGATGATGCCGAGATAAAAGAGCGGCGGCGCTTTGAGCGGCACGTACGCGGTGAACATCACCGCGGACTCGTCGCCGATCAAGACCATCACATTGACGATCAACGCGCCGACGAGCATCAGCCCGAAATTGAACCAGCCGAATTTCGGCGCGACGACGCGCGCGTTCAGCATAATCGCGGTGCCAAAGATCAGCCCGGCAATTTCAAAAAACACGATCCACACGACGAGCATATCGAGACCGTGTCCGGTAACGGAACGATAAAACCAATTCGCCGGCAAAAGATGAATCGCGGGCACACGCGTCAAGCCGATCAGCAAAGAAAAAATTCCGCCGATCGCGAGAAACACGACCGCGGCAACCGCGTTCGCGATGATCAATTTTTCAGCCGCGAGGTCCACTTTGAATGTGGTTACGGGACAGGTGCGAAATGTCGCGGCTTGTTTATCCATCGGAATTGATGCAACAGCCATTGTTGACCTCCTAGTCTTGCACGACGATCTTGCCGACCATCAAGTGATGCCCGACAAAGCAATACTCGTTGCAGACGACCGAGTATGTTCCGCTCGATGACGGTGTGAGCGTGATGACGTAATCGTAATGCGGCAGAACCATAAAGTTCAGGTTCGAGGGTTGGAGCGAAAAACCGTGTTGCAAATCGAGCGACGATAAATGCAGGCGATAGGTTTGTCCTTTCTTGAGTTTCAAGATCGGATACCAGCTCCAGGTTTTGCCGTACATATAAATATCGCCGGGCGGCGGCGCGACGACCGGAATTTTTAGCGCCGTTTCTTCGCCGACCTTGTATTTCGCGGCGAACGCTTCGGTCGCTTTTTGATGTTGCTCCGGCGTCGTGCGATACGATTCAACCGGCACGTTTTGTTTGCCGTAGATGAACCAGAGCGGCATCATCGCGGTCAAGAACACGCACCACGCGAGCGCGATATAGAGCCAGGTTTTTTCCAGGCGTCCGAGTGGTTTCCACCAAACTCGTGGCGGTGCAAGCATACGTTCCTCCTTCTACATTGAAGAATAATTTTTGAGTTGCCGCGCGTTCTGGAGTCGCGCGTTTACGCGGTTATTTTCTGAACGGCATCCCGCTAAAGCGTCGAATCCAAAAAATGATTCGCGCGCAATTGGTTACGGTTTGGCAAGCGGAATTGAAAATGCGTCAATGATGCCCCAGAGGTTGAACATAATTCCGCTGATCAAAATCGAAATCACGAGCAACACGAAAATGCGGTCGAACCACAATTGCATCGCGGGTGGTTCAGTTGGCATTTGATGACCCGACATTCGCGCTCACCTCCTCAAGTTGGGCAGATTTGAAAATTTGCCCTACAAATTTTCGCGCACCATTGTCAACAATTGGTCAACGTCGAGCGGCTTGGCAAGCCAGCGCGCCGGTTGCGCCGAAGCAAGTTGGCTCGCGCTCGGTTCAATCGGCAAGAGCAGAATCAGCGGTACTTGCGTCGCCCACGCGCTTAAGCGCACCGCGCGAATTGTTTGCCACGCGATTTCGTCCGGCGCGTCTGCGTCAATGACGATCAGATCCGGTTTCGCCCACGATGCGGCGGGCAAATCGCGCATCCAGATTTCGACAACCTGCATGCCGCGCTTGCTCAAATTCAGCCCGATCAAATGACAGGCATCTGGATCCGGGCTGATCACCCACACCATCGGCTGATCCATTTACAGAATTTTATAAAACTTTTTAATGAAAAACGACTGAATAGCGCCACGCCGCGCCTGAATAATTCCTGAAAAAAAAAGACCTTCCAGGTTTTGGAAACCTGGAAGGTCTCGGATCCGCATCTATTCTCGCGCCGCGAACGAATACCCCACGCCCGGCTCGGTGAGAATGTACCGCGGGTTTGCCGGGTCGGGTTCGAGTTTGCGCCGGAGCCGCCGGATGTACGCCCACAAATAATCGCTCTCGGTGGCGTACTCCGCGCCCCACACGGCTTGCAATAACATACGATGCGTCAACACTTTGCCCGCGTGATTTGCAAGATACGTCAGCAAATTATATTCGGTCGGCGTGAGATGAATCTCGCGATCCTGGATCGCGACCTGGCGCGCGTCGAAATCAATTTTCAATTCGCCGATCACAAGCGGTGGACGTGACGCGCTCGCGGCGGGCGTGGCGCGGCGCATCACCGCGCGCACGCGCGCGACCAATTCTTCCGCGCCGAACGGTTTGGTCAGATAATCGTCCGCGCCGAGATCGAGCGCGCGCACAATATCTTTTTCCTGCCCGCGCGCGCTGAGCATCACAATCGGCACGTCCGAATCGCGGCGAATGGCTTGGCACACTTCAAAGCCGTCGAGTCCCGGCATTCCAATATCGAGAACGATCAAATCGAACGCGGTCTCGTTCGCGATTTTGAGCGCGGCGCGCCCGTCGCCGGCGGTAACGATGTCGTACCCGCGCGCGCGCAAATTCGCGCCGACGTACTTGAGCGTTTCCGGTTCATCATCCACAATCAAGACGCGTTGTTTTTTCAATCGGTATCCTCAAGATTTGCGCGACTTTAGCGTTTCTTCTAACGGCTTGGACGACGCTCCAAAATTTCGGTTTGTTCGTTCGGTCCATCCAGCAACAGGATTAATCGGTTCAACACATTTCGACCCAGGATTATTTCTTGCGCTTGATCGTCTTCCGCAGATTCATCTTCGACGCCGACAACTTCTATGCCGGGCAAGACGCGATTCTCGAAATGGCGATTCGCCCGGCGCGCTCAACCTGATCGCAAGCACCGGCGCGGCTGGAATCTTGGCGCGATCATATTCAGCGCGCATCGTCGCCTCGCGCGTGTCGCGGCGAACGGATGCGATAGACCGGCATCGCTTGAGCGCCGCCCTCGACGATCAACACCGGTCGCCGACCAAGCCGTTCGCGTATGCGATAATAGAGGGTCAAGCGATCCGGATCAGTGTCAACAACTTTTCCTTCAAACATTGCAACAAACTTGCCAGAGAATTGTTTGCGCGTTTCGGCTGGCAAAGCATACCAGGTTTCGGTTTCCGCCCAAATGCGTTTCTGCCGATAGACCGCGAGGCGATGGCGGACTGCCTCGGCAACGAAATCGTCACCGGCAAGTCCTTCGCGTTCGGCGACTTGATTCACGGCTTCGACCAGCGCGGATTCTCTCAAGATAATTTCGGTCATAATTTATTCTCCCCAAAAATTCCGCGCGTGAGCGCGCACGCGTTCGCGCGCGGCAAAACGCACATCTTCCTTTGCGCGGATTATATCATCTCGGCGTGAGTTGGACAATTCGCGCCGACGTACTTGAGCGTTTCCGGTTCATCATCCACAATCAAGACGCGTTGTTTTTTCAATGACCCACCTTATGCTTTGCCAAACACATCCCCCATCTGGCTCTGCCACCAGCCCGAGAGCGGCACGGTGGTAAAACTCCAAACAGGACTGCTGGCGCACAACGAGCCGTTGCACGCCTGGGCTTTCCAGTAATAGGTCGTGGCGTACTCTGCCCCGCCAGTAATGAAGCACCTCCACCTGTCATCATTCAAATCAAGAGAGCCAGGCGGAACTGCCGTTTTTGAACACCAGCCAAGCGTGTTCGCGCCCGACCCGCCAGTCGCGGCGCTGACTTTGTTGATGTCTTTGTCTACATACCAATTCATCGTATTGTTGTTGTTGGCACAGTTGGCATTAGCCCCATTGGTTGGCGCTAAACCCCAGTTGGATACGTTACCAAATTTGGTGACTTGGAGTTCGGGAAAAAGAAATAAATTATTCGTTCCGTTTGGCGGGGACAATAACACGGGGGCGCTCGGCGCAATCGCCGCAGGACAGCAGACGCGGGTGCATTGAAAAACATCGCTACAATTATTTGTGCAGTTGCCGATTGTCGTCGGGCAATTAAATCCATAGTTGACCAAAGTGGGGGTGCAACTATCACTGGGATCTGGGTCGCCGCCGCCGAATCCACCCGCCGTATTCGACACCCAGGTCGTCACCACCCCACCGTCGTTGATAATCAAGGTGTCGCAGGAGGGATTACTGCAGCTCGCGGTGCAATTAGTGCCACATTCAAAAGGAGCTGGGTAGACTGTAAGGCTATCTTTTATTAAGCCAGCAATATCAGGCGGCGGACCGCCGTTGCCCGATGGAGATTCAGGATATTCATTATTTCCTCCGTCGCAATAAGTCGTGCAGGTACTGGGATCACCGCCACCATCCATACAGATCTCAACATTTGGGTTGCAACCCCACGCCACCGAACCACTCGCGAAAACCAAGACCAGTAAAGTCAAAGCGACGACAACTTTCCCCATCCTTCTTTCACTATGACAACCCAAGGAAGAAAAATCAAGGCGTAATTAAAAGTGGACAGAAGTACATAAATCCTCTTTACTGTTTTTCTTGATTGCTCATAACACTACTCTGGATCACCGCTTGACCTGGTAAGAGTCCGCCCACACCCTTCAGATACGCAATTCTTTGTCCTAAATTTGCAATCCCTGTGTCTAATCCTTTGCCAGCAATTTCTTCGTATACCCTAATTGAATTCGCTCTAAGCTCTTTTTGACTAAAATCATTAGTCCTTGGATCTGAGCCATATTTTGCCCACAACCCAGCCTCACGATCAGCCAGCGCGAGAATAAGCGTTATCGTACCCTTACTTGCCAAGGCGAAATTTCCATCAGGTGTCATTACACCACCACCGCCCCAACCAATTCCCTTGTTCTCTGATGGTGTTAAGGTTTTGGCGTTCATCCATAAGATAAGACCTCTATTGCCCAGCGAGAACATAAAATCTTGCCTATTCGGGTTATTCCGCGAGGGACCCATATCATTGCTTATTTCTACCCCACCAAGAAACCTGGGTAAATTATGCAAGCCCAGTCCGTTTAGCGACCTAACTACTTCTGGATCAGTTAATAATCTCTCGAGATAGCTCGCAGAATCATCAAAGATAAATGGCTCTTTAGCGAGACCTGAAGGTTCCCATACCACAACTGGAAACGACCTGCCGCGGGAGAGGGTGGGGCGGCTGAGGGCGGTTAGTAAATCCTGGGGTGTGCCGCCAAGGTCTGGGTTTATTGGCAAGACAGTTAGCCATTGCTCTTTACCCTGCCAGTTAGTCCAGTAAAACTTTTTTTCGCCTTCGGGAACAAATACGGTATATCCTTTTTGCGCGTCCCATTTTCCCACCGTCTCGTTGGAGAAAGCGGTATAGCCCACCAGTTTGCCGTTTTTTTCGTCAACACCAAAACGAACTAGGGAAATTTTCCCTTCGGGTCCGGCGGTGGTGGGAACCTGGGTCAACTCTTTCGCGGCGGGCAACAGCACCCACGCGTCGGTAGTAGTTTTCGATTGAATCACAACAAGCGCGCGTTTATCCGCGAGCCAGGTCGCGCTGACAGTAAAATCTTTTTCGTTGAAATTTTTGATCTGGGTTCGCGCAAGCGCAAGCGCGGCGGATGAGTCGGGCGCGGGCGTGGGTGTGATGGTTGGCGTAAAAGTTGGAAGCGGAGTTAAAGTGAGCGTCGGGGTTGCGGTCGGTGCGAGTGTGGATACAGCAATCGCAGTCGGCGCGGTGGCGGGCGCGGAGGGCGCGGTCGGTGCGGCGGTGGGAGAACAGGCGGCGAGCGCGAGAGCGAATGCAATCAATACAATTGTATAAAAATGTTCGCGTGGCATTTGGACCCTCCCTCACGATTTTTTTGTTGACCGCTTGCCGTTCGTTTTTTTGGGGTTATCGCTCTGCTCTTTTGCTTGATGCCGTTCAACAATCGTGTCAATGTCCACAAGAAACTGTCGAAAATCATTTAAATTATTTTCAACGATTTCGTAAACTTGGCGTTCATCCACTTCACCATAGAGGTGCACGAGAACGTTACGGAACCGGATCATTTTGGCATACTGGGTCGCGTGCGCTTGCGGAATCAATCCTTCACGCTCCAAAGCGCGGACACATTCGCCGCTATTTTCAGCGACCTTGAGTCGCAAGCGCGCGCAGAGATGATTGGTAATATCCATCAGCGCTTGGATGGCAGTTTGCAACTGATACTTGACGGCGTCTTTGCCGTCCCGGTCGCGCGCGAATTCTTCAAACGCTCTGCCGCGTTTGGTTTCGAGATGCTGGAGATTGTCTTCAATGGTTTTGCGGTGCGCGTTGATTCGCGCGATGTCGAAATTTGGCATAGTCCTGCCTCATGCCCTCAAAATAGTCTGCGTTAAAGCGTTCGATAAAATACGCGTACTCGCTTTGGGCGATCAAGGTCTGCTCAATAAAATCAGAGACGCGCGCATAATCGCGCTCGTAGAGCAATTTTCCCGCAATGGCGCGCCAGCGAAATGGATGCGCGGCGCGATTGAGATTGATAATATCTACTTTGTCATACACACCCACCGTATCGCACACGGCGACTTGAAACGACAGATCTTCGTCCCCGGTCAAGTCGCGATCAAACAACACCGCGAGATCAATATCACTACGCGCGGTCGCGGTGTTATCCGCTTGCGATCCAAACAAAAATACGCCCAGCACATGCGGATCGCGTGCGAATAATTTTTTCAGCGCGGGCATTTTTTGTTTCAAGACGCGCGCAAGGTTTCGTTTTGGCGAATTTGATTTTGCCATGCCCTAATTATACCATCCGTTTTCAGTTCAATCAACACAACACCTTCGCCGGGTGTAGCTCACATTGGGGGCAAGTAGAGCGGAGCAAGCATTCTAACCCTTCGACGTTGCTCAGGGGAGCGCAGCGAAGTCGAAGAAGGCTTGCGGAGCGGCTCATTCCGCGAACCGCATCCTTCGACTCCACTCCGCTTCGCTCCGTTCCGCTCAGGATGCTAACTCGCCCCCCAGACTGAATTACACCCCCTTCGCCAATTCTTGCGCGAGCAAAATTTTTCCCACGGATACAGGAGCACACGGATACGCTCCGCGGTTCTTCTTTTCCCTTCATCCGTGTTCCTTTGAATCAGTGGGAAGAATTTGGCGAAGGTATTGTCAACACGAATCAGATTTCCGAAATCTCCAAGATTTCGGAAATCGGTTGCCGCGCTTCATCCACCGGCAAACTAAAATAAAATTGCGAACCGATGCCCAACTTGCTTTCAACCCAGATGCGCCCGCCGTGCGCTTCAACGATGCGTTTGCAAATCGCGAGACCCAGTCCGATGCCGGGCGCGCGCCGCGCGGTGCTATCCACGCGATAAAAGCGCGTAAAAATTTGTTCGAGATGTTCCGGCGCGATGCCGACGCCGTGATCCGCGACGCAAAAAATAATTTCGCGATCTTGGCGCGCGACGGTTAGCGCAATGTCGCGATTCGGCGGACAGTACTTGTCCGCGTTCGCGAGCAGGTTCGCTAGCACGACTTCGATTTCGCGCGCGTCCACAAACAGCGGCGGCAAATCGCGCGCCAGGTTGGTGTTGACGCGGCGCTCCGGCGCAATCGCGTTTTTGCGTTGCAAGGCGTGCGCGATCAAATCGTCAACCGCGTGCCAATCTTTTTCCATCGGCAGTTTGCCGGTTTCCAAGCGCGACAGATGCAAAATTTTTTCGACGAGCATCGTGAGCCGGTCCGACTCGCGATTGATGCTTTCGAGAAAATCGCGTTGCGTCGCCGTGTCCCAGTTCACATCGGTTTGCAACAGCGTCGTCGCGAAACCTTTGATGTGATGGAGCGGCGTGCGAAGTTCGTGCGAGACGAGCGAAACAAATTCATCTTTCAGGTCTTCGGCTTCTTTGCGTTGCGTCATATCGTGAACGATGTGCACGACGCCGGTCACGTTGCCTTGCGCGTCGTGCACGCGACCGTAACTCACATCAATCCACATTTCTTTGCCGTCAGTCGCCAGCAATTTGCCTTCGACGCGACCGCTGTCGTACGGATGAACGAACGGGCAGGAATCATCGCAATCGGCTTCGCCCTCGTGCGGCGCGACGCCGAGCAAAAAGCGGCACGGTTGTCCCAGCACATTCGCGCGCGTGCGCCCGGTTAGTTTTTCGAGCGCGGAGTTGACCATCGCGACGCGTTTGTTTACGTCGCTAACCCAGATGCCATCGCGCGACGATTCAATCGCGGCGAGCACCTTGTCTTGTTCTTCGGCGAGTTTGCCGTACGAGGTTTGCAGTTCGCGCGCCATTTGATTGAACTCGGTCGCGAGCGTTTCGAGTTCATCGCCGGTGTGAAGCGTGAGCCGATGCGCGAGATCGCCGCGCGCGATCGCAGTCGCGCCGTGTTGAATTTTTTGCACCGGGCGCAAAATCATTTCGCGCAACGCGTAAAACGTTAACAGACCGAGCGCGATCAAACTTGCCATTGTCGTCGCGATCAAAAAATCGCGGCGCGGGTAGAGCGCGCTTTCGTATCCTTGCAGAGAAATTTCGGTGGAGATGATGCCGTTGACCGCGCCGATCTCGGCGAGGTGGCACCGTTGACATTCGGGTTGCACGCGCAGAGGTGTTACATAGCGGATGATGCGATAGCCGTCTTGCCAGCGAATGTGTTGAATCACTTCGCCCGCGAGTCCGCGTTGTTCAAATTCATCTTCGGGGAGTTCGTCCGGTTGCGCGCCAAATTGCGCGACGACCGGCGCGCCTTTGACGACGCGCAAGCGCGTGAACGCGCCGAGCCCGCGCATTCGCGCGATCACATTCAAGTTGCCGTCGCGTCCGCCGCCTTGCCGCATCGCGGCGTACAGCGCTTCGAACGCCATCCGATTCAGCGTTTCCGCGCGTACGATGCCTTCGCGTTCGATTTGACTTTCGGAAACGTACACAATCGCGCCGATAAAAAAAAGCGCGACCGCGAACACGCCGCCGACGAGTAACATTATTTTTGGATACAGTCCGCGCATCCGACGATTCTCTCCATCAAGTTCGCGCGATAGTGTAACACAAATTCGCGCGGCTGACAACGCGAAAAAAAGTGGGGGTATGCGTCACGGTTTTGGGGGACACGTAGGGGCGAAGCATTTTTTCGACGGAACTACCGTCGAAAAAATGCTTCGCCCCTACCGCCACGATGCGGGCGAGCCGCCCGCGTTACTTGATCAAATCCTCCAACTCAACCGTCTCGTCAATCGAGCCGTCGCTCTTGTAATCAATTTCGACGGTAAGCGGTTTGCCGTTGCCTTGCCATTTGAGATAATCGAGATACACCGTGTCCGCCGGTTCGAGTTTCAACTCGCCGCCAAATTCCTGGATACCTTGCGCGTCGTAACGTCCGACCGCGACCACGTACGCCCCCGCTTGTTTGTTGCCGACCGTGCTTAAAAGCAATTGTCCCTTTTTCGAATCGAGCGCGACATTGATCGCGCCGCCGGTTTCGAGTTCAAACCCTTTGACGAAAAATTCGTAATCCACATTGTCCTTGCCTTCAATCGCGATGACAATGTCCGGCGATTCGCTCGCGCCGGGTTTGTACGTTAATTTGCTTCCGTCGGGTGCGACATCGAGCGTATCTTTTTGTCCGGGCGCGAGTTTAATGTCTTGCACTTCGAGCGCATAACCGGGACCAATCATCGCGATTTCCGCTTGCGTTTCTTTTTTCAAATCCGCGCCGTCGAGTGTGATGACGAATTTGATTCCGACCGGCACGCGATAAACCGGCTCGGTCGTGAGCGACCAGGTGTCGAGCGATTTGATCGTGGAGACATCCGCGCCAGGAATTTCGTTGACGCGTTTGCCGCCGACGCGACCGAGTCGGCGTCCTTGCGCGTCGGTGATGAGCACGCGCACGCCGCCGCCGTTGATGTAGATTTCGTTGAACGGCGTAACCGGCGCGGCGACGCCCGGACCGCGATAGCCGGTTGTTGCGCCTTCGCAGAATGTGCAAACCTGGGATTCCAAACGCGGCGCGGACGGCGTGAGGTCGAGCGACTTGGTATCCGTGTCGCCTTCGTACAACGCCGCCGGCACACCTGGGTTGATGGACGCTTCGTACTGCCAGATATTTTTGTTCACGTCCACGAGAATTTCGCGCGGCAGGTTTGGAAAATTATTGTCGTACACCATAATCGCGAAAATGCCGCCGCCTTTGTCTTCAATCGCGTACGGCGTAACCGCGTGTCCGCCGGTGCCATCGCGTTTGTAAATGCCGACCGAGTACGTAATGTCCGCGCTCTTGCCGGGTTTGAACGCGTCCACGAGAAACGCGACGACATCTTTGGGCGCGCCTTTGAGCACCGCGCCGCGCGTCGGTTGCGTTGTTTGGGTCGCCCACCAGTACGCGATCTCGCGTTGCAATTTTTCATTACCCGCGATTTTCAAATCCTTGACCTGCGCGCCGCCGAACTCATCCGGTTTGATTTTGCCGGTGTACATCAGCGCGCTCAATACTGCCATTCCTTCGCAGTGTCCGCCGTTCATCGCTTGATTGATTTCTTCCATCCATTTCAAAACTGAACGCGTGCGTCGCCGGATCAAAACCGGAATTGACCGGCTTGATTTCGGTTTGTGCGAAACTCGCGGTCGTCAACACGAACAACGCGACGGTCAACGCCATCGCGCCAACGATGCTATGCTTCGCCCAGCGCGTAAATTGGCTGAACATTTTTTCCTCCTAAAAAAATGTGGCGCGGGCTTTCCAGCCCGCACAATTGCGGACTAAAAGTCCGCGCCACGCGTGGAAATTTCTCACAGACATTCTGGAGTGCGCGTGGTATAATAGCGGCAACTCTAAATCAAAGGAAGTAAAATGTCAATGCCCCCAAAACTCGCGCGCGTCGCGCCGTGGATTTTGCTCGCGGGTGATCTGCTCGCGCTCTTGTTGTTTGTCTTTCAAGGTCAACGCGATCACGAATTGGTTGATCCGAACAATCCCGCGCTCGGCGTTCTGCTCGCGGGTCTGCCGTTTCTGCCGCCGTGGATCATCGCGGCATTTTTGCTCGGCGCGTATCAAACGGACGACCTGGTAAATCATCCGTACAAATTTTTCGCGCGCGCGATTAACGCGTGGCTTGTCGCCGCGCCGCTGGGTTTGGTTTTGCGCGCGCTCGTCCTGGGACGCGCGGTGATTCCAACCTTGTTCGTGATTGCCGGGCTGGGATTCGGCGCGTTGTTTGTGCTGGGTTGGCGCGTGGTTTTCATTATCGTTTACGCGCGATGGCAACGGAGGTCGTAGTAATGTTTCCCTATCTGCTAATGACCGCGCTCTTTATCGCGCTTGCCGCGCTGTCCGCGCTGGAAACGTCGCTGGCGAATTTGAACCTGGTCGCGTGGTTCAACGGCTTGCGCTGGTTGCGCGTCCATTTCGTTACGCTCGGCATTCTGGTCGAACTCGCGTTTGGAATTTTACCCGCGCTCGTCGCGGCGCGCGCAAAACAAGCGCGTCCCGCGACGCGCTGGGATATTTGGATTTTGTTGAACGCGGGATTTATCGCGTTGATCGCCGGGATTCCGCTCATCAACCCCGCGATCATTTTCGCGGGCGGCACGCTCGTTTTCAGCGCGGTGATTTTGCTGGCGCGGCAATTGCTCGCGCTCAAGCCGGTCGCTCAATCTGTCATTGCGAGCGAAGCGAAGCAATCCCCCCACCCTAACCCTCCCCCGCGCGCGGGGGAGGGCTGGGGTGGGCGACCATTCTACCTCGCGGGCTTGGCGTTTTTATCGCTCGGCATTATTTTCGGCACCGGCTTGTGGTTGGGCTGGGGCGAATTTTTGCGAGCCGCATCGCCGAAAGAAATTCATCTGCACGCGAACTTGTGGGGCTTTACGTCGCTCACGTTCGCCGGCTTGCTGATTGATCTGTATCCTGGGTTTGCCAAACGCGCGCTCGCTCTGCCGCGTTCGCTCAACGCGATCCTGGGATTGTTCATCGCCGGCGATAGCGCGCTGATCCTCGCGCCGTGGATCGGTGACAATACGGTGATGCTCGGCGGCTTGGTGTTGCATCACGCGGCGACCGGGTTGCTCGTGTACAATTTCGTCAAGCCGGTGATCGGCAATCGCGATGCGTGGAACGCAGGACTGGTTCATCTCGTCGCCGCATATACCTGGATTCTCGCGGGCTTGGCGATTGTGCCGATCACCGTGTTCAGTCCACTGCAAGTGCCGCTCACGCACATCGAAGCCGAAGCGCCGTTGATCCTGGTTTTCGGTTGGGTTCTGCAATTCGCGTTCGCGCTCGCGCCGTACATTTTCGCGCGCGCGTTCGCGCCCGCGCAACCGGCGCGGCTCGGCGGCAACGCGCTGAGTTTGCTCGCGCTCAACCTGGGAACCGCGTGCATTGTCGCCGCAGTGCTTTCGGAAGAATATCAAGCGCGCTTTGACGCGCTCGCATTCGCGCTGTGGGCAATCGCGCTCGTGCCGATTGCGCGCGCGGTGTGGCGGCACACGCGGGATGCGTTCGATGCCGTTCCAGCCATCGTCGAATAAAATCACAATCACTGTCCGTTTCTGATTTCATAGCGGACAGTTTTTTTATTTAGAATTCTATCGGTTCTCCACGCGATTTCCACACGCACGGTTTATAATCGAGTCAGAATCAAATTCAAACGCGTGGGACAAATTGAAAATTTGTCCTACCTATTCGGGTAATGGGCAAGGCGTCGCGACGCAAGCCGTTCCGATGACGACGCTTCAAGGCGCGGTCGTGAGTGTGGATGAATTCGCGCTGACGATTCGCGCGGCGAACGGCGAACAAGTCGTCGTGCAAAATCGTCCCTGGTCATTCGCGCTCGAACAAAAATTCGCGGCAAAGGTCGGCGAACAAATCAAACTGACCGGCTTTTATCAGAACGGTCTCTTTGAAGTCGCGCAGATGGAAAATTTGACAAACGGCGCGCGCGCGGAAATTCGCGATCAATCGGGGCGACCGGGCTGGGCGGGCAAAGGCAACGGGTTTAACACCGGCACCGTCAATTGAAACGAACGCGCGAAATGTAGGGCAAATTTATAAATTTGCCCTACGTTGCCGTTTGAATGAAACGATGAATCCTTCAAATGATCCGCAAGTACCGCTTTGGCGACGCATCTGGCGTAGCGCGATTCGCGAGCCGTTCACCGGCGACCGGCGCAGTCGGCTTCGTTTGGTGATGAACAATTTGATTTTGCATTTGCATCCCGCGCAGGTGCCGGCGCGCACGCTCGCGTTCACGTACACCTGGGGCTTGGGTGGATTAGCCGGCTTGTTGATCGTCGTGCTCGCGCTGACCGGCATTTTGCTCGAAGCCGTGTACACGCCCGCGCCGGAAAAAGCATACACCGCGATTCTCGCGCTCGGCACGCGCGTGTGGTTCGGTCAGTTGATTCGCAACCTGCATCACTGGTCGGGCAACTTGATGATCATTGTCGTCGCGCTCCATCTCTTGCGCGTATTTTTTACCGGCGCGTTTCGCCCGCCGCGCGAATTTAATTGGCTCGTCGGCATCGCGTTGTTGTTGCTCACCGTGCTTGCGAATTTTACCGGCTATCTCTTGCCCTGGGATCAACTCGCGTACTGGGCGATCACCGTCGGGGCAAGCATCATTGTGTACATTCCGGTGATCGGCAACTGGCTTTCAAACATTTTGCTCGGCGGACCGGAAATC
>JACRPR010000212.1 GCA_016223105.1 Chloroflexota bacterium | reverse complement strand
GAGAACCTGGTATTCGTTTAAAAAATGTGTATCGTGTTTGATGCACTGTTGATACAGCGTTTGCAAAATCATATGCCCGGCGCGATCCGCCGCGAAACACGCGCGTTGTACCGGACCCTTGCCTTCGTGATGTGTGTGTCCGCCAAAGCGCCGCTGATCAATTTTGCCTTCGGGCGTGCGATTGAACGGCAAGCCCATATGCTCCAACGCGTACACCGTTTCAATCGCTTCGCGCGCGAGAATTTCGGACGCGTCCTGGTCGGACAAATAATCGCCGCCTTTGATGGTGTCGAACATATGCCATTCCCAGTGATCTTCTTCGAGATTGCCGAGCGCCGCGCCGATGCCGCCTTGCGCGGTGCCGGTGTGCGAACGCGTTGGATACATTTTCGTCAAGACCGCGATGTTCGCGTTGCTCTTCGCGAGTTCGAGCGCCGCCCACAATCCCGCGCCGCCCGCGCCGACGATGACGGCGTCGTAGCGATGTGTGTGTGTCATTTATTTCCTCGTTGAATAAAATCGCGCACGATTTAAATTTGCCTTCGCGATGAATTGTCCAAACAACAGCTCCGCCGATTTGTAGTACGACGCCAAGTAATTGTACGGCAAATTCACCGCGCGCGCGTGCCACTGCGCGAGCGCGACCAAGCCAACTTTGCCAAAGCGTTCGTCCGGCGAAGGCAAACCCAGGTCGCGCGAATACACATCAGGCAAAAGTAAAAACGGGGCGAGATAAAAACTGAGCCGCGTACTCCACAAACGTTGTAAATATACCGCCGCCATATAGCGCGCTTGCAATTCGCGCCGCGCGTGTTCGTCGAGTTGCAATTGCACGAGCGGCAAAAAATCTGCCCAGGTTGAATGAAGCAAAAACAAATCAGTCAACGCGAGATGCAAACGCGCGTCCGCCTCGCGCGCCAATGCCGCGATGAGTTCCGGCGGAGCGAGCGGTTCCGCGCGCGTTTCGCGATCAGCAAGAAAATGAATTCCGTACTCGCCCAACGCGGCGACGAGTTGCGCGTGATTCATCATTCCCCAATCATCCCGGGCGTGAATGTGAAAATGATAAACATGCCCATTCCCATCAACACGAACCAAAACACGATCAGCGCGATGCGGATGAACGCGCGCCAGCCCGGCGCGTGCACGTAATCGTCAATCACGTTGCGCGTGCCGTTGACGCCGTGGGTGAACGCGAACGCGAGCAAGAGCAAATCGTACAATCGCCAGAACGCGGCTTGCGGTCCCGTCCAGCGTTCGACAATCGTCCAGAAATTGATCTGCTCGACGCCGATGACCATGTGCATCCAAAAAACATGAAAGAGCGCGATGACGATGAGCAGTAACCCGGACACGCGCATAAACAACCACATGTAAAATTCAAACCCACTGCGCGGTTTGCCGCGCGATGAGGCAAGGCGCGCGAGCGCGTCCTGGTAATTGCCGCCGCTCACTTGCGCGTTGACCGCGCCGAGCGGCGCGTACGTCGCGATTCCTGCGATGGCAAGCGGAAGCGCGAGTAGCAGAATCGTAATGATGCCGCCGCCCATCGCGCCGTACCACTCTTCGAGCATAAACACACTCGCGGGAATAAAGAGAATCAAAAAAATCGCGAGTTGAATGTAAAATAATTTGATGTGATGGCGCGCGGTCGTCGGTTTGAAATCCATCAAAATCAAACGCAAGCCGTTGACGCCGTGATAGAGCAGACCGAAAACGAGGAACACTTCGAGGACGCGAGGAAGCGGTCCCTTGTAAATGACGAGCAGTTCTTCAAACAATGCCGGAAAAGCGACGAGGAAAATATCGAAAATGTGGAGCGCGAGAAAAAGTAAAACGCCGACGCCCGCGACGCGGTTGACCGCCCATGCCCATTGACCGATGCCGCCGCGATAGCGCAGAACGCTATACCCAACCTTCAGTGCATTTAACACGAATGCCTCCTCGCAAACGTTTCGCTTGATTGCGCGCGATTATACGCCGCCGCAAATGAAAAGTCAAAGAGATAAAATGGGACGCGGACGAACGCGGACGCTTTGCGCGCGGATAAAAAAGACATCAAATTTTTCCCACTGATCCAAAAGAACACAGATATTTTTTATTCATCCGTGTTCTTTTGTATCAGTGGGAAAATTCCGTTCGGAGGGATGAATCAAGCAAATGGGGTAACTTGTTTCGGCGCGGAATGTTTCGCGCCGCCTTGAAAAACCGGGACGCGTTCGTTGTCTTCGGTCAGCCGGAACAAGTCGCCAGGTTTTTCGATGCGATCGGTGTACAAAATTCCTTCGAGGTGATCTACTTCGTGTTGAAGCGCGCGCGCGAGCAAACCGTCCGCGTTGATGCGAATCTCTTTGCCCTTGCGATTCAATCCCTTGATCGCGATTTTTTCCGCGCGCCGCACGACGCCGACGTATCCTGGGATCGAGAGACATCCTTCTTCGCCGCTCTGCTCGCCTTCCATCTTGAGCACTTCCGGGTTGATCAGCACGACCTGGTCGCCGCTGTACTTGACCTGGCGTTTCGCGCGCGGCATCGCTTCGACCGCTTCATCGGTCTCGTCATCTTCCGGCAATTCGATCACGAGCACGCGCAAACTCACGCCAATCTGCGGCGCGGCGAGACCCAGCCCGCGCGCGGCACGCATAGATTCGAGCATATCGTCGATAAGTTTGTGGATGGACGCATCCACATGTTTTACTTTTTTCGCTTTTTGCCGGAGCACCGGATGCTCCGACGTATAAATTTCACGAACCGCCATAACACTCCTGCTTATTCATCGTCCGTGTTCGCGCGAACCGGACCGAAATAATCGGCTATTCGAACCTCATCGTTGATGCCGCATTTGTTTGGATCCCAAATTAGCATCGTGCGATCCCGGCTGATTTCATATTTTTCGCGATCTGCGCTGGTCGCGTTGTAAACCGTTGGAATCCACTGCAGAGGAATCGCAAGGACGCGCCCATCGGTGAGTTCGACATGCAAATACTCGTCGTCAATGTGAACGCGATGAATCAGCGCATCCTGCGGAAAAGTATAATCGGAAACCGAGTATTGGACGCGATAGCGTTTAACTTGAATTTGGTTGCCTTCTTCGATAACTTTGAGACTCGTACTAATCTCCGTTGCGTTATTTAGTGTTTCGACGAATAGAATTTCTGAATCGCCATCGATCACCTGTCTATTTCGTCAATTCGTTCCATCACATCACTATTTCGACATCGGTAGTTTCTTCGGTGACTTCAAAACTCATTAACACGCGGACCGTTCCTTGTTTGGCATTATAAATTACAAGTGCCTAACATCCCATGCCCGGAGACCATCATAGCTGAAGCCGAGATGGAACCTCACTTTTACGTTCTCATCTCGTCCCTTATAGAATCCAGACTTGATTGGAACAAAGAAGACCAATAAACCACACGATGACATCTCGAT
This sequence comes from Chloroflexota bacterium, assembly GCA_016223105.1. Taxonomy (GTDB): domain Bacteria; phylum Chloroflexota; class Anaerolineae; order UBA4142; family UBA4142; genus JACRPR01. The sequence continues at coordinate 23,070 of JACRPR010000212.1, read as the reverse complement.
CCCGCCCGATTCGGGCGCGTCTATTTTAGCAATTCGTCCTTCAACATGTTGAAGGATCGAAGTGTTTTCGTAAAAACCTGTGCGCTCATTCCATTCCCCGAGCTCTGAGAAATGCCGAAGTTGGCTAAGGCCTTGACCTTTTCCAAACCATTCGAACGACTTCGTTCTGTTTCTTTGGTTACGTGCCTTAATTCTTGATAACTTGATGAATTCTTCCGAGCGGACGCGCTCTATCATAGAACCATCCATTGCCTTTAGTACATGGAGAATGTACAAATAGTAGTGGGATTCCATTGAATCACCAGTTGCCCGCCAATTTGCTAGCTTGTCCAATGCAATATCTATGTCCTGGCGAGAAGAGAATCGAAGGGCACGAAACCAGATTCGAATATTGTGATCTGACCCTGGCTCCTCTCGCATATTGTCTTCCATCAGGTCCACAATACGCTCAATTTCTCTTTGTCCAATTGACGACCAATTGCGTTTCTGTCTGGACAGGTATGCCCGGACAATTTGTCTACGAACTGGTGGTGCGTATACATCGGTTCGAGTCAGTAGGTCATCCCAGCCCTGTAATGCTTGTGCATAGTTGTCATAGATCTGCTCCAAATCTGCTTCACAACCAATAATATACCTGCTGGGCTTTTCTCCCTCACGCAATCCTTTAGCTTGTTCCAAGAGATTCTCGATTTCATCCAATTGCTCACGATACCACGAGTATTTCTTGTCAACTAAAAACTCAGCTCGTGAAGGATATCCGGAGAACTTGAATCCATAGTCGAGTACTCTCAAGAGCAATTGGATAGGGGAAATGTGGGCATGTTCCGAGTCGGCGTCGTGAGACCGAGCCATAGCAAACGCCTCTTTTGCTTTTTCTACAAAGTCACGCAGTTGACCGTCACTTTGATTATCCTCTCGTTTTTCAACACCTTTCATGAAGTTATATGCCATTTTTCGATAGCACATACCCTTCATGTGGTAAAGAACTGAATCTTCAGGTGAAAGCTCTGTAGCTTTATTTATTGCCTTGAGAGCCTCTACCGGTTCATCCATTACAATGCTGTAGAATCGTCCGAGATGTCCCCAGAAATGCGCTTCATATGGGAATTCACCAACCAACTTTTTCAAAATACTCAACTGTCCTTCAAGCGTTGGTATATCCTCCAATAATTGGGCGAATCTTAAAGACCCCGAACTTTCTGTCCCAAGTAGGTCATGCTCATCGCGCAGAATAAACATCCTCCTCAGCAAGTCGATCAGATCATCGTTTGTTGTAAGCGTTCCTTTACAACAAGCATCAATGAACTCCAATGACCACGTTGAAAGCCCGCTTTTCCAATTTCGTTTGTCGGTGGAATTGCCAGAGAGATTAATATGCAATATTTCTTCTGCGATTAACTGGTGCGCTGGTCGCCACTTGGAATCATTATCCTTTACTAACAACTCCAGTTGTAGCTCGCCCAGAAATTTTTCCAACTGGACAGAGCGGTTTTCGGGAATTCCCAAATGCGTAGCAAATATCTGGGGAAACACAGATTTGTGCCCATAATAATAAGCAAGAGCAAGAAACGTCATGACCTCGTTCTGAGCGCGAGAGGCTATCTTAATTCTAGCTTCAACGTATCTACTAATACCAATGAAATCCTTTCCGAATGTAGCAAGGGCGAAGTGAAAAGGAGTCCTTTCCTTTAACGGACTCTTCTCTAGAATGTTCTGCAGATGGTGTGTCTTGTTCGGAGCAAAACGCTTATAAGCTTCGACGAAACGATAACTCTCGGGCAAACTCAGATTTGGTCCGACAAAACTAACTCGTTCGCCCCTTTCCGCTAGTTCCGTTCTACGAAGGACAAATAGGAAAACCACTGGAATTTGTTCGGCCCTAACCTCGGTATAGAGCTGTTCCAATTTGTCAGGTATTGTGTCCGCTCCCTCAACGATAGCAAGAATTGATTTCTCAGTTAGTTGAAAAATCTTTCGAAAGCGACCAACAGTCTCACCAGGAGTCACGCGTTTGAGTAATACTGTAGGATAACGCCTTCGCAATTCCCACGCGACGCGGCGTGCAATTGTAGTACCGCCCGCGCCGGGCCAATGGTATATATTGAAACGCACTGAGGTTCTTGTCTCAAGTTCGCGTTCTACTTGTTTTATTATGTGCTCTGTGGTGTCGCGATCTGCATCATAATGACCACTGAGATCACTCCAGCTAATGATAGCCCCCCTCAAGTAATCTCGACCTATCACACGGTTGCTACCCGATGGTTCGAGTTCGATATTCGAATGCAAGACTTCAAAATCCTCAGATAACCACCGGAGATCGGGTATATCAATCAAACTAAAGGATCCATCAAGGTGAGGAACGCCTGCGTAGTATGGATTTGTTGGCGTTGAAGATATGTTTTGAGTTATTCCATGCAGTATGTCTCCTAGCCCGAGAGAAATTATCTGAGCACCGAATTGAGCAGCTAATTCACCAAGCCTATCTGCTTCTGGAACTGCGAACACATAATCTACATGATCCCCAAAAGCCTGATCTACGGCGCTACAGATTTCACGCAAGTATTCAGGAGCATACCAAAGATTGATAACAGTGATAGGTTTTCCAGCAGACGCTCTAGCAAAATCTGCAATGAGTTTGCGTACAGTGTTAGAATACTTGCGATTCCATTCTTTCCAATCATTGTTTACCAATGAGTTGGCGCGGCCTTGCAGACCGCGAGCGGCATACCAATAACAAGCCTTATCAGGAACTAAAGTGTATTGGTCTTCAAGACTAAGGAGATGAACTGAGCGATTATTTTTCAACTCAATACTTGCATGCGCGTAAGCTCCATCCTCTTCAGTCATCGGATCAAAATCCAAAACCAATGACAAGGGTAACCGTCCAAACAAACGCCAAGCTTGTCGAAATTTCTCATTGGAGGGGCCAATGATCGCCAAGTATAGACGATCAGTATCAAACTTGTGGGTTACCTGCAGAAACACATCCCAATTTGGTATGACGAGTGAATCAAGTTTTTTGTCCAAATTATACTGAACAGATGGTTCGTGAAACCACCTGTAAATATTGTTCTGCTCATAAATAGACGCTTCGTCGTTTTTTGTACCTCTCCGAAAATACAAACGATTCGCCTTTACGACACCATAATCACATGTGGCAAAAAATGGACCGTCCCTGACCAATGGAATCTCAATCACGCCGTAACTTTTACCATCCACTGAAACTGACTGATAAGTAAACTTGGGACTAGGTGTGACTCTGGCTTTTCTCAGCTTATCCTGCAAATCTGAGTCGTCGGGATGTTGGGGCACACCAATGAATTGTTTCGTGCCATCAGACAAAAGTTTGACGCCAACAACAATATATGCTGCGTCTTCTCGTGGTGTATTTGCCATCGCGAGAATGTCTTTGATGAATTCAGAGTTGAAATGCTCGTTATCAAGTCTGTGGGGCTCAGACTTGAAATCAAGTGTATCATTTTCGTTTCGGGCAAATATCTCACGCAGTTTGTTTTCGGTAATCATTTTACAACTCCTTTTTATTGTAGTAGATAATCCGATTCCGGACGTATGCCGATTAATGGCTCTCCAAGCCCTTGCGTTGCCGCGCGCCTCAGCCGGGCTTGAACACCGGATTGCCGTCGTCGTCCGGCGCGATCAACGCGGCCGGCGCATCAAGTTTTTCCGCGATCACCTTTGCGACGCGATTCAATTCGATTTTGTTGAACGCAATCAAGCAGTCATTAATTTTTCCGGTGCGATCAATTAAAAATGTTGTCGGCACAAATTCGGGATCGTACACGCGCGCGACGCGCAAATCCGCGTCGGTTAAAATCGCGAACGTCGCGCCGTACGCGCGCGCAAACTCCGCCGACAAATCGCGCGCGTCTTGAGAGACGCCCCAGACCTGCAAACCCGCGTCGCGATACGCGCGCTGAATTTTTTCGATGTACGGAAACGCGAGCATACAAGTCGGGCAAGTCGTTTTGAAAAACACGACCAGCGTTAACCGCGCGTCGTGTTGGTTCAGTGCATATTGTTTGTCGTCAATCCCGCGCAACGTAAACGCTGGTGCGGTTTGACCGATGGTAAGTGTTGCCATTTGGAGATTGGCGATTAGAGATTAGAAATTGGAGATTGGACACCGTTCTCCAATCTCCAATCTCTCAATCTCTTTACGCTTTCTTCGCCTTCGCGGCTTCTTTCGCTTCCTTGTCCGCTTTTTCACGCGCCACATCCAACGGATGAATTTGCGCGTGATACGTCGAAGATTTCATCAACGTATTGATGTCGTAAATGTGACTGACGTGCCGTTCGTAATTCGCGAGTTCGTAATCGTGATCCATTTTGATCGCGTCGAACGGACAGTACTCGGCGCAATAGCCGCAGTTCATGCAAACATCAATGTCAATGTAAAACTCGGTGCATTCTGGTTTCGGCTTGCCTTCGGGCGTCGTCGCGCGCACGATCCAAATGCACTGCGGCGGACACACCTTCGCGCAAATGCCGCACGATGTACAACGTTCGTAACCGATCGCTTCTTTGCCCGTCGCCGCATCAATCACCGGTTTGCCGCTCTCGTCGAGTTTTGGATCGTACACGAGAAACGGAATGAACCGGAAATTTTCCGGCGGCTTGAGTTTTTCTTCCGGGTATTGCACCGTAAAGATGCCGCTTCCGTAAACGCTTTGCCGTTCGTCCAACGCTTTTTGATCGTAGCGTCTGCCGAAATGTTTGAAATCACCTTGAAAGGTTTTGATCACGCGGTTCAGGGTGATCCCCATTCCCACGAGCACACCTGGTATTTTGAATGCCATTTTTATTTCCTCCGCGATGAGGTCTAGCGATCCACTTCGCCCATCACGACATCGTGCGAGCCGAGAATGATGATCAAGTCCGCGACTTTGTATCCTTTGGACATACGATCCAGCGCGGTCAAGTTGATGAACGAAGGCGCGCGAATGTGATAGCGGTACGGATTCGGCGTGCCATCGCTCACGATGTAAAATCCCAGTTCGCCTTTTGGATTTTCGCCGCGTCCGTACACTTCGCCCTTCGGCACGCGAATTTGATAATTCTTTTTGCCGGTCATAATTTCACCGGCGGGAATATCTTTGAGCGCCTGTTTCAAAATGCGTAAACTCTGGCGCGCTTCCCACAAGCGCATCAAGAACCGATCGCGCACATCGCCGGCGGTGCCAACCGGAATATCGAAATCGAAACGATCATAGATCGAGTACGGTTCGGCGCGGCGCACATCGTACTTTGCGCCCGAGCCGCGCAAGACCGGACCGGCGGTGCTGTAGTTGATCGCGTCTTCACGCGAGATCACTCCGACGCCTTTGGTACGCGCGAGAAAAATCTCATTGCCGGTCAAGTACGTTTCGAGTTCATCGAGCACACGCGGGAAACGTTCTTCGACCAGGTGTTTGGCTTTGTCGAGAAATCCATCCGGCAAATCGCGCGCGACGCCGCCAAAGCGCATATAGTTGCACATCATGCGCGAGCCAGACGCGGCTTCGAACATATCGAGCACGAGCTCGCGTTCTTCGAGCGCGTAGATCAGCGGCGTGTAGAACGCGCCCAGGTCGTTGTACATGAAACCCATCAACGCCATATGACTGATCACGCGCGTCAGTTCCGCCATAATCACGCGAATATATTCCGCGCGCTCCGGCACTCGTAAGCCCATCAACTTTTCGACGCCGATCACGTACGCGTGATTGTTGTTCATCGAAGTAAAATAATCGAGCCGGTCGGTGAACGGAATGTTTCCCAGGTATGTGTTGCGCTCGCCGATTTTTTCGTGATTGCGATGCAAGTAACCCAGGACTGGCTCGACGCCGACAATCGTTTCGCCGTCGAGCGTTGTCTTCAAGCGCAAAACGCCGTGCGTCGAAGGATGTTGGGGTCCGATATTCAAAATCATTTTTTCGGTTTTGAGTCGGGTCGGCGAAACATCCGGCAAAGTTTGTTCGCGCACCGTGTCGATCTGCGCTTTGAACGCGACCGCGTCAAAGTTCGCGGGGTACTGCACATTGTCGTGCCAGGGATTGCGATCTTCCGCGATGACGTGATGACCTTGATCCCAGCGCGTGCCGAACGGTTTTTTCTCGTCTTCAAAGTACGGTTCGTGGTAATCTTTGCGAAGCGGATAACCTTCGAAACCGTCCCACATTAAAATGCGGCGCAAGTACGGATGTCCGTCGAAGCGAATGCCCATCATATCGTAGACTTCGCGTTCCTGGAAATCCGCGCCGCGATACACCGGCACGAGCGATGGCACGACCGGATTTTCGCGCGCGGCGTTCACTTTGAGCGTGAGCGGCGCGCCGCCGCGATCAATCGAAGAAACGTGATACACGACTTCAAAGCGATCGGGGAAATCCACGCTCGTAACATTGTTCAAATAATCGAACGTGAGCGACTCGCGCAAATGCCGCGCGACCTCGAGCAAGTGATCGCGTTTGATCACGATCCCTTGCGCGCTCGCGGATTCAAGCGCATCGGGAAATTTTGTCTTGATCTGTTCGGCGATAGTTTGCGGATCGTTCGCGGACAGTGGTTTAGTTTCTGCAGGGGGCGCATTGACAGCCATTGTCAAATCTCCGGGAAGAATTGGTAATTGGGATTTGGAAATTGGGATTTACTTTTTTTCGTGTTTCGTTTCGGCTTTGGTTTGAATCTTGATCGCGCGCGTGGCGAGTTGATCCGGCGCGTGCGCGAGCATTGTGATTTCTTCAGCGCGGCGCGCATCAATCAGATCCGGTCCCAATACCGGATCTGGGATCGCTTCGGCTTGACCTTTTTTGTACCACGCGGCTTCGCGAATCGTTTGCTTGTCAATTTTCTTTTGCAAGGTCATCAAGCCGTTGAGCAGTGCCTGGGGCGTGGGTGGACAGCCGGGGACGTACACATCAATCGGAATAAATTTGTCGAGACCCGAGACGACGTTGTAGCCTTCCTTGAAGGGACCGCCCGCGCTCGCGCACGCGCCCATCGCGAGCACGTATTTCGGCTCTGCCATTTGATTGTAGAGCCGTACCACCGCGGGCAACATTTTTTTCGTGACCGTGCCGGAGACGATCATCAGATCGGCTTGGCGCGGCGACGCGCGAAACAGTTCCATTCCGAATCGCGAAATGTCGAACCGGCTCGCGCTCGTGCAGATCATTTCAATCGCGCAACACGCCAGCCCAAAGCCGATGGGCCACACCGAATTGCGCCGTCCCCAGTTGTAGAGCGGGTCAATGATCTTGTCAATCACCTTGTCCCAGGACGCGACGAACACCGAGCGGCGCACTTGATCTTCGAGCCACTCGTCTTCATTCTGAACGATTTGAATTTGTTGCATACCTTCAGACATTTCTTTCTCCCTCATTGGAGCGAAATCATAACACCGTTTCCATTATATCATCATCTCATTCTCCCGGCAAACTTACGGCGACGCGTAGGGGCGAAGCATCATCCAAAAATCTGATGCACACCCGCGACAAAAAATTTTTCCGCGCGCCGAAAAAACGCTTGTGCGCGCGCAGGTAAGAAATCCATTAGAATTTTCAAAACGCCGCGTGGGGAGGTATTTCCCTATTGACGCGTCGAATCCTCTATTGTAGGATCAGTTCGCTTTCAAAATGTTTCGTGATGGCGCGAAATTGATTTGCGTGGTAACGCTTGCCAATCGAAAAATTCCCCGCTTCAATTTCCTCGCCACTTGTTCGGAGACCCCAATGCGTCAATTTGTTTTGCTGACGACCCTCACGCTTTTTTTTATTTTTATCGCGCTTGCGCTCGCCGCGCCGTTCCCGCCAACCGCGGACGCGCAAGGTTGCCCAACCTGTCCGCCGCGCGAACCTCCGCCGCGTCCAATTCCCGATCCGAAAGACCCGCGTCCCGCGAACCCGGATAATCCGCCCGGCACAAGTTCGAGTTTGCCGACACCACTACGTGTGCCAATTCCAACGCAAACGCGCCCAACGCCGGCACCGACGCAGGAACCATCGGCGAGCGGAATGCCGGAGGTTCCACCCTCCGCGAGTGGCGCGCCGGAAATTCCGCCGCCGGCGATTGTGATGCCACCGCCATCGCCCGCGCCGACGGTTGCGCCGGCAGTTGCCGCGAAATTTTCCACCGCGATTGTGCTGAACGAGTACGTCGCGTTCGCGCGCAATCGCGATTGGAATAACGACGGCGCGAAAAATTCCGGCGATGAATGGATCGAACTGTACAACAGCGGCGATTCGCCGGTAGATTTGAGCGGCTGGCAAATCGCGCACACCGCGAACGGCGGCGGCGCGTTCATTATTCCGAATGGCGCGACGATCGCGCCGCGCGGTTATCTCGTTTTCTTTCGCGCGCAAACCGGTCTCGCACTCGCGGATCAAAACGATGTCATCCAACTGATTTATCCAAACGGCGCGATGGCGGATTTGACGAATCATGCCGCGCTCAAAGAAAACCAGGTGTACGCGCGTTCGGTGGATGGCGCGGGAACCTGGGTGCCCGAATGTACGGCGACGCCGAACGTGGCAAATTGCCCCATCGTCGCGGCAGGCAACTTTTTCCGCGAGCATATCGCGAGTCCCGCGCGTTTTAATTTGAATCTCGCTGTCCTGGTTACGAATATTTTGCTCGCGCTGATTCTCGCGCTCGCGATGGGCTTTTTCGGCAACCTGCTCAACGCCGCGCTCGAAACGCACGAAGAGCGCGTCGCGCGCTGGTTTGCGCCCGCGCGCGCCGCGTGGCAAAATGTCGCGCGCATCGGCGCGCGCTTCGACGCGGTGATGCGCGCGTTGCGCTTGACCTGGTTCGGCTTTGCGCTCAAACTCGCGCTGGTGCTGATGCTGTACGGCATCGTGTTCGCGTACCTCGATCCTGGTTTCGATATCGCGAGCGAACAGGGCTGGCTCTTGATTCTCGCGCTCGCGCTATCTGCGGGCGTCATCGGCATCATTGACGACCTCGCGCAGTTCATCGTTTTACGTTGGCGCGGCTCGCGCAGTGTGATTCGCATTCACGGCGGCAACTTTTTAATCGCGATTGTGTCCGCACTCTTTTCGCGCTTGTCCGGTTTGACGCCGGGATTATTGATCGGCAGTCCCGCCGGGATCGAAGAGGTGGACGATCCCACATTCGAAATTCCGTCGCACTTGCTCGCGCTCGGCGCGATTGGCGGCGCGGCAATCGTCGCGTGGCTCATCACGCCGTTCACCGATCCGAACGTGTGGGTTCACACCGCGCTCTTGTTGATTTTCGCGATGGGCGTGCAAACCGTGTTCTTTGAAATGTTGCCGATCAAGTACTTGCACGGGCGCGGCATTTTTGAATTCAATCGCTGGGTGTGGCTCGGCATCTTTGCGCTGACCGCGACGATCTTTTTTCAAACGATGCTCAACCCGGACGGCGATTTTATTCGCGCGTTCGAGCAATCGAATATGGTCATCCTCGCGTTGATTGTGATCGCGTTCTGCGTTGGCACGACCGCGCTGTGGTTCTATTTGCAACGCGCGGAAAAAATTGCCGCGTCAGGATAAAAATTGGATGCGGACAAACGCGGACGAACGCGGATAAGATATTTTTTCGCGTTTCATAAACAACACCTTCGCCAATTCTTACGCGAACAAAATTTTTGTAAGCGTTCAGCCCTATCCGTCATTGCGAGCGGTTTTTGCGAAGCAATCCCCGACTTGTCGATCCGGACATGCAACGCGGAGATTGCTTCGTCGCAAAAAACGCTCCTCGCAATGACACCTGAACGCTTACCAAAATTTTTCTCCACGGATACGCTTCGCGAGAACACGGATATTTTTTATTCATTTTCCTTAATCCGTGTTCCTTTGAATCAGTGGGAAGATTTTGGCGAAGGTATTGATAAAGGAGTAGCAATGCCAAAAATTCGTGCGAACCAAAAACGCGTTTCCCTTTCAGAAAAAACCGCGCGGCACCGTGCATCTGCCAATCGAGTGTGTCGTCTACGTGCCATCCACGCGGCTCGATAAAAAAATTCCGCGCCGCGAATTTGCGACGCGGATCAAAAAGACCGCCGAAGAATTGGTGAGTATGTTCGGCGGCTGTCGCGAGACGACGGTCAAGGGACGTTATCGTGATCGCCGCGGCGAGATCATCGTCGAAGAGGTCGCGGTGTTGACCGGGTACGGCAAGGGCGATCACTATCTCGACAAGCGCGAACAATTTCTCGAATGGTTGCTCGCGAAGAAAAAAGAGTGGGAGCAGGAAAGCATCGGCTTTGAATTTGAAGGCGATTTGTGGTACATCTAGTACGCAAAAAACCAGGTTTCCGCGAAGCGAGAAACCTGGTTTTTGTTTACGGTTTTTAGATTTGCGGCGCGCGCGGATGGCGTTCGCGAATTCGCGTCGCGCTCGAATCGGCATCGTGCGCGATGCCGCGATTGCCGGATTTCAGCAGGTCTTCGAGAAACGGGAGCGCGCGCCTGTCGCCGATTTCGCCCAGCCCCATCAACGCGGCTTCGCGCACCGGGTACGCTTCGTCTTCATCGCACGCGATTGTAACGAAGGTGTCCGCGATTTCAGGATCGCCCCAATCGCTGAGACAATGCACCGCCCAATGCCGCACGTCCGGCGATTTATCTTTGAGTTTTTCAATCAGGATCGCCAGGATTTCCGGCGCGCGTGTTTGCACCGCGGTTTGAATCGCTTGCTGAATTTCGCGCTTGACCTGGTTCGCCATTTGTCCGGCTTCGGACGCGAGCGCATCGAACAGCGCGTTGAGCGCGCGCGCGCCGCCGATGCGCGCGAGCGCGTGCGCGCGCGCGCTCCGAAACAAGTACTCGTCGGTCGCGATGCGCGTGATGTAAAACCCCTCGTGATATTTACGATTCGGCGCGGTCGTCGCGGTTTCGATCATCCGGCGTTCGCGCGTGTGGCTGATCGCGTTCGCTTGCACGAGCGCGTCAATCGCGTCGGCATCGCCAATCGCGCCGAGCGCGGTTGCCGTGTCCGCTTTCTCCGGCACGTCGAGATTGTCCGCGAGCAAAACCTGGATCAACGCCGGGACAACTGATCGCGCGCCCAGATCGCCAAACGCTTTGATCGCGTCGCGACGCGCAAGTGCGTCCTTGCTTTTTAGAATCAGAAGCAAGCCCGCGAGATCGCGTTTCGCTTTGAGCGCGGGAATGTTTGGTTTGAACAACGACATAGCAACCTTTGGCGCGCGTGAATCGTTCGCGTTAACGATAGTACGGATAACCGTACTGCGCCGGGTAGTAGTAGGGCGAATAGTACGGATAGCAGGTGAGCGATTTAGAGTAGCGATAACCGGGATAATAACCGGGCGGGCAATAGTACGATTGTTGCGGATACGGCGGGTAGTATTGCGGCGTGTAAACCGGCGGCGTGTAGGGTTGAACGTACACCGGCGGTGTATAGATCGTGGTTTGAGCCGGCGCGGACGTTGATGGATAGAGCGTTACGCTACCGTTGGTGATCCATAACAAAAAACTTTTGGCGACCGACGTTTTGTTGATGACCTGGACATAGTACGTCCCCGGACTGCTCGTGCCGCCTTTCCAAACAAGATCGGGTGATTGACACCGACCGCCATCATTGCACGCGACCTGGGACGAAGTGCCGCGCCCAATCGGTTGATCGCTCGGTTTGTCGGGCGCGTACACACTGAACAACATTCCAAGTTGCACGCCATTCGTCAGCGTCAACATCACGACCGTGCGATCACCGGCGTAATCGAACGCGTACCACACCGTCGCATCGGGACCGATCCAATGCCACTGGTTGTCGAGGTACGTCGCGCCATGCGCGAGCGGTCCCTGCGCGCCGACGCTGGGCGTTTCGCTGGCGATGAGAACGAGCAATCCAATCACGCACGCGGTAAGAAATGTCTTCTTTGACATAGCTCCTCTTTTCGGGTTTGGAGATCGAACCAAACCCATTGACGCGCATAGTTTAGCACAGGATCGAAATTAGTCAAGGACTAGCGCGCAAGTTAATGCGGCGATTGACGCCGACCTGGTTTTTGCCTGTTTCATCCGCACTTGTTCGTTGTCCTTGACGCATCGGCTAACGTTGGCTATAATTAGTCAATCTTGGCTAATCGGAGGAAGCGATGAAAAACAATCCAACCGTGCGCGTCGTCAGCGCGACGGAAGCAAAAAACAAATTTGGCGAAATGATCAAGCACGCGTACGCGGCGGATGAGCATCTCATCGTCGAGAAAAGCGGCATCCCCGTCGTCGCGATTATTCCGATGGCGGATTATCAGCAGTTAGTCAAGCCGCGCGCGATCGCGCCCGCCGTCGAACAAAAGGTGACGGCGGAGAGCAAACGCATGGCGGCGATTCGCGATTTGCAAGAATTTCTCAAGCGGGTGCATACTACGATGCCGGACGTGGACGAAGAGGAAGGCGAACGTCTGATTCAGCAAACCGTAGATGAAATCCGCGCCGAACGCGCCCACAAAATACTAGCCGAGTCGCGCGCCACGTACACCCCGCGCCGCCGAACGCATAGGAAGAAATAACCATGCTCAAAGTCGTTTTGGATACCAATGTTTTGGTTAGCGCTTTGATTATGAAGCAGGGCAAGCCGGGACAAATCATTGCCCAAGCGCACGAAAGAACATTTTCCCTCTTGCTCGCGGACGGGATTCTACAAGAGACTCGCGTCGCGCTTCACTATAAACACATTCAAAAACGATTTCATCCGACCGATCAGTCCATCGAAGATTTTTTGTCGAAATTGCGCGTTATCTGTACAATGGTCGTCATCCAGCAGATCGAAAAAATAATTCCGCAAGACCCGCCCGATAACATCGTGCTCGCGTGCGCGGTCGAGGGCGGCGCGGATTATCTCGTGTCCGGGAATTTGCATTTGCTCGATCTGAAACAACATCGCGGCGTCAAAATCGTAACGCCCGCGCAGTTCTTGGAAATCCTCAAATCAACGCGATCCATCTGAAATTATAAATCTGAAATCTGCAATGGAGTCTTATGAATCCCAACAACCGTGACGAAATCTGGCAACTCGTGTGCGAGTACACACCGAGCGATTTGCTTCGCAAGCACATGCTCGCCGTCGAAACCGCGATGAAATGGTACGCGCGCAAATTCGGCACGGACGAAAATTTGTGGGGCAACATCGGACTCGTCCACGATTTTGCGTACGAAAAATTTCCCGATCAGCATCCGCAACGCGATGGCGAGATTCTCAAAGAACTCGGCTGGGCGGATGAGTTGGTGCGTGTGATTTGGTCGCACGGCGACGCGCTCAACCTTCCGCGCGTAACGCCGCTCGAAAAAACGTTGTACGCGGTGGACGAATTGACCGGGCTGATTATCGCGGTTGCGCTCGTGCGCCCGTCAAAAAAAATCGCGGATGTGGATGTTTCGTCCGTGAAGAAAAAGTGGAAGGACAAGGCATTCGCGCGCGGCGTGAATCGCGCGGACATCGAGCGCGGCGCGGCTGACCTGGGTGTGCCGCTCGATGAGCACATCGCGAATGTGCTTGAGGCGTTGAAGGGGAACGCGGAGACTTTGGGAGTGTAGAAGGGATGAGAAGGCGGAAGAAGGCAGAGAAGGTGCGCCCTCTTCGCCTTCTATCACTTCTTTGCCCTCTCATGCCCTCTCCGCCCTCTATCCCTTCTACTCCTTCTCTTTCAAGAACCCACCACTCCGCCCGTACCGCACCGCGACCATCTCCGCGAGAATCGCGAGCGCCATTTCCTCCGGCGAACGCGCGCCGAGATCCAAACCGATCGGTCCATGCACGCGCGATAAAAATTCTTCCGCTACGCCTTGCGCGCGCAATTCCGCGAAATGTTGCGCGCGCGTTTCGCGCGAGCCCATCGCGCCGATGTAACGCGGCTGGGTCGTGGATAAAACTTTTAGCGCGGGGATGTCGAACTTGGGATCGTGTGTGAGGATCGCGATGTACGTGGACGCGTCAATCTGCATTTGCGCGAGCGCATCATCGGGCCATGCCACGATGATTTCGTCGGCGGTCGGAAATCGTTCGCGCGTCGCAAAACGTCCGCGCCCATCCACGATTGTCACGCGAAAGCCGAGCGACTGCGCGAATTGCACGAGCGGGATCGCGGTATGCACGCCGCCGAAAATAATCAACTTGGATTTCGGCGCGAACACTTCAATGAAAATTTCTGCGTCGCCATACGCGCGATTTTCGGATGCTTCGTTTTGCATCGCGCGTTGCGCGTCGCGCGCGACCTGGTCGCTCAAACGCGCGTCGCCCAACTCGCCGGAGACACGCGCATCGGGATACACGATCATTTTCGCGCCAACGTTCACTCCGCGCACAATCGTCGCGACCGCGCACAAGGTTTCGCGCGCGATGTTTTGTTTCAACTCATCAAATAGTTGCATAGTTTGTTAGTTGGATGGTTGGATAGTTGAATAGTTCCTAACCAACTATCCAACTATTCAACTATCCAACTACCTCAACAAAAACCTCGATCATTCCTCCGCAACTCAACCCCACATCCCACGCGGTTTCATCCGCGATGCCGAACGCGCGCAATTGCGGTGTGCCGGTTTTGATCGCGCGCAACGCGTCTTCGATCACCGCGCCTTCGACACAACCGCCGCTGACCGACCCGGCAAATTCGCCGCGCGAGTTCACGATCATTTTCGCGCCGAGCGGACGCGGCGTCGAGCCGCCGGTTTTCACGACCGTCGCGAGCGCGACCTGGTCGCCACGCGCGCGCCACGCATCTATCGTTGTGATCAAATCGCGCATCGTATCCTCATTGAAGTTGAAAATTGGAGGTTGGATTCCAACTTCTAATGTCCAACTTCCAATTTCCAATGCTCAATTGCCGCGCGCATTTGTTTGAAATGCGCGCGCGTGTGATCGGCGGATTGCAAAAACGGCAATGCCGCGCGCCAGTATGTGCCCTTGTGCGCGACGAATTGATCCGGCAACGTTGCAAGCATGGCGCTAGTTTCGGCTTGATTGCGTTTGTACTCGCGCGCCAATTCCGCGAGCGTGCCGTACGCCTGCACCGTCGCGTTGATTTGTTCGGGCAGGTTGTCGAGATTATCGAACGTGTCGTACGCGCGTTCCGAATCGCAAATGAAATCGTACAGCGCGAAATAATTCGCGCGTTCGCCCGCGATCAAATGCGCCAGCGTTTCGCACGCGCTCCACTCGTTCGCCGATGGTTTGTGCGATGCGGCGGATTCGCTCACGCCGTTGATCAGCGCGTCGAACTCCGCGTTCAATTCAACATTCACCGCGCGCACCGCGTCCGCGAGTTCGCGCGCGGTCGGCGGCACATTCGGCAAAACGCGCCCGGACAATTCCATCGTTACCGTTTTCTTTTCCGCGCCGCGATAAAACACAACCGGAATTTTATCGCCCGCGCGTTTGCCCTGCAAGGCATGTGCGAGCGCGGTATAGCCAGTCACCAAAATTTTTCCCATTTTGACAATCACATCATCTTTTTGCAGTCCGGCTTTTTGCGCGCCCATTCCCGCGGCGACACCGTCGAGCCGGACGCCTTGTGTAACCGGCACGCCGAGTTTCCCGGCTTCTTCCGCGTTGAAAAATCCAACCGCGATGCCGAGCAATGGTCGCCGCGTGAATCGCAAATCCTGCCCGGTTTCGAGAACGGCTTGCAAATTTTCGAGCGCGACATTCCAGCCGCGTTCAAATTCGCGCGCGGCTTTCGCCCACACTTTGCCCGCGCCGATTCCCGAATGGGCGAGCGCGATCTGCGTCTTGCCATTTTTTTCCGCGATGCTCACGCTCACGCGCGTCGCGGCGGGTTCATTGCGCCCCTGCCACTTGAACGCGATTTTTTTATTTGGCGCGAGCGCGCTAAATTCACCGGCGGCGTAATAGCCGCCGTTCCACCACAAATACAATCGTCCGCCTTTGCGCCGATCCGCTTGCGCGGCGTTGCAAAACCATCCGCGCAACGCGGTCGCAACCGTGAACGCGCGATACACTTCACTCGCCGGCGCGTTCACCGTAAGTTTGAATTTCAATGTTTTCATTCGATTCTCCTTTGCGCGCGATCAACCACAGCGCACCGATCAAAATAATGAGCGCGATCACCTGAGACGCGCGATAACCGCCGGGCAAAAATTCCGCGTCCGCGCGCCAGCCGTCTACGATCACGCGCGCCGCGCTCGCCCACGCGATTGCGATCAACGCGGTTATTCCCTCGCGCGCAAAGCGCGCGCGCCAAACGATCAGCAAACCGATCCACAACGCGAGCGCGTCGTACAATTGAACCGGGTGCCGCAGTGCGCCCCACACCACAATCGCCCACGGCAAATCGCTCGGTGCGCCGAAACCGTTGCCGCTGAGCAATTGCCCGAACGCGATCACGATCATCGCGGTCAATGCGCCCGGCGCGATTCCATCCGCAACGCGCGCCACCGTGATTTCGCGCGATTGAATGTAAATCAGCGTCGTGATGCAACCCATCAACGCGCCAATCGGCAAGAGCAATGTGCCCGGCGTCGGCGCGAAAATTTGCAACCAGTCGGTCGCGTAACTCGAAAAATTTTGCGCGACGTACGCGAGCCGCGCCGCGATCAACGTCGCCGAAACGCCAATCGCGATGATACTCCACGCGTCATCGCCGCGCAAGCCGCGCCGTTTGAATTCGCGTTCCGCGACGAACGCGCCCAGCCACAGCGCGACGATCAACGCGAGCGTGTCCGCTTGCAGAGCCGCCGGACCGATGCGAATGACCGGCAACATCAGCGCGTCTCCAGCAACGGCAGAACTTGCGACTCGATGTACACGCGATTCATCGCGCCGAGATACGTCGCGCGAATGATCCCATCGCGATCGATGAAAAACGAAGTCGGCAATCCGCTCACCTGAAATTTTTTCGCGACCGCCGTATCGAGATCGAGCAAAATCGGAAACGTGAGTTTAAATTCATCGCGAAACGGAATCACGAGTCCATCCGGTTCCGCGACGTTGATCGCGATGACGGTAAATTTGTGCGCGCGATGTTCCTGGTAAACAGTTTCGAGCGCGGGCATTTCGGCGCGACAGGGCGGACACCAGGTCGCCCAAAAATTGATCAGCACGACTTGGCCGTGCAAATCGTTCAACGAAACAGTCGTGCCGTCGAGCGCGGTCAGCGCGAAATCGGGCGCGGGAAAATTCGCGCGCGGTTGCGCGCCCGCGGACGCGATCACCGGCATTTCGACGCGCGTGAAATAAATCCACGCGCTTCCAACCATCGCGACGAGTGCGATGAGCAAATAGCGATAACGCAACATAGCAAGATTATACACACAAAAACAACCTTGCACAATGCCGCGCGTGATTGTATAATCGGTGTCAACGAATCGAAACGAATAAACGAATGAAAGATGGATTCGAGCGTTTACGCGGTTCGCTTCGCGTGTCTGACCAGCAACCTGCTAAAGCGTCGAATCCAATTCAGGATAATTCGATGCCACTCTCTTCCCGCGCGCAATTTGAACAACAACTTGCTGAACTCGTAACAAAATTTGAGCAGGGTCGCGCCGAGTACACTCAACCCGGTTATCCCGAAGCCGAAGTGCGGAGTCATTTCATTGATCCGTTTTTCGAAGCGTTGGGCTGGGATATGCGCGACGCGCGCGCCCTGGGTCGCGACCGTGAAGTGACGCGCGAGGTCAGCGAAAAAAGCGGACGCCCGGATTACGCGTTTCGCTTGAACAATCAAAAATTATTTTACGTCGAAGCCAAAGCGCCGCACGTTCCGCTCGAACGCACGGACGTGATTCTGCAACTCAAACGGTACGCGTGGAGCGCGAGCGTTGACCTGGGATTGATCAGCGATTTTGAAGAATTGCGAATTTACGATACGCGCGCCAAGCCGAACCGGAAAAATCCCGACGCGGGCTTGATTCGCGCGTTGCATTATTCCGATTTTCGCGCGCCCGCGACGCTCGATTTGCTCTGGCTGTTGTCGCGCGACCAGGTCGCGCAGGGATCGCTCGCGGAACTGTTGAAACTGTCCAGCGTGCCACAACGTCAGCGCAAGCCGGTAGACCTCGCGTTTTTGGACGATCTCGCGCGTTGGCGCGCGGAGCTCGCGCAATTCGTTTTCAAAATTCAATCGGCGGAATCCACTGACCTGAACGGCATCGTCCAAGTTTTTTTGGATCGCTTGATTTTTATTCGCGTCGCCGAAGACCGCGCGATTCTCGCGGACGATCTTGCGCCGTTGCAAAGCATCGCGCGGCATTGGAACGATCATCAAGCGCACGCATCGCTCGCGCGTGAACTGGGCGAGTTGTTCGCGCAAATCAACCTGCGCTTTGACGGCGACATTTTCCGACCGCACGCGTGCGAATCAATCGCGTGGGATCTCGACGCCGAAATGATAATTGAAATCATTAACGGCTTGTATGAAGCGTATCGCTTTGACGTGATCCCGGTCGAATTGCTCGGCTCGATTTACGAACGCTATCTCGGCAAAACGATTCGCGTGACCGCGACGCGCGCGGTCGTCGAAGACAAACCCGAAGTGCGAAAAGCCGGGGGTGTGTACTATACGCCGCAGTACGTGGTGGATTATATTGTCGCGCAAACTGTCGGCAAATTGATCGAAGGCAAAACGCCGGCGCAAATCGCGCAATTAAAAATTCTCGACCCCGCGTGCGGCTCGGGCTCGTTCTTGATCGGCGCGTACCAAAAACTGCTCGACTATCACGCGGCGTATTACGCGCACCGCGCGCACGAACGCGGCGGCGCGATGCCGGGGCAAGCGCGCTTGATGCGCGAGCCGCGCGCGGCGTACGGCGAATTTAAATTATCGCTCGCGCAAAAAGCGGAAATTTTGCGGAACAATCTTTTCGGCGTGGACATTGACGCGCAAGCGGTCGAGATTACGATGCTGAGTTTGTACATCAAACTGCTCGAAGGCGAACGCGGCGCGATTATGGGGCAAGCTGTGTTGCCGCGTCTCTACGAAAATATTCGGTGCGGTAATTCGCTCATCAGTCACGACATCGGCGAATTGTCGGATGAAGATAGCGCGCGCATCAATCCATTTACGATGGAAAGCAAGCGCGAAGGATTCGACGCGATTATGGAGACGGGCGGGTTCGACGCGGTGATTGGCAATCCGCCGTACGGCGCGTTGTTGAAACAAGTGGACAAGGCGTACTTGAATTCGCACTACACTTTTCAAAGTTATCAACTCGACAGTTATCAACTTTTTCTCGAACGCGCGTTGCGCGACCTGGTCAAGCGCGATGGATTTTTTGGAATGATTATTCCAAATCCCTGGCTCACCAATTTGCTTCAGACGCACATTCGAAAATTCGTGGTCGAAAATTCGCGCATTGTCGAGATCGTGCATTTTCAATTTCCCGTATTCCCCAAAGTAACCGTTGACACGGAAATCGTCATCTTACAAAAAAGCGATCCGCAAGGATGGCAGGCGACCGCGACGATTGTCGAATCGCGTGATGCGCTCGCGGATAAAACCGGCGCGGGCATTCGGCGGATTTCGCATCCGCAAGATAAATGGCGCGTGTCGGCTGGCGCTGTCATTAACATTTTTCTCGATGCGCCCGCGCACGCGTTGGCGCGTAAATGTTTGGATGCTGGCGCGCCACTCGAATCATTTTGCGCGATCAATGTCGGCATCAAACCGTATCAAGTCGGCAAAGGCAAACCGCCGCAAACGCGCAAAATTGTCGAGAACCGCGTGTACGACAGTCATCGCCAAGTGAGCAAACTGTATCGCGCGTATTTGCGCGGCAGTGACATCGGACGTTATAAAATCGCGCCGCTCGAACCGCGCTATCTCAAATTTGGCGCGTGGCTTGCCGAGCCGCGCCCCGCCGCGAATTTCGACGCGCCGGAAAAAATCGTGATGCGTCAAACCGGCGATAGCATCGTCGCGACACTCGACACGCAACAGTACTTGTGTTTGAACAATATGCATGTGCTTGTGCCGACGCAACGCGATTTGAATTTGCGTTACATTTTGGGCGTCCTCAATTCGCGCTTGCTGAATTGGTACTATCACACGCTCAATCCCGAAGTTGGCGAAGCACTTGCCGAAGTGAAGAAAACAAATGTGGCGCGCTTGCCAATTCGCGCGATCAACTTTGCCGATCCCGCCGACCGCGCACGACACGAACAAATGATCGCGCGCGTCGCGCGGATCACGCAGTTGCATCAGCAATTGCCAGCCGCGCCGAGCGATGCCGCGCGCACGCGCATCGAACGCGAAATCAATGTGAGCGATGAACAGATTGACGCGTTGGTGTATGAATTGTACGGCTTGACGCCGGAAGAAATCCGAATTGTGGAAAATGGCTAGAAGATGTCATTGCGAGCGAAGCGAAGCAATCGCCGTGTTGCCGGTTGGGGATTGCTTCGCTTCGCTCGCAATGACAAATTATTCCCGGAGGAAAAAATGCCTGCACCCGAAGATATTGCCGGAATCAAAAACAAATTGACGAGCGAACGCGCGAAATTGCTTGAAGCGTTCGCAAATTTATCGCGCGAAACTTTGCTGAAACCATTCGGCGACGACGGCTGGTCAATCAAAGATTTGCTCGCGCATGTCGCGATGGCGGAAGCGGTGAATGTGAAATTCGCCAAGATGATGGTGACGCGCGAGACGCCGGTGCAGTTGAAAGAACTCGCCGCGGATTATCCCGATTTTCCCGGCGAATTTGAATTGGACAAGTTCAACGCGTGGATGACCGAACGTTGGCGCGCGCAATCGCTCGACGAAATTTTGTCCGCGCTCGACGCGACGCGCGCGGACACGCTCGCGTGGCTCGATACGCTCACGCTCGCGCAACTCGAACGCGCGGGCGCGCACGCGGTCTGGGGCGATCAATCAGTGCGCGGGATGTTGCGAATTCTTGTGATTCACGACAAGTTTCATCGCGGGGACATCGAAAAACGTAGCGCAAATTTATAAATTTGCCGTACATTCAACAAAAATCCCGCCCTCTTTGCGAGAGCGGGATTTTTTTTACCAGCGACATCCTGGGATGCGAAGCCACTGTCCGGCGTAAATCCAATTGAGATTGTAGATGCCGTTCGCGCGCGCGAGGGTCCACACGTCAATGTGATGCCGCCACGCAATCGCGTGCATCGTGTCGCCATAGCGCACAACGTACGAACAGCCGTACGGTTGCGGCACGGGGCGCGGGCACGCGCCGGGCCACGGACACGGATTCGGCGCGGGATGCGGATAGGGCACATAACCCGGAATCACCAGCAATTGACCCGCATAGATCAAATTCGGATTCCAAATGCCGTTCGCCTTCGCGATCGACCAACTGCTCGTGCCATACCGCCAAGCAATCGCGTCGAGCGTGTCGCCGTGCCGCACGACATAGTACGCCGGACCAGCCGCGCTCGCCGTGCTGGGAGTCGCCGCGGTCAAAAGCAACAACACGAACACGGCAACTAGGGACAAAACCAAAACCTTTCGCATCGTTCCTCCTTTTCCTTAAATTCGGGGTGTGTCCCCCAGAATTATTGAATCGTCATCGCGTTGACCCAGTTTTCAACGCGATTCGTTTTCGCGCGTTACCGTTTCGGAAATGGGATGACCTGACGCAAATACATTCCTCCTTTGGCAACCCGCGCGCTTCAACATTGAAACGCTGGGCGTTTGAATCATTTTTTACTCTTATATAACCGCCTGCATTATAAACGAAATTTAATTTTAACTCAATAGCCCTGTTCCTCCATCTTGACTCCGAACACTTGTTCTGATATAATATCGCCACATCGTTCGGCGATGCAACTCAATTTTATTTCTCGGCGTTCCGATTCACGACAGGTGATTGTACGCGGGCGGTTGAAACCGCGGCAACACATTGCGAAAGCGACCTTCGTCGCTTGAACCTTTGCCGACGCAGGTCGGCATCGCCAAGTGTTGCCGCGAATTGATTCGCCCGATGCAACTTTGCAAGGGCTTGCGTTTTGTTCTCACTTGTTGTAAACTACGACCGCCTTCTTGAAAAAGGAGCGCTTGAAAAAGGAGCAATCGAAAATGGCGGACACGGGCAAAACCAAAGCGCTCGAAACTACTCTCGCGACCCTCAAAAAACGATTTGGCGAAGGGGCAGTGATGAAAATGGGCGAGGTGGCAAGTCTCAAAGTTGAGGCGATTCCAACTGGCTCGATTTCACTCGACCTTGCACTCGGCATCGGCGGGCTTCCGCGGGGCCGCGTGATCGAAATTTACGGACCCGAAGCATCGGGCAAGACGACGATTTGCCAACATGTGATCGCGGAAGCGCAAAAGATGGGCGGCGTCGCGGCATTCATTGATGTCGAACACGCGCTCGATCCGGTGTATGCCGCTAAATGCGGCGTCAAAATTGACGAACTGCTCATTTCGCAACCGGACACCGGCGAGCAAGCGCTCGAAATCTGCGAAGCGTTGGTGCGCTCTGGCGCGCTGGATGTGATCGTCGTGGATTCGGTTGCCGCGCTCGTGCCACGCGCGGAAATCGAAGGCGAGATGGGCGACTCGCATATGGGCTTGCAAGCGCGCTTGATGAGCCAAGCCCTCCGTAAACTTTCCGGCGCGATCAAAAAATCGAACACGGCGGTTATCTTTACGAATCAACTGCGCCAAAAAATCGGCGTGATGTTCGGCAACCCGGAAACGACGACCGGCGGAATGGCATTGAAATTTTACGCGTCGGTGCGGCTCGATGTGCGCCCGATTGACGCGATCAAGAGCGGCGAAGATGTCGTCGGCAATCGCACGCGCGTCCGCGTGAAAAAGAACAAGGTCGCGCCGCCGTTCCGCAAAGCCGAGTTCGACATTATGCACAACGTCGGCATTTCGCGCGAAGGCGATCTACTCGATCTCGGCGTCGAGATGGGCGCGATTGAAAAGCGCGGCGCGTTCTACTCGTTCGAGGGCGCGCGCATGGGACAGGGGCGCGAGAACGCGCGCGAGTTTTTGAAAACAAATTCCGAAGTGGTGTCCAAGTTAGACAAGTTAATTCGCGAAAAATCCGGTTTGCTCGGCAGTGTGCCACCCAGCATCGCCGACGCCAAACAACCGGCAGATGCAGATGATGACGACGATGATGATGACGACGACGA
>JACRPR010000211.1 GCA_016223105.1 Chloroflexota bacterium | reverse complement strand
GGAAATTACGAATTACGAATTACGAATTAAGAATTTGGCTTTGTATCCTGATCCTGACGCCAACTACATTTCCGTCCATCACTACGCCGCCGCGCAACTCGAACCGTACGTCGCGTGCCAGCATCGCGTGGATAATGTGAAACCGTTGTCGCAAGTGCGCGGGACGCGCGTTCATCAAGCGTTCATCGGCACCTGCACGAACGGACGCATCGAAGATTTTGCGGCGGCGGCAGAAATTTTGCGCGGCAAGAAAATCGCGCGCGGGACGCGCTTGCTCGTGATCCCGGCATCGTCCCAGGTTTTGAGCGAAGCATTAGCGCGCGGCTACATTCAAACCTTTGTGGACGCGGGCGCGGTGATCGGCGTGCCAGGATGCGGACCGTGTATGGGCAATCATATGGGCATTCCCGCGCCGGGCGAAGTAACGATTTCGACGGCGAACCGGAATTTTCGCGGACGAATGGGCACGCGCGAATCGGAAATTTATCTCGCTAGTCCGGCGGTGGTCGCCGCGAGCGCGATTGCGGGAGTGATTGCGGATCCGCGCGAGATGTGAAAAAGGTGCTATAGTTGGGTGTTGTGTGGATCAAGTTGAGCGTCTTGTCACACCAAACGAGTTGTTCGATCTTAAATGCGAAGTGGTTCAAGGAGGATATTCCAATGTTATCGAAAAGTACTCCAGTCTCCCAAAAAGTCCGCGAGTTTCTAAAGCAAAAGCCACCAATGACAGTTGTGAAACTCGATGACCTTTATCGAATTGTTGCAACAAGCGAGCGCGAACGCCATGCTGCACGAGCCGCACTATATCACCAAGCTGCTGGAAATCCGGTCAGCGAACGCAACAATCCGTCAGTTTATTATGCCATTCGCCTTACACTAAAGTATTCAGACAATAAAGCTGAAGATATTTATCTTTCACTGCCCGGAATTCCCCGTGATCGCATCCTTCAAGATATTGCCCTTACCGGAACAGTAGACAACATTATTACACAACTCAAGCAAAAGTACGGAGCAGAGGTAATTGAATACTGGGGAAATGTAGCCCAATATCGCACTGTTGACCAAGCTCGCAAGGGAATGAATGTTGCAAAAAACCGAGATAGGGGAATTTGCCAACTCTGCAATGTCACGAATGGATTACGGAAAAATGATGGATTACATCGCATAAAGCCAAATCCTGTTCAAGCAAGTCACATTGTGTCCCGCAGAGCTACATTCTGGACGGTTTTGGACTTGGTGGAAAAAGCGGGACACAGCATTTTCTTGAATGAGGGCGTCATTCTCATCAAGCAAAAATTGAAAGATGATCCCTTTCACAGTGACGAGCAATTCATTATCACGCTTTGCTCAGAACATAACTCATTGCTGATACAGAGTTTGCGAGAATCTGCGGCGTTGTAGAACAATTCGCGAATATGGTCAAAGTAGGTTTCCAATCTTACCGATCCGAGCGGCGATGTGCAATGCTATGACGCGTCATCGCAAACACTTTGTGTCGCGGCGGAACGCCCAAAGAGTGAAGACAAACGCTGGGTCTTGATGTTAGGGCAAACGGAACGTAGGTTGGCGTGTATTGTTAAACTCGTCGCGGATTCGCACAAGGCGTGATCGAGGCGCAAGCAAATGGATGAATGCCTAGCCGCGCTCTTGCGCGAACTCGAAACCTTCGGCGAAACGAACGACGCGCAAACAACCGATCACGCGCGGCGAATGTTGAACATCACGCGTGACACCGGCGAATTTTTGTTGTTACTGATTCGCGCGACGGGTGCGACGCGCGTCCTCGAAATTGGCACCTCGAATGGCTACTCGACCTTGTGGCTCGCGCACGCGGTCGAACCGCGCGGTGGACGCGTAACGACGCTTGAGCAATCCGCGTTCAAGGTTGAAATGGCGCGCGCGAATTTTCAACGCGCCGGGTTGGAAGCGTTCATTGATCTGCGCGTTGGCAATGCCACCGATTTTCTCCGGCAAACGGCTGATTCATTCGATTTGATTTTCTTGGATTCGGCGCGCGGGCAATACGTTGCATGGTGGAATGATCTGCAAAAAACCCTCGCGCCGAATGGGTTGATCGTCGCGGACAATGCCGTGTCGCACGCGAACGAAATGACGCGTTTCATCGAACACATTCGACAAACGCCGGGATTTGTCGTTTCGATTGTTCCGATTGGGAATGGTGAACTGCTCGCGCTAAAACCGAGCGAAGGATAATTCCGTGTCCAAATCTTTCAACTGTCCCAATTGCGCCGCGCCGTTGGACTATGACGGCGGCGCAGACCTCACGATAACGTGTCCGCACTGCGCGAGTTCGGTGATCGTGCCGGACGAATTGCGCGTGGATGTGTCCGCGCCCGGCGGATTCGATCTATCGCAACTTGCCGGGCAATCCGTGCAACTCAAAGAAATGGCGCGCCTGATTCGCGCGGGCAAAAAAATCGAAGCGATCAAAATTTATCGCGCGATTTTTGGCGTCGGCTTGAAAGATGCAAAAGACGCGGTTGAAGCGCTCCAAGCCGGCAAGCCGGTCATCACCAGCGCGCCAACGCCGATCATCACGATCACGCACACGCCCGCGTCCAAGCCCAGCATCAAACTTTGGATCGCGCTCGCGATCATTTTTTTCTTTTGTCCCGGAATTTTCTTTTTGCCGTTTCTGCCGTTCGCCGCGCTGTTCGGCGCGTTCATCGGCAACGAGCCGGATGTGCCGCTCGCGCGCACGCCGACGCGTTTCGCGTTTGCGTCGCCCCCGATCGCGCCAACACTCACGCGCGTTCCCTCGCCTACGCCGACGCCCGGCTTTATGAACGTCGCGCTCAAATTCGGCGGCAGTGGCACGGGACCGGGTTTGTTCACCGATGCGCGCAGTATCGCGCTCGACGCGAACGGCAACCTGTTTGTCGGCGAGTACACCGGCGGGCGTGTCCAGGTTTTCGATTCAACCGGAAAATTTTCGATGCAGTGGAACGTGGACGCGCAAGCGCCTTTGCGCTGGCTTGCCGCGGATCGCAAGGGCACGGTGTACATCGCGCAAAAAGGGGTCATCGAAAAATTTGAAGGCGCGACCGGCAAATCGCTTGGCGCGGTGCAATTCCCGGACAATCGTTTCGATCAAGTGATCGCATTGCCCGATGGTGGATTGCTCGCGCTGTGGTACGAATCGCGCAATGGCTTGTTCACATCGGCAAAAGGTGCGCGCGATGATCTGATTCGTTT
>JACRPR010000040.1:12867-98679 GCA_016223105.1 Chloroflexota bacterium | reverse complement strand
GATGCTCGATGTACTTCCCCTCACGCCGAACGGCAAGGTGGATCGGCGCGCGTTGCCTGCGCCGGAGCGTGTGAGTTCGGAACGCGAGTACATCGCGCCGCGCAATGCGACAGAAGCAAAACTCGCGGCGCTGTGCGCGGAGTTACTGCGCGTGGAGCGCGTTAGCGTCGCGGATGATTTCTTTGAGCTGGGCGGACATTCACTGCTCGCGACGCAATTCGTCTCGCGCATTCGCGATGAGTTTGCCATCGAAATGCCTCTGCGAACGCTATTCGAAAAATCAACGCTTGCCGCGCTCGCGTGCGAGATCGAAAGCGTGCGCGCGGAAGGCGCGTCGATCAATTTGCCGCCGATCAAATTTGTTGCGCGCGACGCGCATCGCGTCAAATTATCCACGCTCGTCAAACCGGGCGCTGGATCATCAACGCCGGAGATCACAACGCCGGTCGCGTAAATTTTCCGGCGATAGGAAATCCGGAATCGAGCGTTTACGCGGTGATCACTTGGACGAGCAAACCCGCTAAAGCGTCGAATCCAATGTTTGAAAATAATCGCGCGTCGCGTGGAGAAATTTTCTAATGAACAACCTGGTGAATCAAGTCGTCAATCCAATTGCATTTGCGGAAGATGAAGTGTGCATCTTTCCCGCGTCGTTCGGACAACAACGCTTGTGGTTTCTCGATCAGTTCGAGCCGAACAGCCCGTACTATAACATTCCCTCCGCCGCGCGACTCGTCGGCGCGCTCGACATCGGCGCGCTCGCACGCGCGCTGAACGAAATCGCGCGCCGCCACGAAATTTTGCGAACGACCTTTACGACGATTGACGGACAACCGCACCAGGTCATCGCGCCCGCGTTGAAAATCGGTTTGCCGATGGATGATTTGCGCGACGCGCCGGATCGCGAAGCCGAAGCCCTGCGCCGCGCGAATATCGAAGCGCGCGCGCCGTTCGATCTCACGCGCGGTCCGCTCGTGCGCGCGCGCTTGTTGCGCCTCGCCGACGACGAACACATCGTGCTCTTGACGATGCACCACATCATCAGCGACGGCTGGTCAATGGGCGTGTTCATCGGCGAGATGGCGATGCTCTACGCGGCGTTTGCGCGCGGGCAAGCGTCGCCGTTGCCCGACCTGCCGATTCAGTACGCCGATTTTACAATGTGGCAACGCGAACGTTGCGCGCAAGGCGGCATCGAAAACCAGGTCGCGTATTGGAAACACCAACTCGGCGGCGCGTTGCCGATGCTCGAACTGCCGACCGACCAACCGCGTCCCGCCGTGCAATCGTCGCGCGGCGCGACCCAGTCCGCGCGCGTGCCGCGCGCGTTGCTCGACGCGCTCAAAGCGTTGAGTCAACGCGAAGGCGCGACCTTGTTTATGACCTTGACCGCGGCGTTCCAAATTCTTTTGCATCGCTACACCGGGCAAGACGATCTGTGCATCGGCACACCGATTGCAAATCGGATGCGCGCGGAACTCGAAACGTTGATCGGCTTGTTCATCAACACGCTCGTCATTCGCGCGGATTTATCCGGCGCGCCCACGTTTCGCGATTTGCTCAAGCGCGTGCGCCAGACCACGCTCGACGCGTACGCGAACCAGGATGTGCCGTTCGAGCAGTTGGTCGAAATTTTGCAACCGCAACGCGCGATGAGTCACACGCCGTTGTTTCAAGTGATGGTGATTTTGCAAAACGCGCCGGTCACATCCCAGCATTTGCCGGGACTGACGTTGACGATGCTCGACGTGGACGCGGGCACCGCGACGTTCGATCTCACGTTTTCGATTTCCGAATTGCCGGACGGACTCGATGTCGCGGTCGAGTACGCGACCGATCTGTTCAACGCGGACACGCTTGCGCGAATGTTGGGACACTTGCAAACTCTGCTCGAAAACATCGTCGCGAATCCCGATTTACCCATTACCAATTACCAATTCCTCACCGAGCCCGAACGCGCGCAAGTGTTGATCGAGTGGAACGACACGCGCGCCGATTATCCGCGCGATGTGTGCGTCCATCACTTGATCGAAAACCAGGTCGCGCGCGCGCCGGACGCGCTGGCGGTCGTGTGGAACAACGCGCGGCTCACGTATCGCGAATTGAACGCGCGCGCGAATCAATTGGCAAATTATTTACGCACGCGCGGCGTCGCGCCGGAAACGCCGGTCGCGATCTGCGTCGAACGGTCGCTCGAAATGATCGTCGCCGCGCTCGCGGTGCTCAAAGCCGGCGGCGCGTACGTCCCGCTCGATCCCGATTATCCGAGCGAACGCATCGCGTTTATGCTCCAAGATTCCGGCGCGCCGATTTTGATCACGCAATCGAATTTGCTTTCACGCATCACGCATCCTGCGACTTTGCTTCGCTCCGCTCAGGACGCATCACGCATCACGATTCAACTCGACGCCGATTGGGCAACCATCGCGCAATCATCCGACGCGAATCCAACCGCAAACGTCGCGCCGGAAAATCTCGCGTACATCATTTACACCTCCGGCTCGACCGGGCAAGCGAAAGGCGTGCTGATCGAACAGCGCGCGCTCGCAAATCAATTTTTCGCGTGGCGCGACGCGTATCAGCTCGATGCGATCAAGTCGCATTTGCAAATGGCGAATTTTTCGTTCGACGTATTCACCGGCGATTTTGTGCGCGCGCTCGCTTCGGGCGGCACGTTGGTCCTCGCGCCGCGCGAGTGGTTGTTGTTGCCGGACAAGTTGTACGCGCTGATGCGCCGCGAACAAATCGCGGGCGCGGAATTTGTCCCGGCAGTGTTGCGTCAATTGATGCAATATCTCGATGAAACAAATCAACGCCTCGATTTTATGCGCGTGCTGATTTGCGGCTCGGATGTGTGGCACGTTGGCGAATATCAAAAATTCAAACGCGCGTGCGGCGCGCACACGCGACTCATCAATTCGTTCGGTCTCACCGAAGCGACGATTGATAGCACGTACTTTGAAGGCGCGTTCGCCGACGCCTCAACGGATCGCGTCGTGCCGATTGGTCGTCCGTTCGCGAACACGCACGCGTACATTCTCGACGCGCACGCGCAACCGGTTCCCATCGGCGTTCCCGGCGAATTGTACATCGGCGGCGCGGGCGTCGCGCGCGGCTATCTCAATCGCCCCGAACTCACCGCCGAAAAATTCATCAATTACCAATTACCAATTACCAATTACCCAATTCGTCTCTACAAGACCGGCGACCGCGCGCGCTATCTCCCCGACGGCAACATTGAATTTCTCGGACGCGCGGATTTTCAAATCAAGGTGCGCGGGTATCGCGTCGAGAGCGGCGAGATCGAAGCGGTTCTGCGTCAACATCCCATCGTGCGCGATGCGGCAGTCGCCGCGCGCGATGAACGACTCGTCGCGTATCTCATCGCCGATTTGCCGGTGGATCGCATTCCCTTGCAAACGAAATGCTGGGTCTGCGAAGAAGAAATTCAAGTGGACACGGTTGACCTTTCGTATCACGGCGTTTGTTTGATGCACACACCGGCGGCGTGGCAGATCGGTCAACATTTGAAATTGCGTTTGCATTTGCCCGGCAGTGCCGACGAACTCGCGCTCGACGGCGTTGTGACCTGGCGCAGTAACGGCAATTCCGGGATCACGTTCGCGCCGACGCACGCGCAAGAAAATCTTTTACATCAAAGCGTCAAGCATTTGATCGAAACCCAGGACGCGTGGATCACCGATTTGCGCGATCGCGAGCCGCGCCTGCCTCTGCACACGCATTGCCGCGTCGAATGTGACGGCGACGCCGCGCGTGATCTGATCGTCGAAAACGTATCGCGCGGCGGCGCGCGCGTCTGCGGCGAAAATAATTTCGGCGCGCCCGGACGCGGCGTGCGCGTGCGTTTGCAATTGCCGGGCGCGGCGAGCGACGTGTGGATGAACGGCAGAGTGTGGTGGCAACACGACGGACATGCCGGGATCAAATTCGACGCGACGCCGGCGGAGCGCGCGTTGCTCGACACGCGCCTCGCCGCGCTCGTCCACGCCAAAGGATTTTCGGTCGCCGATTTGCGTTTGTTCTTGAAAACCAAATTGCCGGAGTATATGGTGCCCTCCGCGTTCGTTTTGCTCGACGCGTTGCCGCTCACGCCGAACGGCAAAGTGGATCGCCACGCGTTGCCCGCGCCGGATTTTGCGCGGCGCGAGGGCGGGCGCGATTTTGTCGCGCCGCGCACGCCGGTCGAAGAAATGCTTGCCGGAATTTGGCGCGCGATTTTGGGCGGCGAGCAAATCGGCATCCGCGATAATTTTTTTGAAATGGGCGGACACTCGTTGCTCGCGACGCAACTCGTCTCGCGCGTGCGCGCGGCGTTTCACATCGAACTGCCGCTTCGCCACATTTTCGAATCGCCGACGATTGCCGAACTCGCGGAGCATATCGAAATCGCGCAACGCGCGACGAGCGGTATCATCGCGCCACCGCTTCGTCCGGTTGAGCGCGACCCTTCGACAAGCTCAGGGCAGGCGTTGCCGCTTTCGTTCGCGCAACAACGTTTGTGGTTCCTCGATCAACTTGAACCGAATAGCCCGTTCTACAATTTACCCGAAGCCGCGCGACTCACCGGCGCGCTCGATGTGAACGCGCTCGAGCGCGCGTTGAATGAAGTCGTGCGGCGGCACGAATCGCTTCGCACAACATTTGCAACGCTCAACGATCAACCCGCGCAGATCATCGCGCCCGCGTTGACGCTCGCGTTGCCGGTGGACGATTTGCGCGACGACGCAGATCGCGAAGCGCGCGCGCTCCAAATCGCGACCGAAGAAGCGCGGCGACCATTCGATCTCGCGCGCGGTCCGTTGTTGCGCGCGCGTTTGATTCGCTTGCGCGATGACGAGCACATCGTTCTCCTCACGATGCACCACATCATCGGCGACGCGTGGTCGTCGAATGTGTTGATTCAAGAAATCGGCGCGCTGTACGACGCGTTCATTCACGGACGCGCGTCGCCACTGCCGGCTTTGCCGATTCAGTACGCCGATTACGCGGCGTGGCAACGCGCGTGGTTGGAGGGCGAGCACGAGGCATCGCCCCTACAAAAACAACTCGCGTACTGGAAACAACAACTCGCCGGGATTCCGCCCTTGCTCGAATTGCCGACCGACCGACCGCGCCCGGTCGCGCAAACGCCGAACGGCGCGTATCAAACGTTCGCGCTCGGCAAAGATTTGGCGCGCGCGCTCGACGCGTTGTGCCAGTGCGAAGGCGCGACCTTGTTTATGACTCTGCTCGCCGCGTTCCAAACGTTACTGCATCGGTACACGCACCAGGACGATATTTGCATCGGCACGCCAATTGCGAATCGCACACGCGCGGAACTCGAAGGGCTGATCGGATTTTTCGTCAACACGCTCGTCTTGCGCGGCGATTGTTCCGGCGAACCCAGTTTCCGCGCGTTGCTCAAGCGCACGCGCGAAACCGCGCTCGGCGCGTACGCGCACCAGGATGTGCCGTTCGAAATGATCGTGGACGCGCTCCAGCCCAAACGCGATCTGAGTCATTCGCCCTTGTTCCAAGCGATGTTTGTTCTGCAGAACGCGCCGACGCGCGCGCAAAAAATTTCGAGCGACCTGGTGTCGAGTCCGGTCGAAGCGCACAGCGGCACGGCGAAATTCGATCTCACACTTTTTATGCTTCAGGACGCGGACGGCTTGAGCGGCGCGTTCGAGTACAACACCGATCTGTTCGACGCGACGACGATTGCGCGAATGATCGCACATTTCCAAAATTTGCTTCAAGCCATCGTCGCGAATCCCGAATTACCAATTACCACTTACCAATATCTTTCGACAACCGAGTTGCACCAACTTCTCGTTGAGTGGTACGCGACCGATGCGGATTATCCCGCGCATCTCTGCGCGCATCAGTTGATCGAGCAACAAGGCGCGCGCGCGCCGGACGCAATCGCGCTCACGTTCGGCGCGCAAGATATGACGTATCGCGAACTCGATGCGCGCGCGAATCAACTCGCGCGATTCTTGCGCGCGCGCGGCGTCGGTCCCGAATCGCTCGTCGGATTGTGCGTCGAACGATCATTCGAAATGGTGATCGGTTTGCTCGGCATCTGGAAAGCCGGCGGCGCGTACGTGCCACTCGACCCAACGTATCCGCCCGAACGGCTCGCGTTTATGCTTGAAGATTCCGGCGCGCTGATTGTGTTGACGCAAGCGCATTTGCTTTCACGCATCACGCATCCTTCGGCTTCGCTCCGCTCCGCTCAGGATGCATCACGCATCTGTCTCGATTCCGATTGGGAACAGATCGCGCGCGAAGATGCTTCGAACGTCGCGAGCAACGTCGCGCCGGAAAATCTCGCGTACGTGATTTACACATCGGGATCAACCGGCAAACCGAAAGGCGCGTTGATCGAACATCGCGGCTTGGTAAATTATTTGACCTGGTGTCAATGCGCGTACCCACTCGACGGCGGACAGGGCGCGCCGGTTCATTCTTCGATCTCGTTCGATTTGACGGTAACGAGTTTGCTCGCGCCGCTCGCGTGCGGTCGCCGCGCGATCTTGTTGCCCGAAGGATCGGGCGTCGAAACATTGAGCGACGCGTTGACGCGCGCAAAAGATTTTTCGCTCGTCAAGATCACGCCCGCGCATTTGAAATTGCTCGGCGCGCAAATGGCGCACGCGTCAGCGGCGGGATGCGCGCGCGCGTTCATCATCGGCGGCGAAAATTTGTTGACCGATCACATCACGTTTTGGCAAACGCACGCGCCCGATACGCAACTCGTCAATGAGTACGGTCCGACCGAAACGGTCGTCGGCTGTTGCGTGTACTGGACGCCGCGCGACAAACATCGCGCCGGCGCGATTCCGATTGGACGACCGATCATCAACACGCAGTTGTACGTGTTGGACAAACGAATGAACCCAGTGCCGATTGGCGTGATCGGCGAACTGTACATCGGCGGCGTCGGCGTTGCGCGCGGCTATCGCAATCGTCCCGAACTCACCGCGGAAAAATTCGTCAATTACCAATTACCAATTACCAATTACCAAATTCGGCTCTACAAAACCGGCGACCTGGTGCGCTATTTGCCCGACGGCAATCTCGAATTCCTGGGTCGCGCGGATTCGCAAGTGAAACTGCGCGGGTTTCGCATCGAACTTGGCGAAATCGAAGCCGCGCTCGCGGAACATTCGCGCATCGCGCACGCCGCCGCGATTTTGCGTTCCGATACCGGCGAGCCGCGCCTGGTCGCGTATGTGGTCGCGCGATCAGACCTTCCAGGTCTTGGAGACCTGGAAGGTCTTGAGGTGCGCGAATTTCTGCGCGCGAAATTGCCGGACTATATGCTTCCGTCCGCGTTCGTAATGCTCGACGCGTTGCCACTCACGGCGAACGGCAAAGTGGATTGGCGCGCACTGCCCGCGCCGGACGCGACGCGCGATGGCGCGCGCGTCGAGTACGTCGCGCCGCGCACGCGCGCGGAAGAAATGCTCGCGGACATTTGGGCGCGCGCGTTGGGCATCGCGCGCGTCGGCGTCAACGACGATTTCTTTGCGCTCGGCGGCGATTCGATCCTGGTTATTCAAATCATTTCACGCGCGAACCAAGCCGGGTTATCGCTCACGCCCAAACAACTATTCCAGAATCCGACGATCGCGCAACTTGCCGCGGTTGCCGGAACTGCGCGCGCGATTTACGCGGAACAAAACCGTGTTACCGGCGCGGTTACGCTCACGCCGATTCAACGCTGGTTCTTTGATTTGGATTTGCGCGCGCCGCATCACTGGAATCAATCGTTGCTGTTGCAAACGCGCGCGCGCTTGGATCGCCAAACATTGGAGCAAGCGGTCGCGCAAATCGTCGCGCATCACGACGCGTTGCGAACGCAATTCACGCGCGCTGACGCGGACTGGCACGCGCACATCGCCGATGTGAATGAGCGCGCGCCGTTCGAGTGGATTGATCTGAGCGATGCGACCGATCCCGCGCGCGCGATTGAAACGCGCGCAATGGAATTGCAGGCGAGTTTGAATCTCGCGACCGGCGATTTGTTTCGCGTCGCGTATTTCGATCTCGGCGCGGAACGCGCGGGGCGCTTGTTATTGATCGCGCATCACCTCGGAATGGACGGCGTATCGTGGCGCATCGTGTTGGAAGATTTGCTCACCGCGTACGAAGGCGCGCCCCTGCCGCGCAAAACGACTTCGTTCCAACATTGGGCGCAACGATTGAACGCGCACGCGCAAGCGGACGCAGTGCGCGCGGAATTGCCGTTCTGGGTTGAGACATTGCGCGATAGCGCGGCATTGCCGATGGATACGGACGGCGCGAACACGGAAGCGTCCGCGCAAAGCGTCGCCGTGTTGCTCGATGCGGATGAAACGCGCGCGCTGTTGCGCGACGCGGAGCGCGACATCAACGCGATTTTGCTGACCGCGCTCGCGCAAGCCCTCGCGCGATGGAGCGACGCGCGCGCGCTGGTCGTGGATTTGGAAACGCACGGGCGCGAAGATTTGTTCGACGATGTGGATGTCGCGCGCACGGTCGGCTGGTTCACCGCGCTGTACCCGGTGCGTTTGAAATTGAGCAATCCGACATTGCGTGCGATCAAAGATCAATTGCGCCGCGCGCCGCATCACGGCATCGGGTACGGTTTATTGCGCGAGCAACTGCACGCGATGCCGCGCGCACAAATCGTCTTCAACTATTTGGGGCAGATCGATCAGGATCGCGCGTCCGCCGCGTTCGCGATCGCGCCCGAAGCGCGCGGCGCGGAACGCAGTCCGCGCGACGCGCGCCCGCATTTGCTCGACATCAACGGCGGCATCGCGGGCGGCGGTTTGCAATTCGAGTGGATGTTCAGCGCGAACGTGCATCGCCGCGCGACGATTGAACGCGTCGCGCGCGATTTCGTCGCCGCGTTGCGCGCGCTGATCGCGCGCGCGCCGGAAACCATCGCGCGCCAGGACGCGGACGCGTTCGGGTGGAGCGATGCGGATGTGCAAGACATTCTCGCGGAGATTGGGAGGGAACGATGAAACGCATTACGTTTTCATTGATCTGCGCGTATTGGTGTTGCGTCACCGGAATTATTTTGTTGCTACTCGCCGCGCCGGTTCACGCGGCGACGCTCACCGTAACGAACGCGAACGACAGTGGCGCGGGGTCACTCCGCCAAGCGATCACAAACGCCACTGCGGGTGACACGATCATTTTTGATCCCGCGCTCACCGGCGGAACGATCCCATTAACGAGCGGGCAACTCGCGATCAACACGCGCGTGACGATCCAGGGCTTGGGCGCGAGCGTGTTGACCGTGCGCGGCAATAATGCATCGCGCGTATTCGAAATCGGAACGAGCGGCATTGTTACGATAACCGGGTTGACGATTGCGGATGGCTATGTCAGCAATTTGCGCGGCGGCGGCATCAGCAATGCCGGGACGTTGACGTTGGATGATTGCGTCATCACGCGCAATCGGATCGGCGGATTGTTGTTGGGGATTCGCAGGTACGGCGGCAATGGCATTTACAATTCCGGCACGCTCACGATCACGCGTAGCACGATCAGCGACAATACGCATCAGAACAATGCCGCGGGCGGCGGCGGAATTTTCAACGATGGAATTTTGTATCTGCGCGATAGCACGGTGCGCGGTAATCAAACGCGCTCGACGCGCGTGTACGGCATTTACGGCGGCGGCGGGATCGCGAATCGCGGCGCCGCGACGATCATTGCCAGCACGATCATCAGCAACACGGCAAATGATTTTACATCGGGCGGCGGCGCGGGAATTTACAACGACGGCACAATGACGATCACCTCGAGCGCGCTTCGTAACAATGTCGCGACCGGGAATTTCGGCGGCGGCATTCTCAATTGGCAAAACGGCGCGCTCACGATTCGAACCAGCACGCTCGCCGGGAACACAACGGATCGCGGCGGCGGCGGCATCGAAAACACCGGCACCCTGACCGTCATTCAAAGCACGTTGAGCGGCAACCTCGCGAATGGCGCGTACGACGGCGGCGGCGGCATCGGCAATACCGTCGGCACACTGCGCGTGGAAAATAGCACGCTGAGCAATAATCAAGGCGTGTTGTACGGCGGCGGAATTTTTAACGACGAAGGATCGGCGACGATCACATTCAGCACGTTGAGCAACAATACCGCGAGTTTGCTCGGCGGTGGAATTTACATCACCGGCTATGTAACGAACACGCTGACGACGTTGACCAATTCGATCATCGCGAACAATACAAACCAGGATTGCGTGAACGCGGGCGGCATCCTCGCGAATATCAATGCGTGGATCGAGGACAACACCTGCAGTCCGAATTTTTTTGGCGATCCGGTTTTATCGCCCTTGCAACGCAACGGCGGCGAAACGGAAACGCACGCGCTCTTGCCCGGCAGTCCGGCGATTGATCAAATTCCGGCGAACGCGCACGGATGCGGTACGACGTTCATGGTGGATCAAGTCGGCACGATGCGACCGATTGGCGGGCGATGCGATCTCGGCGCGTTCGAGTACGTGCGACCAACTGCGGTTACGCTGACGCGCTTCGACGCGAGTGCCGATGCGCGCGTGACCTGGTTTTATTTTGGCGCGCTGGGATTGATCACGCTCGCGCTGAGCGCCGGAATCGTGTGGCGCGTCCGCGCGCGCTGAAAAAATATGTGGCGCGGGCTTTCCAGCCCGCATCACGGCGCGGCATAAAGCCGCGCCACAGAATTTCAAAATATTGGTTGAGGTAACGCGATGACGCTGAAAAATATCGAGGATGTTTATCCGCTCGCGCCGATGCAACAAGGGATGGTGTTTCACAGCATCGCCGCGCCGGAATCCGGCGTGTACGTCGAGCAATTGAGTTGCACACTGCGCGGCGATTTGAATGTGCGCGCGTTCGAACGCGCGTGGCAATGCGTGGTGGATCGCCACGCGATTTTGCGAACCGCGTTCATCGGCACGAATCTCAAAGAGCCGGTGCAGGTGGTGCATCGCCACGCGCAATTGCCGTTCGAGTTTCAAGATTGGCGCGGCATTTCACCGAGCGCACAATTGGCGCGGCTCGATGCGTTTCTCGCGACAGAACGTCGCCGCGGTTTCGCGTTGGCGCAACCGCCGTTGATGCGTGTCGCGTTGATGCGCGTTACCGACACGATTTACGAATTCGTCTGGCTGTACCACCACGCGTTGCTCGACGGTTGGTCTGCGCCGATGGCGCTTCAAGACGTGTTCGCGTTTTACGATGCGTTCGCGCACGCGCGCGATTTGCATTTGCCCGCGCCGCCGCCGTACCGCGATTACATCGTTTGGCTCAAGCAACAACCGCTCGCGCGCGCCGAAACATTTTGGCGCGCCGCGCTCGCGGGATTCACGACGACGACGCCGCTCGTCGTCGAACGCGCGAACGCGAACGCGCAGGGCGCGCGCGTCGCCGAGGTCGAAACGCATCTCGCGTTCGCGACGACGAATGATTTGCAAACGCGCGCGCGCGAACAGCGTTTGACGTTGAACACGCTCGCGCAAGGCGCGTGGGCACTGGTGTTGAGTCGTTACAGCGGCGAAGACGATGTTGTGTTCGGCGCAACCGTATCGGGACGCCCGCCGGAATTGTCGGGCGCGGCGGAAATGGTCGGCGTGTTCATCAACACCTTGCCGGTGCGCGCGCGGGTTCCGCGCGATCAATCGCTCGCGACCTGGTTGAGCGAATTGCAAACCCAGCAAATCGAAATGCGCCAATACGAGTACACGCCGCTCGCGCAAATTCAACAATGGAGCGCCATTCCGCGCGGCGCGCCCTTGTTCGAATCCATCCTGGTTTTTGAAAACGTCCCGGTCGGCGATGCTCTGCGCGCGCGCGACACGGGTTTGGAAATTTTGAACGTGCGCTCGGTCGAGCAAACGAATTATCCGATCACTGCGGTCGCGGGACCGAGTTCCGAATTGTTGCTCAAACTCGTGTACGACGCGGCACGTTTCGACAAGCCGACGATGACGCGGATGGTCGGACATTGGCGCGCGTTGCTCGAAGAGTTCGCCGCCAATCCGCAATTACCAATTTCCAATTACCAATTACTCACCCCCGCCGAACGCGAACAAATCCTGGTCGAGTGGAACACGACCGCCGCCGATTTCCCGCGCGAGCAATGCGCGCCGGAATTATTCAAAGACCAGGTCGCGCGCGCGCCGGACGCGATCGCGTTGACGTTGGGCGACGCGCAAATGACGTATCGCGAATTGAACGCGCGCGCGAATCAGTTGGCAAATCATTTGCGCGCGATGGGCATCGCGCCGGAAACCATCGTCGCGATTTGCGTCGAACGATCTTTTGAAATGATCGTCGCGGTGTTGGGCGTGCTCAAAGCCGGCGGCGCGTACCTCCCGCTCGATCCAACGTACCCGGCAGACCGGCTCGCGTTTGTGTTGGAAGATTCCGGCGCGCCGATTTTGATCACCCAGGCAAACCTGGTTTCGCATTTCACCTTTCAAGTGTCCGCGCGCGTGCTTTGCCTCGACGCCGAGTGGGATGTGATCGCGCGCACGGATGATTCGAAGCTTGCCAGCGCGGCGACGCCGGACAATCTCGCGTATGTCATTTACACATCGGGTTCGACCGGCAAACCGAAAGGCACACTGCTGGAACATCGCGGCTTGAGCAATTTGATCACCGAGTATGCGCGCGCGTTCGGCATCGGCGCATCGAGTCGCGTCCTGCAATTCTTTTCGTTCGGCTTTGACGGATCGGTCGCGGATATTTTTTCCGCGTTGTTGAACGGCGCGACGTTGTGCCTCGTGCCGCCGAATATATCCTGGGACGCGACGGCGTTACGCGAATTGATCGAAACGCAACGCGTGAACGTCGCGCTCTTGCCGCCTGCCGCGCTCGCGTTGCTTGCGCCGGAAGAATTGCCGAGTTGTCAGACGATTATTTCCGGCGGCGAAAGTTGTCGTCCCGAACTTGCCACGCGGTGGGCGCGCGGGCGAAAATTTTTCAACGCGTACGGTCCGACCGAAGCGACCGTCGCCGTGTCCTGGTATCGCGTGAATGAAACGGACGGCGCGGCGAACATTCCCATCGGACGACCGATTGCGAACACGCAACTCTACATTCTCGATTCGCGAATGCAACCGGTTCCAATTGGCGTGCCAGGCGAATTGTACGTCGGCGGCGTCGGTCTCGCGCGCGGCTACCTCAATCGTCCCGATCTCACCGCGGAAAAATTCGTCACGTACCAATTACCATTTACCAATTACCAATTACGTTTGTACAAAACCGGCGACCTGGCGCGCTATCGCGCGGACGGCAACATTGAATTTCTGGGACGGATCGATCACCAAGTCAAACTGCGCGGCTTTCGGATCGAGCTGGGCGAAATCGAAACGCTTCTGCGCGAACATCCCGCCGTGCGCGATGCGGTCCCCTTCGCGCGCCACGATTCGCCGGGTGAGAAACGTCTCGTCGCGTATGTGATTGCGCGCGAAAACCTGGAAGGTCTGGAACTGCGCGAATTTCTGCGCGCGAAATTGCCGGCGTATATGCTTCCGAGCGCGTTCGTGATGCTGGAAAATTTGCCGCTCAACGCGAGCGGCAAAGTGGATCGCCGCGCGTTGCCCGCGCCGGATGTCGCGCGCGCGCCGTCGCGACGCGTTGTGATCGCGCCGCGCGATCCGGTGGAACTCAAATTGGCGCGCATCTGGGAAACGGTTCTCGGCGCGCATTCCATCGGCATCAAGGATGATTTTTTTGAATTGGGCGGACACTCTCTGCTCGCGTTGCGGCTCATCGCCCAGATTCAACACGAGTTCGGCAAACCGCTCCCGCTCGCGAGTTTGTTTCAAGAACCGACCATCGAACATCTCGCGCGTTTGTTGCGCGACGAAGAATTGACGACGCCGGTGTTGGTGCCGCTTCAACCCACCGGTTCGAAACCGCCGGTCTTTTTTGTGCATCCATCTGGCGGAAGCGTGCATTGGTACACCGAGTTGGCAAATTACCTCGGCGCGGATCAACCGTTTTACGGTTTGCAAGCGCGTGGCATTTACGGGGACACCACGTTGCATACCCGCGTTGAAGAAATGGCGTCGTACTATGTGGACGCGTTGCGCGCGTTTCAACCCGCGGGTCCGTATCGTTTGGGCAGTTGGTCAATGGGTGTAGCAGTCGCGTACGAAATGGCGCAACAGTTGCGCGCGCAAGCGCAACCCGTCACGTTGCTCGCGATGCTCGATCAAACTCCGACGCTGGCGCAACCGCAACCGCCGGATGACGCGGCATACCTGGTTGACCTGTTTGGTCAACACCTCGCGTTGTCGGTCGAGCAATTGCGCGCGCTCGCGCCGCGCGATCAAATCGCGTCCGTGTGGCGCGCGGCGCGGCAAGCGGACTGGCTCTATCCCGAAGTAACATTGGAACAATTCAGTCATTTCGTGCGCGTTCTGCGAACGCATCTCGACGCGTTTCGAAATTATCAACCGCAACGGTACGACGGCAAGGTTACGCTCTTTCGCGCGGCGGAACGTCCCGCCGATGATCCGCCGACGCCGGATTTGGGCTGGGGCGAGTTGGCAAACGCCGGCGTTGAAATTCACGACGTGCCGGGCGATCACCTTTCGATGATTCACGAACCGCACGTTCAAATTTTGGCGGAGCAATTGGCGCAATGTTTGGATCAAACGTAGCCCTGTCATGCTGAGCGGAGCAAAGCGTCGCGTGTTCCAACGGAGATTCTTCGCTTCGCTCAGAATGAAAATAAAACCAGGAATCTGAAATGCCACGACCCGCAAAATTATTCAATCGCGATTTCTTGTTGCTCTGGCAAGGTCAATCGATCAGTCGCTTGGGCATCCAAGCATTCGCGATCGCGATGTTGTTTTGGATCAAACACGCGACCGATTCGGCGACCATGATGGGCGTGTTGATGATGCTGTCGAATTTGCCCGCGGTGATTTTGGGTCCGATTGGCGGCACCGTCGCCGACCGGTACTCGCGCCGCGCGATCATTTTGGCGAGCGAAACGTTGAACGGACTCGCGGTGTTGTCGCTTGCCGCGCTAATGTTCAGCGCGCCGGACGCGACCGACATCATTCTGATTTGGTTGTTCATTGTTTCGCTTTACGGCGCGGTCGTCAGTTCATTTTTCAACCCGGCAATGTCCGCCGCGATTCCCGATCTCGTTCCCGCCGATCGCGTGAACGCCGCGAATTCGTTGAGCCAATCCACCGCGCAGATCGCGGTATTTATTGGGCAGGGCATCGGCGGCATGCTTTTTCGATTGCTCGGCGCGCCAATTTTATTTTTGATCAACGGACTGACGTACCTGTACTCGGCGTTATGTGTGTGGCTGATTCGGATTCCGCAAACGCTTCCGCCGCGCGCGGGCGATTGGCGCGCCCAAGTCGCGCTTTTCAAAAACGATTTGCGCGTCGGGTTGCGCTATGTGTGGAGCACACGCGGCTTGCGCGAACTGGTCATCTTGTCCGCGCTCTTGAATTTTTTCACCGCGCCGATCATTGTGTTGTTGCCGTTTTACATCGAAGACACACTCAAGGTCAGCGTGGATTGGTACGGCGCGATGCTCGCGATGTACGGCATCGGCTCGGTGATCGGGTACGGCTTGGGCGCGCTCAAACTTGCCGGGCGCGCGCGCAGTCGCGTGATGATCACGTTGATCCTGGTCGAAGCGCTTGGGTACGGTTTGCTCGGTTGGGCGCGCGATCCGATCAGCGCGCTCGCGCTCGCGTTGGTCGGCGGCGGCGTGGGCGGCTTGGTCGGCATTCTCATTACGACGCTGTTGCAAATCACGACGCCGGGCGAAATTCGTGGACGCGTGTTTGGATTTCTCGCGACGATTGCCGGAAGCATCACCCCAATCGCGATGGGCTTGACCGGCATCGTCGCGGACGCGCTCGATCAAAACATTCCGCTGATTTATGCAAGTTGCGGCGCGATTTTATTCGCGCTCTCGCTGTTGATCGCGATGCGCCGCGAGTTTCGAATGTTTCTCGCGTTTGAAAACCAGGACGCGCCGGCACTGCGCGAAGCATCGGCGATTGAAAGTCAAAATCGGCAATGATTTTTCGCGATTGCTGGATTCGACGCTTTAGCGGGTTGTTTGTCCGACCGAACAACCGCGTAAACGCTCGATTCCAGATGATTACCGAATTTGAAAAGCAAAACTCATTAGCGGGTGGTCGCGCCAACCAGCCACCGCGTAAACGCTCGACGCCATTCATAAACAAGGACTGCACAATGCAAAATTTTTTCACCGCCAATCCCTGGCTTCAGATTACGCGCGCCGCGCCGCGCGCGCGTCTGCGCTTGTTTTGTTTTCCGTACTCGGGCGGTAACGCCGCGCTGTTTCACGCGTGGCAAGCCGAGTTGCCGGCGGAGATCGCGGTTTGCCCGGTGCAATTGCCCGGGCGCGGCGCGCGGCTTGCCGAGCCGCCGTTCACGCAACTTGCGCCGCTTGTGCGCGCGGTCGCGTCCGCGCTCTATGATTATTTCGATCAACCGTTCGCGTTCTTTGGGCACAGTATGGGCGCGCTGTTGAGTTTTGAACTCGCGCGTTATTTGCGCGAACATTTTCAGATCAGCCCGGCGCATCTGATCGTTTCGGGACACGGCGCGCCGCAGTTGCCGGATCGCAATCCACCGATCCACGCGTTGCCACACGCCGAGTTCATCGCGAAATTGCGCGAGTTTAATGGCACGCCGTCCCAGGTTCTCGACAACCCCGAATTGCTCGAAATTATTTTGCCGGTTCTGCGCGCGGATTTTGCGATTTGCGAAACGTACCGCTACGAACCGCGCGCGCCGCTCGCTTGTCCGATCAGCGCGTTCGGCGGCGTCGCGGATGCGTACGTCAGTCGCGCAGAACTCGTCGCGTGGCGCGCGCAGACAAACGCGACCTTCAGCGCGCGTTTATTGCCCGGCGATCATTTTTTCATCAACACGACGCGCGCCGCGCTGTTGCACGCGCTCGCGCAAGAATTGGAACCCGTGTTGCGAAATCACGCGGTCAACCCCGCGAATGGAATTGCCGATGTGGTGCAAGCCGCCGGCTGTGTTGCGCCTTGAGCGCGACCAGGCGCAGGTGTGGCGCGCGCGCTTGGATTTAGCGCGCGCCGAGTTGCAAAATTGTTTCCGCGTGTTGACGGAGGACGAACGGGCACGCGCCGCGCGGTTTTGCTTTGCGCGGGATCGCGATTGGTTCATCGCGACGCGCGGCATTTTGCGAATCATTCTCAGTCGCTATCTTGATTGCGATCCGGCGCAATTGCGGTTCGACTACAACGCGTACGGCAAACCGGCACTAGGGCAAAACCAGGACGATGCGGCGATTGAATTTAACTTGTCTCATTCAAACGGACTCGCGTTGTACGCGATCACCCGCGCGCGCGCGATTGGAATTGATCTCGAATGGATCAACCCGGCGCGCGCAGAGATGGCGATTGCCGAACGGTTTTTTTCGCCGACCGAAGTGGCGATTTTGCGCGCCCTGCCGCGCGCGTTGCAAGTTCCAGCATTTTTCAATTGCTGGACGCGCAAAGAAGCGTTCGTCAAAGCGCGCGGGCTGGGTTTGAGCTTGCCGTTGAACGCGTTCGATGTGTCGCTGATGCCGGGAATGGCGGCGATGCTCCTGCGCGTGAACGGCGATCCCGATGCCGCGCGGGATTGGTCGCTGTACGATTTATCGCCCGCGCCGGATTTCGCGGCGACGCTCGCCATCGAAGGAAATGACTGTCAAATCGAAAAGTGGGAATGGCAAACACACACGAGTTGAAAACCAGGAGGTAAGTCAATCGAAGATGAAAGTGGAACCGATCAACGCACAAACAAATGGATCAACCAAAGGAGGTTGCAATGTTTTCTCAAACGCACGATTTCAAACGCGCATTGCGAATCAGTTTCATCACGCTCAACGTGCTGTTCGCAGTGTTGGCAACCGTCTCGGTCGTATTGGCGGCGTTCTATCCGATCAACACCGACGACAACTCGACCGCGGATTGGAGCGGTGTCCCGGTGTTTCAAACCGATCCGGCAAGCGATGTGATTACCGGGACGGAAGACATTATCAACGCGTGGGTGGCAACGAGCGCGGTAACAACAACCGCGTCGTCACTCAACTTTATGATCGAGACGCGCACCGCGCCGGCGTTGAACCTGCCGAGCAACTCAACCCGCGCGGTAACCGCGATCATTGATTGCGATCGCGATGGGCTAGACAACGAAGTGCATGATCGAAAAATTTCTTACTCGCTCAGCAACCGCTCCAATGGTCCAAACGATCAGACGCTGGTTTGTCAAGGCACTTACCCCGCAAGTGGTC
Organism: Chloroflexota bacterium; assembly: GCA_016223105.1. GTDB lineage: Bacteria > Chloroflexota > Anaerolineae > UBA4142 > UBA4142 > JACRPR01. The sequence goes on along the minus strand of JACRPR010000040.1, from coordinate 80,361 downwards.
AGTGTTTTATCTTGCCCGGGACTGGCTCGCCGGGACCGGAATTTGGCGAACGCGTCGGCTCGACCGCGTTTGTCGAGTGGGGCGTGCCGGTCAACGAACTGCCGCCGGATGATATGGACACCAACAATTGTCGCGGGTTGGTTGACATCCGCTTCGCCATTTCCCACGTCATCATCCCAACTCTCCCATGGAATCCGGTCACAATCACATTCGTTGATCAAACCACTCCGCTCCAGGTGTTCAACGTTGCCGGCGGCGTGCCGACGCGCGTTACGCTATCGAGTTTTCAATCGGCAAATGACAATGCCGGGAATCGCCAACCATTGATCTTGACATTGGCGATGGTCGCGATGGTATTGTGGTTTGGCGTTGTGATTTTCATCCGACGCCGGGATGAACCCGCGCGCTAATCCGATCCCGACAGAACGGCGTCCGTCGGCTACATCATCGCGCGGGGCGCGAACAAAAATTCGACCAGCCAGTTCACGTTTCGACGCGATGAACGCGCGCGCGCTTGGACTGGCTTGTTCGACCGCGCGGGCGAGGTGGAGGCGAGTCGTTCGGATGAATGGCTCGCGAATGGACAGCGGCAGTGAATTCTGAACAGGAGATTATGCGACGGGCGCGTCAATTTGATCGGCAAGCCCTGGCGGAAATCTATGATCACTACAATTTGGAATTGTACCGCTATGCCAGGCGCTTGTTAGGCAATGCCGATCAAGCGGAAGAATGTGTCGCCGAAGTGTTCAATCGTTTGTTGTGTGTGGTGCATAACGGCGGAGGACCACACGATCATTTACGCGCCTATCTTTACCGGGTCGCGCACAATTGGATCACCGATCGCTGGCGACGACCGACGCCGCCGTGCCTCGCGCTGGACGCCGCGCGCGCGGATGAAGCCGCGCTCGATCTCGATCAAGTGATCGCCGATCACGATGACCAAACGTTAGTGCGAAACGCGTTGATGCACTTGACGAGCGATCAGCGTCAAGTGGTGCTATTGCGTTTTTACGAGGGCTGGGAGACGAACGAAATCGCGCTGGCATTGGACAAACCGCCCGGCGCGATCAAGGCGTTGCAACATCGCGCCGTGATCGCTCTGCGAAAGATGTTGCAAGAACATTAGACCTGACGTAACCGTTCAGGTGTCATTGCGAGGAGCGGTTTTTGCGACGAAGCAATCTCCGCGTTGCAAGTCCGGATCGACCAAGTCGGGGATTGCTTCGCAAAAACCGCTCGCAATGACGGATGGGGCTGAACGCTTACGACCTGACCAGTCGAAAGAGAGTGTTTTGAAATTCGTGGCGCGGGCTTTCCAGCCCGCATCGGCGGCTTGGAAAAGCCGCACCACAGTCAATTTCAAAACACTTTCTAAGGAGAAACCATGCGTCGTTTCTTCTGGTATCTGATTTTTATTTACGTCACTTTATCCATCGCTGGATTGATCCTGCAATCGCTTCGCGCCCCGATTCAAATCGCGCACGCGGCAGAACCTACCTATCTCATTTTCCTTCCCGCGATCCAGGTGAACGTAACGCTCATTTCTCAACCCACCGTCTCACCCACGCCATCACCAACCCGGACAAGCACCGCGACATCCACGCGCACACCAACGAGTACGGCGACGAATACATCAACATCAACAAGTACCGCGACGAATACATCAACATCAACAAATACCGCGACGAATACATCAACATCAACAAATACCGCGACAAGCACAGCAACCAACACACCAACATCTACGAGCACTGGAACGATCACGCTAACACACACACCGACATCCACAAACACCGCGACGCACACGCCAACAAATACACCGACATCCACAAGCACCGCGACGCACACGCCAACAAATACACCAACATCCACAAACACCGCGACGCACACGCCAACAAATACACCGACATCCACAAACACCGCGACTCACACGCCAACGCACACACCAACATCCACAAACACCGCGACGCACACGCCGACGAATACACCAACATCCACAAGCACTGCGACGCACACGCCGACGAATACACCGACGCCGACCAATACACCGATTTGTAGTCCGATTCAACTGATTAGCGACAGTAGTTTCGAAGCCGGTTTACCGAACGCGTATTGGCAAACGAGCAGTAACAAGTTCAGCGAAATTCTCGACAACTCGGCGATTCCATTTCCGACGCCCGCGCACAGCGGCTCGTGGAAAGCGTGGCTCGGCGGCGACAATGTTGTGCAAGAAAGTGTGTGGCAAACGTTCACCGTGCCGGCAAGCGCGTGGAGTTTGCAAGTGCGCTTTTGGTGGCGCGTGACCACGAGCGAGAGTATGCCGTTCATCAACGACTGGCTCGATGTGCAGATCACCGATGCGAATGGAACCGTGCTTCAAACGTTATACACCTTCTACGATGGCGATGTGAATTCGGCGTGGGCGGAATTGGTGATCCCAGTTTCACCGGCTTTTGCCGGACAAACGATTCGCATTGTTTTTTCCGCGACCACTGATGGAAGCGATGAAACCAGTTTCTTTATTGACGATGTGAACGTCATCGCGTGTTATTAATCAGTTGGGGGAATGTTATGCGCCGCGGATCCTATCTGCCGCTCATTGGATTGATCATTCTCGCGCTATCGTGTCAAACGTTCGCGCGTGGCGACATCGCGCCGGAAGAAATCGTAGAGGAGCCGGCTGAAGCGGAGACCATCACCGCGGCGCCAACTGCCATCGCGTTGATCGCGACCAGCACGTTGGTTCCGCCAACGCAACCTGGCGCGACGATTGCGCGCGCAAGCACCGCAACGCCGCGAGCATCGAACACGCCGACGAAAACCGGGACGCCGATTGCCACGCGCACGGCAACGCTCACGCCGCGCCCAAATCCAACCGCGACGCGCACCACGACGCCAACTGCCACGCGTCTTGCGCCAACACCAACCCCAACTGCATCCGCGACGAAACCGCCGAGCGTGATCAAAAATGTTGTTACCGCAATCGGCGTGGACTTGGGCACCGGCGCGCCGATCAATCCGACGACAACATTTTCGCGCAACGCGGTTGTGCACGCGATTGTGGCATTGCAAAATGCGCCGGCGCAAACCATCCTCAAAGCCGCGTGGTTCACGGTTGACGTTGGCACTGCCGCACCACCCAACACCCTGCTCGCGACCCCAATCGAATGGATCACCGAAGCCGGCGAAGTGTTCGTGGATTTCACGCACGGTCCGATTCCAATTGCCGGTTTGTATCGCGTGGACATTTTTACGAATAACATTCTGCAACACGCGATCCGGTTCAGCGTTCAATAAAACGCCGCGTATCCAAGCGCATGCTTTGGCGTCATAACAAGTGAGTAGATGCGCTTGCGCGCGTGGTCTGGTTTCAAGAGGAGGTTGAGCGATGAAAACATTTTTAAACATTCGCTGGTTGAGCGTGATGCTTTTGCTCCTGTGCGCGATCGCGTTCGGTGCGGCTCCAACTCAAGTCGCCGTGGCGGATGACGAGTGGCGCGTCGGCACTTATTTCTTTGGCGTCATCAACACATTGCCGAACACGCCCGGCTTTATCGGCGATTGGCGCGTGAACAATACGATTGTTCACGTTACGGCGGGCACATTCATCAATCAAGCGCGCGGCGCGGTCGCGGTCGGCGCGCTCGTTGCCGTGCAAGGGTGGCCCCTCGCGGACGGTTCAGTGGACGGGACGTACATTGATGTCGTCGCGGGCGTCGGCGACAAGGTGAAACTTTTTGGCGTTGTGAAAACGTTGCCGGGTTCCGCAAACCTGGTCGGCGATTGGACCGTCCAAGTGCCGGTGAATCAAGTGGTAACGATTCACGTTGCCAGCACCACGACGATTGACGAAACCAAAGGCAAGGTCGTCGTCGGCGCGTTCATCAAAGTCGAAGGCACACTCAAAAGTGACAACTCGGTTGACGCGACTCTGGTGAGCGTCGTATTCATTCCGCAAGGCGTCGGCAAACCGGTAACGTTTATGGGCAAGATTGAAAGTTTGCCGAGCGGTGGTTTGATTGGCGAGTGGAATGTGAGTGGAATCAAGGTGAACGTTTCTGCCGCGACCACAGTTGATGAGAGTCGCGCAACAGCCCAGGTCGGCGCGTTCGTTCAAGTGAAAGGCGTACTGCAAACGAACGGCTCGGTGAATGCAACCGAAATCATTGTGCGCGCCGCGCCGCCGCCGCCGCCCACGAACAAGTACATCAAATTCTACGGCGTCGTCCAAACGTTGCCCGGTTCGGGTACGGTCGGAACGTGGATCGTGAGTGGACGCCAAGTGAATGTTACCCTGCAAACCCAAATCGTGAATGGTCCTGCGCGCGTGGGTTCCATCGTCGAAGTGAAAGGGTATTTGCAAACGAATGGAAGCATCACCGCGGCGCAGATCGTCATCCGCGGAACGAGCGGAAATAGCAACGCGCCGTTCGGACAATCCGGCGCGATGGGAGGGAAATAATTCCCAGGTGTTGCGGTAACAGTGCCAGCGATATGTTTGCAGAGGGATGGTTGAAGAACCATCCCTCTGTTTTTTCGCGCGCAACGCGATTCAACGTGGCGCGCGAAGCGAAGGGTCTCGCGCGCGACCGCGCGCGATGCTTCGCTTCGCTCAGCATGACAGATTGAACAGTCACCGATTTTTTTCGCGTTACGATTTTATCGGCGCGGGGTCGCGAATGTTGGAGGAGTTGGAATGACCGGCGGCGTCGTGAATTTGGGCGGCTGTGGAATCGGCGGTGGTGGCGGCGGCGTCCATTGCGGAAGTTGAATTGCGGTCGGGTTTGGCAAAACAGTTCGAACGTTCGGAACAGTAGGAATGTTTGGCGCGGTTGGAAAGACCGGCATTGTTGGAAAAATTGGCGGAGTCGGAAAGACCGGCATCGTTGGAAAAGTCGGCGGAGTTGGAAAAACCGGCATTGTTGGGAACACCGGCATCGTCGGAAAAGTTGGCGCGGTGGGTGAAACGCGCGCAGTCGGCACGCGCGACGCGGTCGGCAAAATTGTTGTCGGAATCGCGGTCGGCGGCGGAACCGGCGAAGGCGTTGCCGCCGGTTCCGGCGTCTGACGCGTTACGCTAGTTGGCGGCGGCGGTATGAGTGTGGGCGGTTGCGTCGCCGGAATAATGCGCGGTGTCGGCGCATCGGTTGCGCGCGGGATCGCGGTGCTGGTCAGTACGCGTGTTGGAATCGGCGGCAACGTTGGGCAAGCCAAATCGCCCGCCGCGCAATCCAACACCGACGGCGCGCCCGGCTTGAGCCACTCGCGCGTCCAGGTTCGAAAGCCCGCGAGATTATCCAAGCCCTGTTCGGTCAAGGTTAATTCCTGGGAAATCGTCGCGCGCGCGCGTTCAAGCGGCGGCGATGACGCGTCGTCGAGTGTTTGCAATTGTTGCGCGAGCGCTTGATGCGCGTGCGTCAACACGCGCGTCATTCTCGGCTCGTCCATCTCGGCGGCGAGTTGCAAGGCGCGTTCGATTTGCGTTTGGCGACGCGCCAGCACCGCGTCGGTCGGCGCGTCGCCGCGCGCGCTCAACGCGGACATTTCGCGCGCGCGCCGATTCGCGAGTTCCAAAAATAAATTCGCGCGCGCTTCGACATCGCCGCTCAGCGCGAGTTGAAAATCCTCGCTCCAAATTTTCACCGCGTAGAGCGGCTCGTCGGGCAATGCATCTTGCGCGGCATACACGCTTGCCGCGCTCGCGCTACACATAATTCCCAGGATGACGCACGCAACTTTCAGCGCGGCAAATTGCCAGTGTCCTAACGCCATCCAAAAATTTTTGGGACGCGGGCGCGGGCGCAAGCGTTCGGCGCGCGCGAGAAAACCGGCTCTGCCGCGCGCGACGGCTTGCGGATCGCGCGCAGGGACCGCGTCGAGACGCCCCAGAATTTTTTCCAGATCGGGATCAAACGAATCCGGCAAATCATCCATCCGCATAATACGCCCTCAATTTGTATGACGCTGAAACGCGTTTGCGGATATGGTCGCGCGCGCGGCGCGCGGTTGTCGCTGACGGAAAAATTTTTGGGGAGCCGGGATTTGATAAAGAGGTGCGGTGCGCGTAAAAATCCAGGTTTCTACGAGAAATATGGATTTCGACATTTTGCGCTCGCGTGATTCTATTGTAAAATAGACTTTATCGGAAATAAATGAATTGATGTGGCGCGGGCTCGCAGAGCGTAGTCCGCATTCGGCGGCTTGGAAAAGCCGCGCCACGTTATTTCCGATAATGTCTAATGAATCGAGCGCGGAAATCGTATCGCCCGCGTTGGTATAACACCAGAGCGGGTTTTTGTTTTTTCAAAAAGGAAATCGCAAATGTCCGATCTCACCTTTCTCACGAACGAACCCGGCAAGACCTTGCGCGAACGGTTCGCGGATTTGCTCCGCGCCGACACGCGCCAATTCGATTGTCTTGTCGGGTATTTTTTTATCAGCGGTTTCTACAAACTCTACCCGTCGTTGGAAAACGTCGCCAAGATTCGCATTTTGGTTGGCTTGCAAACCGATCGCTCCGTGCACGATTTGATCCAGAACGCGCAACGCGAATTGCCGTTCGCCTCGCACGCGGCGACGCAAGAACAGATCGCGCGCGCCGCGCTTGCCGAATTGGAGAACGCGCCGGACACTGCCGCGCTTGAAACCGGCGTCCTCAAATTTGTCGAGTGGCTACGCGACGGCAAACTCGAAATCAAAGCGATCCCCGAACATAACCTTCACGCCAAAGTGTACATTATGACGTTTAATGAAGGCGACCGCGATGCCGGGCGCGTTATTACCGGGTCGAGCAATCTCACGCAAGCCGGCTTGCAAGACCAGCTCGAATTTAACGTCGAGTTGAAACAGCGCGCGGATTATGATTTCGCGCTGGCGAAATTCAACGAACTGTGGGCGACCGCCGTGGACGTGAGCAAACCGTACGCCGATACGATCAACCAGCGTTCGCCGTACGCGCATTTCACCCCGTACGAACTCTACTTGAAATTTCTGTACGAATATTTTCGCGGCGAGTTGAATCGCCCCGCCGAGTTGGAAGGTTTGTACGTCCCCGACGGATTCAAGCGATTGAAATACCAGGAAGAAGCCGTGTTGAGCGCGCGCAAAGTTCTCGAAGAGTACGGCGGCGTGTTTCTCGCGGATGTCGTCGGCTTGGGCAAGACATATATGGCGGCATTGCTCGCGCAACAACTCGATGGACGCTCGCTCGTGATCGCGCCGCCGCATCTTTTGGACAAAGACAATCGCGGTTCTTGGGTCAACGTGTTCGGCGATTTTCGCGTGCCGCACACCGATTTTGAATCCATCGGCAAATTGTCCGACCTGCTCGCACGCGACACCGCCAAGTACGCGAACGTGTTCATTGACGAGTCGCATCGCTTTCGCACCGAGTCCACGCAATCGTACGAAATGCTCGCGCAGATCTGTCGCGGCAAGCGCGTGATCCTGGTTTCGGCGACGCCGCTCAACAATTCACCCCAAGATATTTTGAGCCAGATCAAATTATTTCAGAACAGCAAGACCAGCACGATTCCAAACGTTCGCAACCTGCAAGGATTTTTCGGCGGACTCGCCGGCGCGCTCAAAGGGTTGGATCGCCAACACGACCGCGCGCGCTATTTTCAAACCGTGCAAGACAACGCGCGGCTCACGCGCGAGCGCGTGCTGAAATATCTGATGATTCGCCGCACGCGGAGTGAGATCGTCACATACTATGGCGCCGATTTGCGCGCACAGGGTTTGCAATTTCCGGAGGTCGCCGATCCCATCGCGTTGTACTATAAATTCAATCCGACCGAGAACGCCGTGTTCGACGAAACGATCGAACTGCTCACGCAAAAATTTTCCTACGCGCGTTATCAACCGATGGCGTACTATCAAGGTCGCCAGGATGCGCGCGCGGTGCAACATCAGCGCAACCTCGCCAAGTTCATGAAGATTTTGATCGTCAAACGTTTAGAGAGCAGTTTCTTTGCATTTCGCAAAACGTTGGCGCGCTTTATCCAATCGTACGCGCGCGTGATCGCCGCGTATCGCCAGGGCAACGTGTACATCAGCGAGAAACACGCGAACAAACTTTTCGATTGGCTGGAGCAAGGCGACGAGCAAGCCGTCGAAAATCTTTTGGCGGAGGGCAAAGCAGAACGTTTCGCCGCGCGCGATTTCGCGCCCGAGTTCATTCGCGATTTGCAAGCCGACCTGAAATTATTGCGCCGCATCGAAACACTGTGGACGCCGATCCAACGCGATCCCAAATGGGAAGCGTTTTGCGAATTGTTCGCGCGCGGCAAGCCGTTGAAAAAAGGCAAGGTGATTATCTTTACCGAATCGCAAGAGACGGCGGACTATCTCGCGGGACGCTTGATCAAAGAGGTCGAACCCAAGACGCTGTTGTACACCGGCAGTTCGGATGAAGCGGTGCGTAAACAAGTGATCGCCAATTTCGACGCGCGCGCGTTTCATCCGCGCGACGATTTTCGCATTCTCGTCGCGACCGAAGTGTTGGCGGAAGGCGTCAACTTGCATCGCTCGAACATCGTCGTCAATTACGACATTCCGTGGAATCCGACGCGGCTCATTCAACGCGTCGGGCGCGTCAATCGCGTGGACACGACCTTTGACACGATTCACACGTACAACTTTTTCCCGACCGAAGAGAGCAACAATCAAATCAAGTTGAAAGAATCGGCGGAAGCGAAAATCGAATCGTTCATCGAAATGCTGGGCGCGGACGCGCGCCTGCTCACCGACGGCGAAGAGATCAAATCGTTCGACCTGTTTGCGAAACTCAATTCCAAAAAGACGCTCACCGGCGAAGACGGCGCAGAAGAAAGCGAACTGGAATATCTCACCGAAATTCGCGCGGTGCGCGACACGCAGGCGGAATTGTTCAAGCGCATCAAACGTTTGCCGCTCAAGGCGCGATCAACGCGGCACGTAGCGCAGGCGGCTCGCCTGCCAGCGGGCGAGCCGCCCGCGCTACTTTCGTACCTCCGTCAAGGTCGGCTCGATAAATTTTATCTTGCGACGCCGGGCGTGGACGAACCGAGCGAGTTGGATTTTTTCGCGGCGGCAAAATTATTGCGCCCCGCTGATCAGAATGAAAAGCGCGCAATCATTCCGCCGGATTTTTACGATTTGCTTGCCAAGAACAAACACGCGTTCGAACAGGCGACCAGCACGGAGCAAGACGACGCGACGCCGAAAACGCGCGGCGGCGCGAACGACGCGTACATTCTCAAACGACTCAAGGCGCGCGAGCTTCGCCGCTATCACGGTTTCACCGCCGACGACCGTCGACGATCCGACGAGCGAAGCGCGTCTCGCCGAGGCGGCGGAGCGTCTGCGCAGCCAGTTGCAGCAGGCGCGCGCGCAACAAGCCGCGCAATCGCTCGGCGCGCGGCAGGTGATTCTGTCGTCGTATTTGGTGTAGAAGCAGACCCTAAGGGTTTCCTTGCCTGACCGGCCACCTTGTCAACCAAAGTGCCTTGCCCGGTCAGTCGAATTCTCTACCAAAGAAACCCTTAGGGTCTTTCGAATGAGGAGACCCAATGAACCGCACCCAAGCCCAAGCCATCGTCCGCGAAACATTTACCGCCGCGTTTGATCGCGCGCGTTTCTTGCAACTGACGCGCGAATTGCTCAATCGTCTCGACGAATCGAAAGCGTTCGCGCACAACAGCCAATACGTCAAAGACGCGTTCAAGGAACACGTCGCGCGCTTTGAGCGACTCGGCACGTACACTTCGCCGGAACAAGAAACGCTCGACGTGTTGATCGTGCATCTCACGCGCGATTCCAAACTCGAACGCGCGCGCACCGCGATTCGCAATTTCGTCGCCGATCATCTCAAGGAACGCGACGACAAGGACGCCGCGCTCGTCGCGTTCGTGTCGCCGAGCGAAACGCAGTGGCGCTTTTCGTACGTCAAAATGGAATACGCGATGACCGCAACCGCCGCGGGCAAAATCGGCGTCGAAACCCGGTTGACGCCGGCGCGCCGCTTTTCGTACATCGTCGGCGCGGGCGAAGCGTGCCACACCGCGCAAATGCGTTTTCTCGATTTGCTCCAGGACACCGCGAACGATCCCACGCTCGCGCAGATCGAGGACGCGTTCAGCGTCGAAGCGGTCACGAAAGAATTTTTCGCGCGCTATGTCGAATTGTTCGACGCGATTTCCAAATATCTCGCCAAGTTGGTGAACCAGGACAAGCGCGTGCGCGACGAGTTCACTGCGAAAAATATCAGCCCGGTGGATTTCGCCAAGAAATTGCTGGGGCAAATCGTCTTTTTGTATTTCGTCCAGAAAAAGGGTTGGCTGGGTGTGCAACGCGGACAGAACTGGGGCGCGGGTCCGCGCGATTTTATGCGGCGACTCGCGCGCGGTGAATTCGGCGCGCACGCCAATTTTTTCAACGATGTTCTCGAACCGCTGTTTTACGAATCGCTCGCGGTCAAGCGCGACGCGGACGATTGGTGCCAGCGGTTCAACTGCCGCATCCCGTTTCTCAACGGCGGCTTGTTCGAACCGATCGGCGATTACGATTGGCGCGCAACCGAAATCGTGATTCCGAACGATTTGTTTTTTAACACCAAACGGGTGGACGAAATGATCAGCGGCACCGGCATTCTCGATGTGTTTGATCGTTACAACTTTACGGTGAACGAAGCCGAGCCGCTCGAAAAAGAAGTGGCGATTGATCCCGAAATGCTGGGCAAGGTGTTTGAAAATTTGATCGAGGACAATCGGCGCAAGGGGCTGGGCGCGTTCTACACGCCGCGCGAAATCGTCGCGTACATGTGTCAGGAAAGTTTGATCAATTATCTGGCGACTGTCATTGCGAGCGAAGCGAAGCAATCCCCAACTAGCGACGCGGAGATTGCTTCGCAAAAACCGCTCGCAATGACAGTCAGCCGCGCCGACCTCGAAACGTTTGTGCATTTGGGCGAACAGATTTCGCATTACGAATCCGTGCCGGCGGAATACAAAATCAAAATGCCCAAGAGCATTGAGCCGAACGCGCAAGCGATTGATGAGGCGTTGGCAAATATCGCGGTGTGCGATCCCGCCGTCGGTTCGGGCGCGTTCCCGGTCGGAATGATGACTGAGATCGTGCGCGCGCGGAATGCGTTGACGCCGTACTTGCAAGACCAGACCCTAAAGGTTTCGGAAACCTTTAGGGTCTCGTACCATTTCAAACGCCACGCGATTCAGAATTGTTTGTACGGCGTGGACATTGATGCGGGCGCGGTGGAGATTGCGAAACTGCGTTTGTGGCTTTCGCTCGTGGTGGACGAAGAGGATGTGCGGGAAATCAAGCCCTTGCCGAATTTGGATTACAAAATTGTCGCGGGCAATTCGCTGTTGGGCGTGGAAAAAAATCTATTCAATCATCGTTTGTTCAAACGATTGGAAGAACTCAAGCCGCTCTTTTTTGACGCGACGGACAAGTCGAAAAAAGACGCGTACAAACGCGAGATTGAAGAATTGATTGACGACCTGACGAACGGCAAACACCTTTTCGATTTCGAAATTTTATTTTCCGAAGTGTTTCACCGAAAACAGGGATTTGATGTTGTCATTGGGAATCCGCCATACGGTTTCCGAAATGTTCTGACGCCAGAGGAGAAAAAATATTTCCGCAAGGAGCGCGGAATTGAATTTCCGTCGGGTGATGTGGCAGAAGTTTTTATCGTGGTCTCGTTTGGCAAATTAGTACACTCTCAAGGCGCGCTAACCTTCATCATTCCGAAAAAATCGTTGTATGGCGAATCGTGGACGAATGTTCGGAAACTTTGGCTCCAAAACGCGCTTGCTTTTTTAATGGATGCTAGCCAAGCATTTGAAAAAGTGCTTTTGGAACAAGTTGCGTTTAGTGTTGTCAAAAGCAAAACCACACCAGAGCGCGAAATTGCGATTGGATGTTTGGACAATCGAGGCAATTCGATCCGCGTCTTTGGTAAGTTTGCTTTGCCCTCAATTTTCACGGAGGATTTAAGAAACGCGCAAATTTACAAAGGACTTTATTCGCAACCGCTAATTGAAAAAATCAAACGTCGTTCAGTTGAAAATACTTCTGCCTTTATACGGGCAGAGATTGGTATTTCTAATATCACATCACATTTGACTTTTGAATCGGAAGGCAATCATCCGTGTGTAAAAGGCGTAGATATTGTCCGCTATGCATTGAAACCCAACTTGCGTTATCTCAAACGCAGTGTGGCGAGAAAATTTATTGATGATTATGGTCACGAGAAACTAATCGCGCAAGAAATCATTGCTCACGTTCAAAATCCCCAACCGCACATTATCATTGCAATGTTTCTTGATGAACAAGGACGTTTGTTCAACGATACTTGCGTGGAAATCAAAATAAACGATAAACGCCTGACGCCCAAATTTGTAATGGCATATTTCCATTCTGTCTTCACAAATTGGTATGCCTACAATTTCGTTTATAACCGCGCCATCAGAACAATGCACTTTATTGATTACTATGTCACACAAATACCAATTCCCAAGAGCGTAATTGAATATCCAGATCAGCAAGCCCCCATCATCGCGCGCGTTGACCGCATCCTGTCCGCAAAGAAACGCAATCCCGAAGCGGACACGTCGGCAATGGAACGCGAGATTGACGAGTTGGTGTATCGGTTGTACGGGTTGACCGAGGAGGAGATCAAAATCTTGGATCACGAAACTCACGAAAAGACGCGATAACCGCGAAACACGAAAACGCGAAAACACGAAAACCGCGAAAGGGGGAAATGTGGAACCACGGATTCAAGGCAAGAAACACCAGTTTGAACCGCTCTCGTACCAAGTGATCGGCGCGTGCATTGACGTTCAGCGGCAATTGGGCATTTATTGTATGGAAGTGGATTACCAGCGCGCGCTGGAAATCGCGTTGCCCAAGTTCGGCGTCGAGTTCGAGCGCGAGGTTCAGATTCCAATTGTGTATGACGGGGTCACGGTTACCAAACGCCGCGTCGATTTTGTGTGCTGGGATAAAAAAGATCGTTTGTTGTTGGAGACTAAGGCGGCGCAAGCCATTCGCCCCGACGATGTGATTCAGTGTTTGCTTTATGTGACCAAAGGAAATCAGAAACTCGTTCTGCTCGTCAACGCCAAAAAGGAGATTCAATGGGCGCACTCGGAGATTTGCTCGACACGATTATGGACATTGGCGAACTGTACGAAAAGTACGGCGTCAAGGGCTGTGCGCTGATCGTGCTCGCGATTGTCGCGATCATCGGAATCATCATCGCGCTCGCGCTGTTGCTGGCGTGAAAACGAACGCCACCTGACCGGTTTCGCTCAGGTGGCGTTTGTTGTTCGCTTGCGCTGAATCGCGCGCTTGACCGTTTTCAAGCGAAACAAATCTTCGCGCGCGCGTTCTTCCAACACCATTTCGATGTACGCGCGGCGCGTGGACAAACGCGGCAGTAGGATATTTTCCAACGCGTTCACACGCCGACTCGTTTTTTGAATCTCGTTCGCCAAACGCCGCAAACGCAATTCGCTCGCCGCGAGTTCGATCAGCACATCCACCGCTTCTTCAAACCGTTCCGCAACCAGGTCAATCCGCGCGGACGTTCCCGGCAAACTGTACCCGCGATCCAATGCGCCGCGCGCCGCGCTCGTCGTTTCGATGATTGGCACCGGCACACCCATCACGAACGCGCCCTCGACCGTGAGCGCCAATTCGTGCCGCGCGGCGAACGATGCGGAGCGCACCGCTTCCGCGCCATCCAACGCCTCCGCGCGCGCGAGCGCGTGCCGCGCATCCGCGACCGCTTGCTCCAACTCATCGCTATCGCGCATCACGGCATCCGCGATCTTTAAAAATTCTTTCATCAGCGCGTTGCGTTTTTCTTTCAGCAGATCGCGCCCTTGTTCCGCCAAACCGATTTGCGCTTTGACCGCGAGCAATTCCATGCGCGTCGGGCTTGTGTTTTCCATTTGAAAACCCAGGTTCTTTAGTTTTGAGTGGGGTTGGTCGTGTAGCATAGCGCCTTGTGCGCGTCTTTTCCGATTCCTACGCCCACAAGGGGCTATGCTACCCCAATCATTCCCAAAGAACCAAAACCCAGAAGGGTGAAGAAGGCGTAGAAGGCATGAGAAGTGATAAAAGGCAGAGAAGGCGAAAAAGGCGCAAGCCCTCTTTACCCTCTCTACCTTCTCTACCCTCTACGCCCTCTCATCCCCTCTCTCCCTTCCCATACTTTACGATATGTTCCCGCTTAATCCGCTTCAACTCATTCGCCGGAAACGCGCGCAATAATTCCCAACCCAGGTTCAACGTGTCTTCAATCGCGCGATTCGTGTCGCCCTGCCCGATAAATTCTTGTTCGAACCGATCCGCGAACGCGAGATACTTGCGATCCGCCGCGCCCAACCCGGCTTCGCCGATGATCGCGACGAGCCGGCGCAGATCGCGCCCTTGCGCGTAAAACGAATAGAGTTGATCCGCGACGCCGCGATGATCCGCGCGCGTTTTACCCGCGCCGATGCCCGCGTTCATCAAGCGCGACAAACACGGCAGAGGATCAATCGGCGGATAAATGCCGCGCCGGTGCAAATCGCGCGACAAGACGATTTGCCCTTCGGTGATGTACCCGGTGAGATCAGGAATCGGATGCGTGATGTCGTCGTCCGGCATATTCAAAATGATCAACTGCGTGATCGAACCGGGTTTGTCTTTGATCCGTCCCGCGCGTTCGTAGATCGTCGCGAGATCGGTGTAGAGATCGCCGGGATAACCGCGCCGCCCCGGCACTTGCTCGCGCGCGTTTGCGACCTCGCGCAATGCCTCGCAATAATTCGTCATATCGGTAATGATCACCAGCACATGCAAACCTTGATCAAATGCGAGATACTCGGCAGTCGTCAGCGCGGCGCGCGGCGTGATGAGTCGTTCAATCGTCGGATCGTCCGCGAGATTCAAAAACAACACGGTGCGGTCGAGCGCGCCGCTCGTCTCGAAACGCTGGATGAAAAACGATGCTTCGCGATGCGTGATGCCGAGCGCGGCGAACACGACCGCGAATTTTTCGGATGTGCCCAGCACGCGCGCGTGCATCGCGATTTGCGCGGCGATTTCGTTCGCGGGTAAACCATAACCGGAAAAGATTGGCAGTTTTTGTCCGCGCACGAGCGTGTTCAATCCATCAATCGCGGAAATCCCGGTTTGAATAAATTCGGAAGGATGATCGCGCGCGTACGGATTGATCGGTTCGCCGTGAATATCCAAAAATTTTTCCGGGATCACCGCGGGTCCGCCGTCGAGCGGTTGCCCCGCGCCGTTGAGCGTGCGTCCCAGCATTTCCATCGCGACGCCGAGCCGCGCGACGTTGCCGGTGAAATGCGCGCGCGTCGTGTCCGCGTCGAGTCCGCGCGTGCCGGTGAAAACCTGGACGACCGCGCGCTCGCGATTCACTTCGAGCACTTGCCCCGCGCGCGGCGCGCCATCCGCGCCGGTGATCGTAACGATTTCGCCGTACCCCACATTCGCGACGCGCTCGACAAACACGAGCGGACCGGAAATGTACGAGAGCGTGCGGTAATGCTTCGTGAGAAGAGAAGTTTGCGTATCCATATTTCAGATTTAGGATTTCTGATTTATGATTTCTGATTTGAACTGTGCGCGTTTCAAAATCATAAATCCGATTGCTGGATTCGACGCTTCAGCGGGTTGTTTGTCCAATCGAACAACCGCGTAAACGCTCGACTCTAAATGACTACCGAATTTGAAAATCAAAACTCATTAGCGGGTTGCGTGTATCAGTGAACAACCGCGTAAACGCTCGATTCCTTTCGCAAGTTCCATTCTGAAACACGCGGCGCGCACGCTGAAATCATAAATCATAAATCAGCAATCATAAATCAACGCAACGCGCCAACCTCGCGTTCGATTTGCTCGATCAACGCGCGCGCGCGCGATTCGGCTTCCGCGTGCTTCCACTCTTTCATCCGCGCAATTTCCGCGACGATCGGCAACGCGAGCGCGCGTTCCAAAAGCGCGCCGTGATCCGTTGAGGTCATCGGCACGCCGCCCGGCGCGAGCGATTGCGCGAACTCGCCCGCGATTTGTTCTTGCGCTTTGCTCGGCACCGGCTCTTGCGCGCGACTCGCGCCGTTTTCATTATTCGGCGGCGCGACCGGCGTTTCCGTTTTGATCACGCGGTCGAGCAACGCGCTCCGTTTGATCGCGCGCATCAACTCGCGCTGAAACGCGAGAATCACGCGCAACATCCAGTACTGTTTGTGCGGCGGACAAAACGCGTCAATCTCGTGAAACGCGAATTGTTGCAAATAATCTTCGCGCACCATCCGCGCAGATTGCAGTAACGCTTTTTGATCTTCCGCGAGCGCGTCGCTTCCAACGAGTTGCACAATTTCCATCAACTTGGTTTCTTCTTGCAACAACGCCATCGCTTCGCCGGTCTGCGCTTCCCAATCGCTCGCGACATTTTCGACAAACCATTTGCGTAAATCGTACAGCGAATAACTCGTGATCCAATTGATCGCCGGAAAATGCCGCCGCCGCGCCAGCCCGGTATCGAGTCCCCAAAACGCGCCGGCGACGCGCAAACTATTTTGCGTCATCGGTTCCGAAAAATCTCCGCCCGGCGGCGAGACCGCGCCGATCACCGTAACCGATCCGACGCGCGCATCTTTGCCGAGCGCGATCACGCGTCCGGCGCGTTCGTAAAAATCCGCGAGCCGCGTCGCGAGATACGCGGGATAACCTTCCTCGCCCGGCATTTCTTCGAGTCGTCCGGAAATTTCGCGCAATGCTTCGCCCCAGCGCGAAGTCGAGTCCGCCATCAACGCGACATCGTACCCCATATCGCGATAAAATTCCGCAAGCGTGATGCCGGTGTAGATGGATGCTTCGCGCGCGGCAACCGGCATATTCGAAGTGTTCGCGATCAAAATTGTCCGGCGCATCAACGGCTCGTTCGTGCGCGCGTCGATCAACTGCGGAAATTCTTCGAGCACGTCGGTCATCTCGTTGCCGCGCTCGCCGCATCCAACGTAAATCACAATGTCCGCGTCCGCCCATTTCGCGAGCGTTTGCTCCGCGACCGTTTTGCCGGAACCGAATCCGCCGGGAATGATCGCGGTGCCGCCTTTCGTTACCGGAAAAAATGAATCAATCACGCGTTGCCCGGTGATGAGCGGCGTATCGGGATCGAGTTTGCGCGCGTACGGTCGCGCACTTCGCACCGCCCATTTCTGCGCGAGTTTGATTTCGATCCGCGCGCCGTCGTTCTGCAAAATTCCGATTGGCTCGTCAATCGAAAACGCGCCCGCGTTGATTTCGATGAGCGTGCCGCGCGTATTCGGCGGAACCAGGACGCGATGCGCGATCTGCGCGGTCTCCGGCACACTGCCGATCAGATCACCCGGTTCGAGTACATCGCCTGCGCGCGCGATCGGTGTGAATTGCCATTTGACCGCGCGATCCAACGCGGGCGCGGTTACGCCACGCGCGATAAAATCGCCGGTCTGATCGCGCAAAACCGGGAGCGGACGTTGGATTCCATCGAAGATCGATCCCAACAAACCGGGCGCGAGTTCGACTTGCAGTGGCGCGCCGCTCGCCGCGACCGGATCGCCGACGCGCAAACCCGCGGTGTCTTCGTACACCTGGATCGTCGCGCCGTCGCCTTCGATGCGAATCACTTCGCCGATCAAACCGAGCGCGCCGACGCGCACGACTTCATACATCTGCGCGCCGATCAAATTTTCCGCGACGACAACCGGACCGGCGACGCGAGTGATTGCTCCGCGCATATTCCCTCATTGCAGTGAACAGTCAACAGTCGTCAGTCAACGGTTCACTGTTCACTGCCCACTGTTCACTGTTCATTCTCCCGAAACGTCATCCGAATTCCAATCGCGCGGCGAATCAGTTCCGCGATTTGGCGACTGCGCCGTTGCTCCGGCAAAACGTGCGCGCCGACCGGCAGAGCGACGACGACCGGCTTGACGAGTTCATCAATCCGCCGCGCGGTCGCGTAATCGAGCGAAGCCAAGTACGGCGCGTCGAGCGCAATGATCCCGGCTTCACCTTCGTCGAGCAACCGCGCGAGCGCGCGCCGCGCGACCGCATCGCTCTCCGCGGCGATCACTTGGACACCGGCGAGCGCAAAGCCGGGCGCGAGCGTTGGATTCGTGATGATCGTCAATCGTGCCACAGCAACAATTCCTTTTCAATCGCGTCGCGCGTCCACTCGCCGGCTTTGCCGCGCCCGATCACGCGCAGATTGCGAATTTCGTTGACACGCGCGGCGAGATACGCGATCGCGATCCCAATCGAAAGCGGATCGCGTTTGAAGAACGCGATTTGTTGCCGCGCGAGTTGCGTTTCGAGTTCGTCTTCAAACGCGGCGAGAGCGCGCGTCGTTTCGTAGCGCGTCGCCGCGCGCGCGAGCGCATCGCCAAACAGTGTGTCGCGCAACGCGCGCGCGATTTGCTCGACGCTCGGAATTTCTTTTTGCGCGATTAAAAATTGCGCCGCGCTTCCGCCGCCGGCGATCAGCAACGGCGCGGGCGACGCGTTGCCGTACCGTTCGACCAATCGCGCACTGCTCGCCGCGCTCAAACGCAAAGTCGTCAGAATGTTCGTCGCGTCAATTTCATCGCGCAGAACCGCGCGCACGATTTCCGCGTTCGCGTCGTCCAGCGGCGCGAGTTCTTTGAACGCGATATTGTACCGCGCGCGGTCGAGCGCGAGTTCGAGTTCCGCGAGATCGGTGTGTTCCGCGTAACGCGGCATCGCGTCGAGCAAGGCGCGCGCGCACGCGTGATTCCAGGTCGCGAGCAAATCCACCACCGCGCGCACGGACGTTTGTTGCGCGAGCCGGTGAAAATCGGATTCGCGCAAATCGCCCGCGGGAATCAGCGCGGCTAAAACTTGGTCCGCCGGAATGTGATGTTGTTGTCCGCGCAAAATTGTTTTGATGTTAAAAATTTCCCAGCGCGCGATCAAAATTTTCCACAAGTGTTGCGGCGTGTCGCGAAAAAATGTCGTGATGCGCGCGAGCGTGTCCGCGAAATCGCGACGTAGGGCTTGGGACAAACAGTCCCAGCCGCTCGCCTTGACGAGCGCGGCGTTAATCGCGTCCTGATACGCGGTGTGCGCGAGTTGCGCGACGACCGCTTCGACGTTCGCGGCTTCCAATAATTCCGCGTACTGCGCGCGCGTGAGCAGACGACTTTTCATCGCGCGCAGACGCGCGTTGGGGTAATCGTAGTCGGTATCCATAATTCAAGAGATTAAGAGATTGAGAGACGCTCTGCGAATCTCTTTATCTCTCAATCTCTCCCACCAGAATCCGCGCGACCGGACCGCGCAACGTTTCGCGCGCGCGTTCGAGCCGCGCGGACAACGTGTTGACGATCACGATGCGCCCGTCGCGCGTGTGCAGTTCGAGTCCGCCGAGCGGAATCGGCGCGGTCTCAATCGCGACATTCGCGTTGAGCGCGGTCAAGGTCGCGTGCGCGAGCGCGACATCGCGCGGATCGACGCGCGCGACGAGATCGCCGTTCAAATTCTGAATCGCCTCGCGCGCGAGCGCGCGAAAAATCGCGGCGTAGTGGTTCGACCCGCGCATGGACGCGAGTTGCGCGTGCGCCTGCGCGAACGCGTCGTTCAACAAGTGTTCGCGCGCGTTCGCCAACTCGCGCAACGCGCCGAGTTTCGCGCGATTCAAAATCGCCGCGGCTTCCGTCGCGAGCAGTGGCTCGACACGCGCGCGATGCCGCGCGCGAATCGCGGTCGCCTGTGTTTCGGCTTCGGCGATCAACTGCTCCGCTTCGCACTCCGCCGCGTCCGTGATGCGCGCGATCTCCGCATCGGCTTGCGTTTGCATCGCGCGCAGGATATTTGCGAGAGGCACGCATCCTCCAACAATTTCAGATTTCAAATTTCAAATTTCAGATTGTTAATTTGCAATTTGAAATATGAAATTTGAAATTACTTGACGAGCAAAATGATCGCGGCGACCGCGAATCCCAGGATGATCATCGTTTCGGGAATCGCGAGCAAAATGATCATCGTGCCGACGAGTTCCGGCTTTTCGGCAATCGCGCCCGCGCCCGCCGAACCGATGCGCCCTTGCGCGAGTCCGGTGCCAATCGCCGCCAAGCCCACTGCGAGTCCCGCGCCAATCGCGAGCAAACCTGTTTCCATATCGCCTCCCAGGTCGTCAGGCAAATTTATAAATTTGCCCTACATCTGCACCGTGCCGTGCAATTCGTGAATGACGTTCGCGCGCGCGCCGACCTCTGCGGCTTTGATCGCCGCGTAGGTGGACGCCTCGATCATCAAGCGTTTCGCCTCGGCTTTGTCCGCGAGATGACACACGCTGTCCCAGGTGTGATTTTTTTCGCGCAAAAATTCTTCGATGTACATTTGCACCAATTGTGCTTGCGGATCCTGCATCATCGTAACCTCCTTCGCACTGTCATTGCGAGCGAAGTGAAGCAATCTCCAATCCGTCGCGCGGGGATTGCTTCGCTTCGCTCGCAATGACATCATCCAATTCCTTCGCGTCGAAATGGTTTAAACTCCACGCCGCCGCCTTCAAAAAATTTTCCAAAAAATTCAACGTAATGCAAACGCAGTGATTGAATCGTCGGACTCAAAATTCCGAGCGCGAGATTGAGCGCGTGAAACAAGCCGGCGACGATGCCGCCGATGATCACATTGCCGAAAATGCCGGCGAGTTTGTTCGCGACCATTGCGAGATACACCGACGACAATCCAATCGCGGCGAGCCGCAAGTACGACAAAATGTTGCCGACCACGCCGAGAATTTCAATCGGCGCGAGCAAGAGACCGATCCAACCGAGCGTGTACATCAACAACACTGTGCCGACGATCAACAGCGCGAGCGCGGGCGTGAACATTTCTTTCGGCAACGCGCCAGACGACGCGGCGACCATTGCTAAAATCGCGATCAGCGCGATCACTTTGGCGATGCGGTCGAGCAGTTCGTTGCGTTGATGCAATTTGATCGCTTGATAAATTCCGAGCGCGAACCCGAGCGCGATTTGCACGATGCCGAACGCAATCGAAAATGCAAAAAGCGGAACAACCGCTTCGCCGCGCGGAAAGTACGGATGCAGTCCGATGTGCTCGCCCAGTTCGCCGAAAAATTCGCCGTACACAAATCCAAACGCGATTGACCACAACGCGCAATAGAGCATGATCGTGAGCAAATTTCGCATGCCGTCCGATTTTGGTTTCCGCAAAAAATAGATCACGCCGCCGAGCACGAGCGCGCCGTACGCGACATCGCCCAAAATCATTCCGAAAAAAATCGGTAAAAAGATCGCCATGATCGGCGTCGGGTCAATCGTGCCGTAACGCGGCAGTGCCATCAAGCGCACCAAAAACTCGAACGGTCGCGCGACGCGCGGATTGTCCAGCACGACCGGGGCGTGTTCGCGTTCGTGCGCGGTGAGCGGCAATTCGTCGAGCAAAACATTTTCGCCGACCGCGCGCGCCAACGCATCGCGCAACGCCGAAACATTTTTTTGCGGCATCCAACCGACGGCGACAAACGCGTACTCGGTCGCGCCGAATTTTTCGCGCACCTCGATCTCACGCAAGCGATCGCGCAGAACCGCGCGCCACGCGGCGAGCCGCGCGCGCCACTCACGCGCGAGCGCGTGCAATTCGTGTTGAATTTTTTCCGCTTCCGCCGGAATCGCGGCGAGCCGCGCTTGAATCGTCGCCAACGCTTCTTTGAAAGGAACATTGACCAACTCATCCGGCAAACGCACTTGCGTAATACTTTCGCGACCGAGCAAGGTGTGGATCGCAGTCGAGTGTGCGCGCGGAAAAACTAAGAGCGCGGCGGTCGTGTCGCGATCCACTTCACGCGACACCATTTCAAATTCATCGTTCGTCAGCGCGGGCAATTCCGCGCGCACCATTTCGATCACCGCGCTAAATTTGCGATCCACCAATAGCGCGACCGTTTCGTAATTTTGCATTAGCGCAAGTTCAGCCGACAGCGGCATCAGTTGGCGCATCGTCTTGGCATAACGCGGCAACGTAACGCGATCGGCTTCGAGATCATCGCGTCGCCGCGCCAGGTTTTGCGCGGGCGCGTCGAGTTGTGCGAGCGCGGCTTTCACTTGTCCGATCAACACGTCCACATCATCGCGGCGCGCGATTTGCGTTGGCGCGACCACGGGCAATAGCGCGAGCAACGCATCGAGCCGCGTAACGAGCGCGGTGATTCCGTCGCGTTGATGCGCCGCGCGCGCATCCAGGATCAACGCGTCGACCGCCGCCGGTTTTTCTTCGATCTGCACGACCCCCGCATCGTGCAAGACGCGCACCGTCGCATCGAGTTCGGCGCGCGTGCCGATGATTTGGATTTTGGACATTGGGACAATCATCGTAAATTCTCAAATGACAAATGGTTGATTCATTTTTCAACGCGCGGCAAAACAAATGCGATGATGGATTCGACCGCGCGTGCTAAATGCGCGCGCCCCGCGTCCGCGCGCGCGACGGATTGCGCTTGACCATTTTTTTCGATTTCACCGGCTTGTGCCCGCGCGCGTTCCAAACCGGCTTGATAGAGCGCGTCCGCATCGCGCACTCCTTCGCGTTCCGCAGTTTGTTTGAGCGCGTCCGCGCGCGCGCGCGCGTCGGCAATGCGCGCAGTGGCGCGTTCTTGCGCCGCGCGAATTTTTTGCGCGAGTGCGCGTTCCTGGTCGCGAATCGCGACGAGCGGATTTACGTCTGGCATAATCATTTTCTCACGTCCGGGCAAATTAGAAATTTGCCCTACGTTCAGCGCCCGTGCCGCGTGTAATCCGGCAACAGGATCGGCGCGACGATGCCATCGTTCAAACCGGCGTCCGCGCGCGCGCGTTCCCAGCGCGCGAGATGATCGAACGTGAGCGCGGCGCCATCCTGGTATTCACGCGCGCGTTCCGCCGCCGCGATCCCGGCGCGGCGACCGAACACACACACATCGAGCAAACTGTTGCCCATCAAACGATTGCGCCCATGCACGCCGCCCGATGCTTCGCCGGCGACAAATAAATTCGGCACGCTCGTCGCGCCATCCGGTTTGATCGCGACGCCGCCGTTTTGATAATGCAGAGTCGGATAAACCAGGATCGGTTCTTTGACCAGGTCAATTCCAAAACGTTTGTATTGGCGCACCATTGCCGGTAATTCTTTCGCGATGGTGCCCACGCCGCGCAACCGATCAATCAACGGCGCGTCGAGCCACACACCGAATTGTCCGGTCGGCGTTTTGATGCCGCGCCCGCGTTCGCGACATTCGCGAATGAATGCGGCGGATTCGACATCGCGCGTTTCGAGCGGATAGACAAATTGTTCGCCATCCGCATTGCACACTTGCGCGCCGAGTCCGCGCACTTTTTCGGTAACGAGTTGTCCCAGGATTTGTTCGGGATACGCCGCGCCGGTCGGATGATATTGCATCGTGTCAATGAACGCGAGTTTCGCGCCGGCGCGATACGCCAGCACGAGTCCATCGGCGGTCGCGCCGTAATGATTCGTCGTTGGAAAATTTTGATAATGCAAACGCCCCGATCCGCCGGTCGCGATGATTGTCGTTTTCGCGCGCGCGAGCAAATGCTCGCCGGTTTCGATGTTTTGCAAAATCGCACCCGCGCACTGTCCGCGCGAGTTGAGTACGAGTTCGATTGCCGGCGCAAATTCAATTACGCGAATCGAATCGCGATTGCGGACTTCATCGCGCAGGACGCGCATAATTTCCGCGCCGGAATAATCGCGGCTAAAGTGCATCCGTTTGCGCGATGTGCCGCCGCCGTGAATCGTTACCATTTCGCCGTCGCGCGTTTTCTCGAACATCACGCCAAGCGATTCGAGCCACGCGATCACCATCGGCGCGTCGCTCACGAGCGCATCCACCAGGTCGGGATCGTTCGCGAATCCGCCGCCGCCGATCACATCGAGATAATGTTGCGCGGGCGAATCGTTTTCCTTGTCGGCGGCTTGGATGCCGCCTTGCGCCATCATCGTGTTCGCGTCGCCGAAACGCAATTTGGTCGCGAGCAGAACGCGCGCACCGGCTTGTTGCGCGAGCAGAGCCGCGCACGCGCCTGCGCCGCCGCCGCCGATAATCAACACATCGGTTTCGATGTCCACGCGATTCAAGTCGAACGCGGGCGAGTCAATCGGCGAACGCGCTTCGAGCACGTCCGCGAGTTCGTTCGGCGTTTTGTCGCCGCGATTCGCGCCGACGCGGAGCGCGCGAAATGCGTCCGCGATAAAATCGGGATGAAATTTTTTGAGAATGTCCTGGCGTTCGTCCGGCGCGAGACTGGGATGCCGTTCGCTCATTCGGCGCGCGCGGCTCGCTTCCACCTTCGCGATGGATTCGCGCATTTCTGGTGTGTACATTGCAACTCCATTTCAGATTTCAGTGTGTCATTGCGAGCGGTTTATGCGAAGCAATCTCCGCGTAGCAAATTGGGGATTGCTTCGCTTCGCTCGCAATGACGGTAAAAATTTGGAATCTGAAATCATACATCTGAAATTAACAACGGTTCGCGGTCTATAATCACTTCACATTCGGCGCGGCGCAAAATTTCGTCCTCGGCGGTTTCAGCGCGATCATAATCGCGCGGGACGTTCGGATTGACGTGAATGCCCAGCACAATGACATCCGCGCGTTCATCGCGCGCGAGTTCGAGGATCGCCTCCGCCGGATCGCGATGACGCACGACATGGATTGTCGCGCGACAATTGCGTTGCGCGACCGCGCGCAAGCCACATTCAATCGCGTCCTGCGCCGCGCGTTCCTGGGTCGGCAAGCGCGCATCGAGCGCGGCGGTGAGCGGGACGATAATCGGGTAACCCAAAACCAGGTCGGCTCTGCGCCCTTCGCACAAATGGCACGCGAGTTCGGCGGTGTGCTCCGCGTGAACAAGCGTGCCGAGTCCGCCGAGCACCGCGAGAATTTTGCGCGCGGAATTTTCCATCGCGATTCAACCCGCGTATTCGCCGGTTTCCATCGTCAACGCGAAACCTGCCGCGTCCAACTCTGCGAGAATTTGATTGACCGCGTTTTCTTCGGCGATGAGCACTTCACTCAAACCCTCAATGTCCATATCCGAAATTTCCAATTGCAAATCGGAATGATACGATTGCAGAATTTTGTGAAGCACCGCGGCTTGGCGCGGACTCAATTCGAGATTGAACATCTTGCACGTCCTTTCATTCGGGATAGCCGCCGTACTGCTCGGCGCAACAACCCGTGCCTTGTTTGGAAAGCACATCCAAAATGTGTGCGAGCGCGGTCTCTTCAAACGTGAGCAGATCATCGAGATCCACAATTTTGCCGGCGGTAATTTCCGCGCGCACTTCCGCGAGATGGTTGTTCACAATGCGATGCATCAATTCCGCTTCGCGCACCGTTAATTCGAGGCAAACCATTTTGACTCCTGTCTGTGTGGCAAATTGGAAATTTGCCCTACGCCAACACCGCGATCTGGGCAAGCACTTGGCGCGGTGTGCATTGCATCACCTGGATCGCTTTCGATGGACACGCGGCTTCGCACGCGCCGCATCCTTTACACAAGACCTGGTTTACGCGCGCAGTGCCCGTGCGCGCGATCAATGCGGGCGCGCCGTACGGACACGTCGCGACGCACAAGCCGCAACCCGCGCACACCTCTTCATCCACGCGCGCGGTCGCGGATTCGATTTTCACTTGCCCGCGACACAACGACGCGAACGCGGACGATGCCGCCGCGCGCGCTTGCGCGATCGTGTCCACGATGTCTTTTGGTCCCTGGCACGCGCCCGCGAGAAAAACTCCATCCACCGCGGTTTCGACCGGGCGCAGTTTCGGATGAATCTCCAACAAAAATCCATCGCCCGAACGCGGCAAGCCCAGCACATTCGCGATTTCGTTCGTCTCCGCGCGCGGCGTCATTCCGATTCCCAGCACAACCAGGTCGGCAGAAACTTCGATTGGTTTTTGAATCAGCGTGTCTTCCGCGCGCACGATCAATTTTTGATCGCGTTTGGGCGTCTGCCCGCCTGCGGCGAAAATTTCGGACACGTACCCGCGCCGATAGCGCACGCCGGTTTTGCGAACCGCGTCGTAAAATTCTTCGTGCCCTTTGCCGAACGCGCGCACGTCCGCGTAAAACACAGTTACGCGCGCGTCGGGAAATTTTTCCTGGATGCGCCGCGCTTGTTTCGCGTTGACCATACAACAGACGCGCGAGCAATAGGTATTGCCGGTCGTCGCATCGCGCGAGCCGACGCAGGAGACGAACACGACATCCTTCACCGATTGCAATTCCTGGCGCGCGGCAAGCCGCTCGAATTGCAACGAGGTGATCACGTTCGAGTACGTGCCGAATCCCAGTTCCGGTTTTTTCGTCGCGTCGAAAGTTGCCGCACCGGTCGCGACGATGATCGCGCCGATGTTGATCTCGACCAGATTTTCGGTTTGCGAAAAATCAATCGCGTTGCGATCACACACCGCCGCGCAACGTGGATCGGATCGGCAGACGCGATCCTGCACAAACGAACACGCGCGCGCGTCGATCACGAATCGCGCATCCGGCGCGCGATAGATCGCGCGGCGCGTCGTGAGATTCGCGTCGAACGCGTCCGGCACATTCACCGGGCACGCGTCCACGCATTTCCCGCACGCGTCGCATTTCATCGCGTCAACGAACGTCGGGCGCGCGCGAATCGTCGCGCGAAAATTGCCGATGAACCCATCCACTTTTTCAACGTCCGCGTTCGTAATGACGCGAATGTTGGGATGCGTCGTTATCGCGCGCAACACGGGCGCGAGCAAATCGGCGACGCGTTCCTGGGTTGGGAATGTTGTGTCGAGTTGCGCGACGCGTCCGCCGAGGTGTGTTTGCTTTTCGACGAGACAAACCTGGAAGCCGGCGTTCGCAATATCGAGCGTGGCAGTCATTCCCGCGATACCGCCGCCGATCACGAGCGCAGATTGAGTGACCTTGACCTCGCGCTCTTGCAATGGCACGAGCAGAGCGACCTTCGCAACCGCCGACGCGATCAAATCCATCGCCTTGAGTGTCGCGAGCGTGCGATCCGAATGAACCCAGGAACATTGCTCGCGAATGTTCGCCATCTCTAACACGTACGGATTCAACCCGGCTTTATGGATCGTCGCGCGAAAAGTTGGCTCGTGCATCCGCGGCGAACACGACGCGACGACGACGTGCGTCAATCCCAGGTCGCGAATGTCGTTCGTGATCAACGCTTGACCTGGGTCGGAGCACATATACGTATAGTTGCGCGCGATCGCGACGTTCGGCAAGATGCGCGCAAACTCGCGCACCTGCTCCACGTCCACCGTGTTCGCGATATTCAAACCGCAATGACAAATGTAAACGCCGATTTGGGATTTCATAGCATTTTCGATTTTCGATTTATGATTTGGTGTGCGCGCAAAATCCGATTATGCGGAACGCAAGTGATGGAGTCGAGCGTTTACGCGGTTACTCGCTTGACCAACAACCCGCTAAAGCGTCGAATCCAACACAATCCTAAATCATAATTCAGATTGCCGCATTCGCAATTTGGAGAATATCCATCACCTTGATTTTTTCTTCGTTGCCGGTCGCGATCACCGCGTCGCTCAAGGTAAGAAAACAGAACGGGCACGCGGTCGCGAGAATGTTCGCGCCGGTGTCGAGCGCGTGCGCGATGCGATCGTTCGCGAGTCGGACTTGGCTATTCGTGCCTTCGAGCCACATTCGCCCGCCGCCGCCCTCGCAACATACGCTTCGTTCGCGCGAGCGATCCATCTCGACAAACTTTGCGCCGGGGATCGCTTTCAAAATCGCGCGCGGCTCATCGTAAATTCCATTTTGCTTGCCGAGAAAGCACGGGTCTTGGTACGTGATCGTCGCTTGAAACTTTTTTGAAAATTTCAGCGCGCCGTCCGCGATCAAATGCGCGAGCGTTTGCGTGTAATGTTCAACCGGGATTGCGTGTTTGCCGTACTCGTTTTTGAAAACGTTGAAACAATGCGGCGAAGTTGTTACCATTTTCGATACGCGCGCGGCGCGAAATTTTTCGAGGTTGTCGTCGCGCAAGTATTCGAACAAACCGGCTTCGCCGATGCGCCGCACTTCACTGCCGCAACATTGCTCGTCGAGACCGAGCGTACCGAAATCCTGGTTCGCCGCGCGTAACAAATTCACGAGCGCGCGCGGCATCGCTTGCACGCGCGGGTCGTACGCGTTTTCGCAACAAGTGAACATTGCGATCCCCGCGCCATCCGCGACATTTTTGACGTTCAAGCCATCCGCCCACAGCGAGCGATCTTCGCGTGGCAAGACGAGCGGGTTGCCCTGGTTCAACGTCGCGGTGAGCGGTGCGCGAAGCGTCGTCGGAATTTTTCCGCTTTCGATCCACTGCGCGCGCAACGCGATAATCAGGTCAACCGCTTTGACGCCTTTGGGACAACGCAAGCCGCACGTCGCGCACGTCGTGCAATCCCACAACTCGCCGCGCGACACGAGTTCAAATTCTTCGCCGCGTAACATTTGATAGACGAGTGCGCGCGGATTCAACGCGCTCTTGAGCGCGATCGGACAACCGCCGGTGCATTTGCCGCATTGAATACATGCGGTCAGTTCGTATTGTTGGACGAGTGATTCCGTGTCGAACATTTTAACTCCAAGTAGTCAGTCAACAGTTCACTGTTCACTGTTGACTGGCGACTGACGACTGACGACTGCGTAAGCGCACAATCGCCGCGCTCGCCGCCGCCTTCGCGTGCGCGACCGCGTCGGGAATATCTTTCGGCCCTTGCGCGACGCCCGCGAGGTAAACACCGTTTATTTTTGTGTCCACCGGCAACATTTTCGGATGCGCCTCCGCCAGAAAACCGTCGCTAGAATTTGTGAGCTGTAAAATCTGCGCGAGCGTGTTCGTTTCGACGCGCGGCACGAGACCGACGCTCAACACGACCAGATCGGCAGTCGTTTCGATGGGCTTGCCGATGAGCGTGTCTTCGGAACGCACGACAAGTTTGCCATCGCGTTTGGGCGTCTGCCCGCCGGCGGCGTAAATTTCGGAAACGTATCCGCGCCGATAGTTGACGCCTTCCGCGCGCACGCGGTCGTAAAATTCTTCAAACCCTTTGCCGAACGCGCGCATGTCCGCGTAAAAAATCGTAACGTTCGCGTCATGAATTTTATCTTTGACCAGGTGCGCGTGCTTCGCGGTAATCATACAGCAAACGCGCGAGCAATACAGATTGCCGG
Source organism: Chloroflexota bacterium (assembly GCA_016223105.1). Lineage (GTDB taxonomy): Bacteria > Chloroflexota > Anaerolineae > UBA4142 > UBA4142 > JACRPR01. The sequence continues at coordinate 51,058 of JACRPR010000040.1, read as the reverse complement.
TCGTCACATCGCGCGAGCCGACGCATTGCACGAACACGACCTCGCGCGGTTCTTTGCCGTTCAACAAAATTTTTCCGGCAGTCGGACCAGACGCGGACGACAAGCGTTCAAATTGCAGAGACGTGATGACGTTCGGATAAATTCCGTAACCCAGTTCCGGTTTGAGTGCGGCGTCGAACGGATCGAACCCGGTCGCGACGACAATCGCGCCGACATTCAACTCGACGATTTCTTCTTTTTGCGTGAAATCAATCGCGTCCGCTTTGCACGCGTCTTTGCACAAAAACGTTTTGCCGCACACGCCGCGCGTGAGATAAACGCATTGCGTCGGATCCACGGTGTACTTGAGCGGAACGGCTTGCGGAAACGGAACATAGATCGCGGAACGTTTGCCCATCCCCGCGTTGAACGTATCGGTCACGCGTCCCTTCAAACGACACGCCTCCGCACAACTGCCGCAACCGGTACATTTGTTGGTGTCAACGTAACGCGGTTTCTTTTTGATTGTCGCGTAAAAGTCACTTGCGCCATTTGTGATATTGCAAACTTCAGAGTACGTAATGAGTTCGATGTTGGGATGGCGCGCGACATCCACCATTTTCGGCGTGAGGATGCACGCGGAACAATCGAGCGTCGGAAATGTTTTGTCGAGTTGCGCCATTCGCCCGCCGACGCTCGGTTCTTTTTCGACGAGATACACATGAAACCCGGCATCCGCGATATCGAGCGCGGTTTGAATTCCGGCGATACCGCCGCCGATTACGAGTGCGCTGTTTGGCATAGTTCATCCAATTGCCGATTTTTGATTTTCGATTTAACGATCACACTGTTCGGGAATATTGGAGTCGAGCGTTTACGCGGTTCGATCGCAAGCGAACAACCCGCTAAAGCGTCGAATCCAGGTCTCGCACAATCGTCAAATCTAAAATCAAAAATCGAAAATCATTTACCGGCTTTCCCCAATCTGCAACAACTCGTCCCGCCGAAATTCCATAAACGGCGGTTTCTCATTCACATCGCGACCTGGTGCGTAATCAAAAATTTTCTGCGCGCGCGCGCCGACCGCGCGAAACAGCGCGGTGAGTGGAATGTTTTGCGGACACGCGGCTTGGCACATTCCGCATCCGACGCAACTCGTCGCCATGTGATTGAGGCGCGTGAGTTGAAACAACACCGCGTCGGGTGGCATCGTGAGCGCGCCGTGCCGTTCGGCGGAGCGCAATAATTCGCGCGGCGCGTGTTCCGCGTTCGCGGTGCGAAAGAAACATTCTTTGCAATAACAAATCGGACACGCGTTCATGCAATTGGTACATTCAAGACAGTTGGCGAAATAACTCGCCGCGCCACCGTTCGCGCGCATCGCATCGTGAAATTGCTTGATCGTTTCATCGCGCGCGGTGGTTCGCAGGGTGATCAAATTCGCCAGCACCGCGTTGCGCGCTTCCGCGCCGGTCGAATCCGCGTGCAGATCGAGTTGCTCCGCGATCTCTGGACGCGTTTCGATAACGAGCATTTGCGAATTGTCTATGCCGATAAAACCGATCGCGATATCCGCGTGCGCTGGCGTCGGATATTCGCACGTCGCGCACGCGTCGCGCCACGCGAGTCCCGCGACGTTGCCGTTGCGCGCTTGCGCGAAAAATCGCGCGGGCAAATCCGGCATTGCATCGCGCGCGTCCTGGTATTTCGCAAAATCGAGCGTGCCAAAACAATCCACGCCGATTATCACCGTGTTGTCGAGTTTCGCTTGATGAAATTTCACGAGTTCGATCAGCGCGCGAATTTCACACGCGCGGAGCACAACGCCAATTTTTACATTGATGCTCTCGCGCGTGAGCATCGCGACGAGGCGCGCGGAATTGAACGCCATCACCGGCGCGAACGGATCCGCGCGGTCGAGCCGCGACGAATGTTTGACGAGCGCGGGCATCACCGCATCGCGCGCGCCGTGCATCGGCACGAGCAACGCCGCCACAATTTTTTGGTCGAGCAACGCGCGCAGAAAATCGCGCGTCGCGCCGAGCGGGTCGTTGTTGTTGACTTGCCACAAACCGCGAGTTGTCATAGCGACCTCAAATTCTTAATTCGGAATTCGGAATTCGCAATTCAATTCGCGCGATTTTGAATTACGAATTTAGAATTAAGAATTACGAATTTATGCCACCGCCCACGGCAATTTTTCGGTAACGCTTCGACCTGGGATGTAATGAAATTCTTCTTGCACGCGCCGACCCAGGACGCTTTGCAACGCGGTGAGCGGCACATCGCGCGGGCAAGCCGATTCGCACATTCCGCATTGCACGCACGACGCGGCGCGGCGTCCCCACGCGATCAAATCGCCAATCGGTCCAAGCGCGTGTCCACGCGCCGACCAGGTTTCGCCCGAGGGCCAATCGCGCAGACGATCGGTGTGCGCTTCTTGCGCGGGCTTGGGCGTGAACGCGTTTGTATCGCAGAACGGGCACGACTCGACACATTCCGCGCACGCCGTGCACGGCGCGATGAGACCCAGCAATGCCGGAATATCTTTCAACATTTGCATCGCGTCGGTCGTCGCTTTTTCGCGGCGATGATGGCGAATCAAATGCAAACGCGCCACCGCTTTATCGCGTCCGCTCACATCGCCGACCGGCAAATGCAAATTTTCCGCGAGATCATCGCGCGCTTCGATCATCAAACGCTCGCGCACATTCATGCCGACCAGGTCAATCGCGATGTCGGCATTTTCGGGGATGAACTGTTCGCACATTTGGCACGCGTTTCGCAAACGATACGGCGCGATCGGACCTTGCCGCGTCCAGCGCAACATTTCATCGGTCGGCGATTGATTGCGCGTGGAGGCGCGCGCGATTTGCGCGTAATCGTTCGACTCGTACGTGCCCATACAATCAATGCCGATGAGCATCAGCCGGTCGAGATTGACGCGCCCGTACTTGGCGAGTTCAATCGTCGCGCGCAATTCGCACGGACGCAGAACCGCGCCGATGCGATGCGCGCCGTCGCCGCGTTGCAAACGCGCAATGACCGCCGCGGTGTTGACGCGCATCACCGGCGCGAGCGGGTTCGCCGTGTTCAGGTCTTGCGGGTCTTGCACCAGAATCGGCGTTACGCGGTCGGCGGTCGGCACTTCGAGCGGCACGAGCAACATTTCCACAACGCGCAATTCCAACAGCGATTTCAAAAAATCGCGCACCGTGTCGAGTGTGTCATTGTTTTTCACATTCAACATCATTCGAGTTGTCATCGCACACCTCCGGGTTATTTTCGATTTGCGTTTTTCAGAATCGAAAATTGAAAATCGGCAATCGAAAATTATTGCATCAAACTATTCGCAATTTGAAATCGTTCGAGTTCTAAAATTTGTTCATCGCGATTGACGCGCGGCATCATTGGCGCGGGTCCGCCGTAAATTTCAATCGTGCGGTCGTGCGCGCGTTGCGCGGTTTCGGAGGCGAACAAGTGCGCGCGCATCGCGTCGGCTTTGGCGTCCTGGTTCGCATCATTCGCGACTGCCGCGCGATAAATGAGCCAGCGCGCCGCGTCAATTTCGATTGCCATTTCCGCGAGCCAGCGTTGCACGGCGGGGCGCACCGCGAGCGATTGTCCCAACGCTTTCCAATCGCGCGCGTACTGCGCGCTCAGTTCCAACAAGCGCGATGCAACGCCAACCTTGCGCGCCCCTGCGCGCACCAAATTTGCGTTCCGATATTTTTTGCCGAGCGCGAACGCGCCACCGATTTCGCCCAGCACGTTTGAATCGGGCACGCGCGTTTTTTGCAAAACCAATTTTCCGTCTTGGGTAACTTGGTGTTCGACGATAAAGCACGTCGCGCCCGCGTCCGTTTGCGCGATGACCAAAAACAGATCGGCTTGCACCGCGATTTTTATGCCGTTCAATTCCCAGCCCTCGGCATCGTGCGTCGCGCGCGTGGTGATTTCATCGCCGTCCGGTTCGCGCGCGGCAAATGCAATTTCTTTTTCACCGGCAATTATCGGTTTCAAAAATTTCTCGCGTTGCTCGGCGTTCGCGTCGAACAATTGCGGCGGCACATCACCAAAATCGAAATCCACAAACGACTTGCCAAGTTCTTCCGCGACCAAACATCCGCCCAGCGCGCTCAACCCGCCGCCGCCAAATTCCTCCGGCGCGTTCATCGCCCACAACCCTTGCTCGACCGCTTTCGTTTTCAGCGCGACCATTTTCTCACGCGGAATCGGCATCCTTCGACTTTGCTCAGGACGCGCGCCGCCCGGTTGCGCGTCGCGCACGAGCACCTCGCGCTCAATCGGCAGTAACTCGTTCATTACAAAATCGCGCGCCATGTCGCGAATCATTTGCAGTTCTTCGGACAAAGTAAAGTCCATCGTACACCTTGACAGTGATACGTGATGCGTGAAATTCACGTATCACGCATCACGTTTTACGTTTCAATCTCGCGTTCGTTGTACCGCCGCTTCAACTCATCCAGCGGCAACGTTTTCAACTCGCGCACTGCCGCATCCCATTTGCCCGCGCGAATTTCGGCGACGCGCGATTCAAGATGCCGCGCGCGTGGCGCGAGGCGCGCGCCGTAAATGCGCCGCGCGAGCAGTGCGATGTTGTACGGCGCGAGTTCGCCGGGACAACGCACGGTGCACAATCCGCACACGATACAATCGAAACTCAAATCCGCCATTTGCGCGATGTCGCCGCGCAAACCTGCCGCGACATATTCCATCACTTGCAATTCCTGGGGACATGCTTTGGTGCAAGTGTTGCATCCTTTACACAATTCCAGTTCGGGATAAATTTCCAGCAAGCGCGCGCCGTCCGCATCGAGCGACGCGAAATCGTACCGCATCTTGTTCGCGGGGAACGATGGAATTTGCGCGAGCCGCATCCCGTCTTGCGCGACGGTTTGGCATGCGAGCGCGACGGACAATTTGCTATCGCCGCTCATTCGATAGACCGTCGCGCACGCGCCGCAAAATCCGCCGCGACAACCCACGCCGCGAATCATCTTGTACCCGGCGTACTCGAACGCGCGCATAATCGTCAGCGATGCCGGGACGCGATAGTGTTTGTCCATTATGAAAATGTTGATGAATTTCTGGTCGTCCATCACAACTCCATTTTCGATTTTCGATTTACGATTCTTGGACTCGACGCTTTAGCGGGTTGTTGGTCCGGGCGAATAACCGCGTAAACGCTCGACTCCAGAATTTGTAAACCAGAAATCGAAAATCAAAAATTCTTCGCGCTCTAAATTTTTTACGAGTCGCGCCATCCCCTCGACCATCCTGGTATTGACGATGTACTGTTTGATGGTCGTGTCCACTTGCGGACAAACCAGGACACAGTTATCGCACCGGTCGCAATCGTCCGCGACCAACGCTTCGAGCGCGAACGAGGTGCGTTGCGGCGTGCGCGCGCGGCGACGCGGTTCGCGCGCGAGCATTGGGCACGCGTCAATGCAATTGCCGCAACCGATACATCCTTTGAATCCAGAAACATTTTCCGCGAGTTGCAAAGTGTGATACGGCGCGAATCCGCTCGACAGCAAACGACACCGTCCCACCGGCGGACGCGCGTCGTCCAACACGATATTCAAAATTCTTTCGATGTGTTTAACATCAACTTGATTCAGCCCTGGCATCGTTTGTTTCCTAGTTGAATAGTTGTATGGTTTGATAGTTTGATAGTTGCCATCAATCGCGACTAGGCAACTAACCAACTAACCAACTATCGCACTATCCAACTTGCTTTTCAACATCGCGGTCATTTCTCGAATTGTGTCCGCGAATTGCGCGCCTTCGCTCGCGCTAATCCAGCGCAACCACACACGGTCTTTATCGAAACCCAGTTCGTCGAGCGTTTCTTGCAAAACCGCGAAACGCCGGCGCGCTTTGTAATTCCCGGATTGATAATGACAATCGCCGGGATGACAGCCGCCAATCAACACGCCATCCGCGCCGTCGAGCAGTGGCTTTAACACATACACCGGATCCACCGCGCCACTACACATCAATCGAATGATGCGAACGTTCGGCGGATATTGCAGACGCGATGTGCCGGCTAAATCCGCGCCGGTGTACGTGCACCAATTACACAGAAACGCGACGATGCGAGGTTCGTGATTATTGTCCGACATTGCGTACTCCATTTTACGTTTTACGCGACTGCGTTTTCAATCATCGCAAACACTTGCGGCATTTCGAACGCGCGTTGTTGCGATGCGCCGTTCGGACACGCGGTTACGCACGCGCCGCAACCCTGGCACAGCGCCGCGTTCACTTGCGCGATGTGCGCGTCCGCGTCGAGCGCGCGCGCGCCGTACGGACACATCTCGACACACAAGCCGCATCCCGCGCACAGGCGTTCGTTCACGGTCGCGACGGTCGCGACGGCTTCGCGTTGTTTTTGTGACAAGAGCGCGACGGCGCGAATCGCCGCGCCTTGCGCTTGCGCGATCGATTCGTCGAGCGCGCGCGGCGAGTGCGCGAGTCCGGCGAGAAAAATTCCATCGGCGGCGAAATCGAGCGGGCGCAGTTTCGCGTGCGCTTCGAGAAAAAATCCATCCTGGGTCAGCGGCACTTTTAAGAGTTGCGCGAGCGGCGCGTTATCGTTCGGCTCGATGCCCGCGCTCAACACAACCAGGTCGGGTTCGAGTTCGATTTTTCCATTCGGAGCGAACGCGGCGCGCGCAGTAACGCGCAGTTTGTCATTCGCGATTGCGACGTTCGGCTTGGCATCCAATTCGTACGGCAGAAACAAAACACCTTGCTCGCGCGCGCGGCGATACAAATCTTCTTTGAAGCCGTACGCGCGCAGGTCGCGATACAACACGACGATTTGCGTTTGCGGATTCAGTTCCTTCAACTTGAGCGCGTTCTTGATTGCCTGTTGACAGCAAATGCGCGAGCAGTACGCGCGCGATTCGTCGCGTGAGCCGACGCATTGAATCATCACGATTGATTTTTGATTTTCGATTTCTGATTTTCGATTGATGATCAGCGATTCCAAATCTTGCTGAGTGATCACGCGGTTGTCCATGCCATACAAATACTCGCGCGGCGTCGCGGCGCGCGCGCCGGTCGCGACGACGATTGCGCCGTGATCGAGCGCGATGTTCGCGTCTTCATCCGCGAGGTGAATCCGCGAAACAAATCGTCCGACATAACCGGCAACATCATTGATTTCTGCGCGCGTGTAAACGTGCACGCGCGGATGTTCCATCACACGCGCAATCGTGTCGTGCAACATTGCTTGCACATCCACACAGTTGACTGTTGACTGTTCACCGTTCACTGCAAACTGAATGTGCCGCGCGTGTCCGCCCAGCTCGGCGTCGCGCTCGACCAGGAAAACATCGTGCCCCTGTTCCGCAATCGTCAACGCCGCAGTCATTCCGGCAAATCCGCCGCCGATCACGAGCGCGCGCGGATTGATGTCGAACACGAGGCGATACAACGGCGAGTCGTGTTGCGCGCGCGCGACCATCATCGCGACCAGGTCTTGCGCTTTGCGCGTCGCCGCGTCGCGATCGCCGCGATGCACCCACGCGTCTTGCTCGCGGATATTCGCGAGTTCGAACAGGTGAGGGTTCAATCCCGCTTCGCGCAATGTATCCTGGAACAAGGGCTCGTGCGTGCGCGGCGTGCAACTCGCGACGACGACGCGATTCAGATGATTTTCTTCGATGCGCGCCTTGATACGCGCTTGCGTATCTTGCGAACAGGTGTAGAGATTGTGTTCCGCGTACACGACACCCGGCAACGTCTTTGCAAACTCGACGACTTCCGGCACGCGCACGACTCCGCCAATGTTGATGCCGCAATGACACACGAACACGCCGACGCGCGGTTCTTCTTCCGCCACGTCGCGTTCGGGCGGATACGTTTTGACGCGCGCGAGCGTTCCACGCGCGGACGCGAGCAATTGCGACGCGCACGCGGCGGCGGCGGATGCTTCGATGACCGTCTCTGGAATATCTTTCGGTTCGCGGAATGTGCCCGCGACAAAAATACCAGGTCGCGAGGTCGCGGTTGGCGCGAACGAAATGGATTCCGTGAAACCGTACTCATTCAACGCGATGCCGAGGCGTTGCGCGAGCGCGCGCGTTTCCGCGCTCGGTTTCACGCCGACCGACAACACGACCATTTCAAATTCTTCGGTCTTGGGTCCATCGTCGAGCGCGTAACGCACATTCAAATTTCCGTTCGCACCAGGTTCAATCGCGCTGACCATCGAGCGAATGTAACGGACGCCCTGGTTTTTCGCGCGCTCGATGTAGCGGTCGAACTCTTTGCCGTACGCGCGAATGTCGAGATAAAAAATTGTCGGCGCGATCTCCGCGCTATGCTCGCGCGCAATGACCGCTTCTTTCGTCGCGTACATACAACAAATCGAAGAGCAATAGCCCTGGTCGCGCGCGCAATCGCGCGAACCAACGCATTGAATCCACGCGATTTTTTTCGGATGCGCGCCATCGCTCGGTCGCGCGACAACACCCTGGGTCGGACCGGTTGCGGACAAAAAGCGTTCGAACTCGAGCGACGTAACGACGTTCGGGTAACGCCCGTAACCGTACTCGGGACGATAGCCCACCCTGAGCGAAGTCGAAGGGGCACGTAAATCAATCGGCTCGACACCAGGTGTGAGAATCACCGCGCCGACTTGCAGTTCACGCGTCGCTTCAATCGCCGCGTGATTGACCGCGCCAGCGCGACACGCGTACACACATTCGAGGCACTCGGAACACACACCACATTCGAGACAGCGTTGCGCCTCCGCGACCGCTTCCTCTTCCGACATCGGCAATGCAAATTCTTCGAACGAGTGCACGCGCGTCCCGGCATCAATCCATTTCCGTTCGACACGCTCGCGTTTTGTTACCTTGCCGGTTTCAACGCGCGCGGTGATTTCGTCGCGCGATAATTTCACGACTGAATTGGTAATTGGTAACTGTTGACTGTTGACTGTTGACCGACGACTGAGATATGTCTGAATCGAATTTGCGGCGCGATGTCCGGCGGCAATCGCGTCAATGATGAAACCAACGCCGGTAACCGCGTCGCCGCCGGCGAACAAACCAGGTCGCCCGGTTGCAAGCGTTTCGGGATTCACCGCGAGCGTGCGCCGCGGCGTTTGTTGCGCGCCTTGCGAATTTTGAATCGGCGCGAGATCGGGACCTTGCCCAATCGCGAAAATTACCGTGTCACATTCGAGAAGGTGTTCGGTGTTCGGATGTGTTTCGAGCGCAAGTCGTCCATCTTTATCGAACGCGAACGATTTGACGTTGACACATTCGACGCCGGTGATTTTTCCATTTTCGACGACGACGCGTTTGAACGATCGCGACGGATAAATCGCAATGCCCTCTTAGTCAGCTTGCGCCAAATCCTCTTTTGTCGCGGGCATTGTCGCGCGCGCGTCGAGGCAAGCCATCGCAACGCTGAACGCGCCGAGTCGTCGCGCGGTCGTCGCCGCGTCCACCGCGACTGCGCCGCCGCCCAAAACCAGGACGCGGCGATTCGCAACTTTAGATTTCAAATTGCAGATTTCAGATTGGGGATTCCCTGATTCTGAAATTCCCAAACTCGTATCGCGCAACAAATCCAACGAGAGGATCGCGTCGGGATGATTCGCGTTGGGGATCGGCAGTTTGCGCGCGCGATGTGAACCAGCCGCGAAGAAGACCGCATCGAATCCATCCACGAAAAGTTTTTCGACATCATCAATGCGCGTGTTCAATTTTAGTTCGACGCCAAGCGCGAGAATGTCGTCAATCTCTTTTTGCACGCGGTCGTACGGCAAGCGAAAATTCGGCACGCCGACGCGCATCATTCCGCCCGCGACCGGCAACGCTTCGAACACGGTAACGCCATAACCTTGTCGCACCAGGTCTGCCGCGCAGGTCATCCCGGCGGGACCGGAGCCAATGATTGCGACCTGGTAATTGGTAAGTGGTAATTGGGAATTGACTGACGACTGTTGACTGACGACTGTTGACTGTTGACTGTTGACTGCTGACTGATTCCACGCCCAATCCGCGACGAAACGTTTCAAATCGCGAATCGCAACCGGCGCATCGAACTGCGCGCGATTGCACGCGGTCTCGCATTTCGCGATGCAGACGCGTCCGCAAATCGAGGGAAACGGATTGTCTTCTTTGATCACGCGATACGCGTCGGCGAACCGGCGTTCGCGAATCAGCGCGATATAACCCATCGCGCGTTGATGCGCGGGGCACGCGTCGCGACACGGCGCGATGCCGCGCTTTTCAATCGCGAACGCGTTCGGAATCGCTTGCGGATACAATTTGTAAATCGCTTTGCGCGCGCTCATCCCGGTATTAAATTCATCCGGCAAAGTGATCGGACATTTCGCCGCGCAATCGCCGCACCCGGTGCATTTCGAAAGATCAACGTAACGCGGATGCTCGCGAATCGTCGCGGTGAAATTTCCCGGCTCGCCTTCAACTTTTTCCAAATCGGCGGTCGTGATGATTTCGATGTTGAGATGGCGTCCGGTCTCGACGAGTTTCGGCGACATGATGCACATCGCGCAATCGTTCGTCGGAAATGTTTTGTCGAGTTGCGCCATTCGTCCGCCAATCGCGGGCGCGCGGTCGAGCAAGTACACCTTAAAACCGGCGTCCGCGAGATCGAGCGATGCTTGCATTCCGCCAATCCCCGCGCCGACAACCAGGACTGCGCCGGTTGGTTGGTTAGTTGGATGGTTGGATAGTTGGTTAGTTGAATCGTTTAACATATCGCGACTCTTGTCATTGCGAGCGTTCTGTGCGAAGCAATCCCCACGCACCGTTCGGAGATTGCTTCGTCGCAAAAATCGCTCCTCGCAATGACATGCTCCCATCACGCATCACGTTTTACGTTTCACTGATACCGGCTCACCAATTCGCGCGGATTGATGAGATGCTTGCCCCACCACTTGCGCGATTCTTTTAATCCGAACGCGAGTCCCATCAATTCGGTGAAATACACAATCGGCAATTTGTCCGCGCGCGTCTGACGCATTTCGAGATTGATTTGGCAAAGCGGGCACGCGGTAACGATGGCTTGCGCGTTGACATCGCGCGCGTGCGCGACCAGGTCATCCACGAGTTTGATGACGATGTTCGCGCGCGTCAGCGAGAGCGAGCCGCCGCAACAATGCGTCGCATCCGCCCACTCGCATGGCTGTGCGCCAATGGCGGAGAGGAGTTGATCGAGCGCGCGCGGATGTTCGGGATCGTCGAATTGCGTGATGTGTGGGACGACGCGCAAATCGGTGAGCGGATTTTTCACGGCGGCGCGCACGCGTGGCAAACCGATGTGATTCACGACCAGGTCAATCGGATTGAGAATCTGGGTCGCGTCGGCGTAATAAAAATCGAGCGCGCGTTCGATTTCGACGCGGCGCGTCGAATCGGTTTTGAGAATATGCTCCGCAACTTTGAGCCGATTGAAACACGCGGCGCACGGCGCGATCACATCGCGATGCGCGCGTTGCGCGAGCGCGAGATTGCGCGCGGCGAGAAGGATCGCGGCGTTCGCATCGAGTGCGTGTGCGGACGACGCGCCGCAACAATTCCAATCGCGCAGTTCGTCGAGTTCGACATCGAGCGCGCACAACGCGGCGCGGGTGGATTGGTCGTACTCCAACCCGGTCGCGTGCAAACTGCATCCTGGGTAATAGGCGAATTTCATTTTTGATTTCCGAATTGCGAATTACGAATTACGAACGCTTCGCGCGAATTACGTTTTTCCGCGTTCAACATTCTGCTCACTTCACCTGTCCCACGAATGCGTTCCGGCACAATCGGAATTTTTCCTTTCAAAACCAACTGCACACCCGCGCCCATATCCGCGAGCAGATCACGCGTGATCAGTTTGACCAGAATCATCAGCGATGCCTCGTGCATGCGTCCGAACAATTTGATGAGGAGCAAGTACGCGCGATGAAAGTCGGCGATATCGCGCGCGGGGTTGCGCGATTTTTTGGCAAGCGAAATTTGGCGCAACGCGTCCATCAGCGCGGCAACGTCCACATCGTTCGGGCAACGCGTCGCGCAGGTTTCGCATCCCGCGCACAACCAAATATCGCGGCTCGCGAGCGCGGCGTCGTTCATTCCAAAGCGCACCATTTGCAAAATGCGATGCGGACCAAACTCCATCGCGAACGCGACCGGACAGCCCGCCGTGCATTTCGCGCAGGTGAAACAGGTGTTGATGTTTTGATGCGATTGAAGGTTGACCCAATCGCGGAGAGACGAATCCAACATTTCTCCTCCGACGCTTGCAGTTTACGGCGCGTACGCGATTTTTGAAATATGGCGTCTCATTCATTTCGTTTGCACGAGATACTCATTCGGCGGCGAAAAACGTATCACGCGGCGCGCAAATAAAAAAGCCGGAGGACGATGTGTCCTTCGGCTAAATAATTCTAATTGTCATTTCGAGCGAAGCGACGCAAAGCGTCTCGCGCGCGACGGTGGAGACGCTTTGCGTCGCTTCGCTCAAAATGACATTACTCGGCGCGTTTGACCGGCAATTCGATGATGCCTTTTTCGAGCGCGTAGCGAATCAGTTCACTGCGATTGTGCATGCCCAATTTTTCCATAATGTGCGCGCGATGATTTTGCACCGTGCGCCCGCTCACGTTGAGCAGTGCCGCGATTTTTTTCGTCGCGTGTCCCTCCGCGATAAGTTGCAAAATTTCGCGCTCGCGGTCGGTGAGACCGTCGAACGTTTCGCGTTCTTGCCCGGCTTGGACGCGGCGCAAATAATCTTCGACGAGTCGCCGCGTAATCGAGGGATACAAAAATGTTTCGCCGTGCCCGACCGCGTGAATCGCGTACACCAATTCACTGCCCGCGACTTTTTTCAACACGTACCCCGCCGCGCCGGCTTCGAGCATTTGCGCGATGTACTCGTCGTTCTCGTACATCGTCAGCACCAGGACGCGCGCGTCCGGTTGCTCGCGCCGAATTTGCTTGGTCGCTTCGATGCCGTTAAGCAGAGGCATCGCGATATCCATCAAAATCACGTCCGGCTTGAGCGCGCGCGCTTTTTCGACTGCCTCGCGCCCGTCGGCGGCTTCGGCGATGACTTCCATATCCGGTTGCGCGTCGAGCAACAAGCGAATGCCGTCGCGCAAAATCGTGTGGTCGTCGCAAATGAGAATACGAATTTTTGACATCGCGATAATTTCAGATTTCAGATTTCAGACTTTGGATTTCCTGACGGCAATCACTCGACCGGAATTTCGACGCGAAGTGTTGTGCCGCCGCCGACCTGGGATGTGATGTTGAGCGCACCGCCCAAGAGTTGCACGCGCTCTTGCATCCCGAACAAACCCCAGCGCGCGCCCTCGTCGCGCTCGTGTGTGGCGTCGCCCGCGTCAAAGCCGTGTCCGTCGTCTTGCACCGTCAAGACCCAGCGCGATTGCGCGCGCGCGAGTTCGATGCGCGCGTGGCGCGCGCGCGCGTGGCGAATGATGTTCGTTACCGCTTCTTGCGCGATGCGATACATCGCGATTTCGATTGCCGGCGCGGCGCGTCCCAGGTCGTCCGCCGCGTGAAATTGCAATTGAATTCCGGCGGCGTCGAAATTTTCTTTCGCGTACCAGCGCACCGCCGCGACGAGTCCCAGGTCGTCCAACAGCGTGGGGCGCAAATCGAAAATGAGTTTGTGCACCGTTTCCAACGCTTGCTCGGCAATCAAACGCGTGTGTTGAATTTTATCGCGCAGTTCGACCAGTTCCGCGGGAAGCAATTCTTCGGACATTTCGATATTGAGCAGAACGCGCGCGAGCGCGCCGCTCGTGTCGTCGTGCAATTCGCGCGCGATGCGTTTGCGCTCGTCCTCTTGCGCGATGAGCACGCGCCCGGACAATTCGCGCAAACGCGCGCGATGTTTTTCAATCATCCGCGTATGAATCGCCAAGCGTCCCAGCATCGTGTTGAGCGCGCGCGCGAGGTGCAGTAATTCCGGGTCGCCAATCGCTTCGACCGGCGCGCGCACGGTCGTGTCGCCGCGATCAATTTGGTCGAGTGTGCGTTCGAGGAGATGCAGAGGATTGAGCGCGTTGCGAAGAATCACATAATTGACGACGAGACTCAACGTCGTGCCGATGGTCGCAAAGAACAATGCCAACAGCGAACCCGACCACAGCCACAATTGTTGCGTGATGAACGTGCCGCCAATCGCGCCAATCAAAATAATCGCGGCGTTTGCCAGAAAAACTTTTTGGAAAATCGGCGCGTGATGCCACGCGCGCGTCAAGCGGTGCATTGGATTTCCTTTTGCGTTTCCATTTCAAGCATACTTCATAACCCGGTTTTTGGCAAGTGTTTTTGAAAAATTCTCAAGTCAAAATCGTGTCCTAGCCGGGTTGCAAGTGGGTAGTCAACGCGATGCGCGCAATGAGTAGTCGCACGCGCAAAAATGAGTATGCGTTTGCTTGAGATGCGCGCGCGCGCGATTTATAATTTCGCCACATAGAAAATCGCCCACATCCCAGGAGGAATCGTTATGAAACTTTCCCGGCGTCAGTTCCTGCAAACGTCCGCCGCGCTCGGCGGCGCGTTGATGCTTCCCGGCGCGACGCATGCCGATAGCGGTGGAGAAAAATCTCCGCTCCACAAATCCGTCGGTTCACAAGCGACGATTTGTCCGTACTGCTCGTGCGGGTGCGGCTTGCTCATCGCGACCGACGCGCACGGACACATCACGAACGTCGAAGGCGACCCGGACAATCCGGTCAATCGCGGCGCGCTCGACCCGAAATCCATCGCGGTGCGTCAACTTTCGAACAGCCCTCTGCGCTTGAGCAAGGTGCGCTATCGCGCGCCCGGCGCGACTCAGTGGGAAGAAAAATCCTGGGACTGGGCAATCGAACAAATCGCGCAACGCGTGAAAAAAGCGCGCGATGAATCGTTCGTGAAAACATTCAAGGTCGGCGATAAAAATGTCGCGGTGAATCGCGCGGAAGCGATTGCGTGGCTCGGCGGCGCGGCGAACAATAGCGAAGATTGTTACGCGGCGTCGAAACTCACGCGCGCGCTCGGGCTGGTGTATCTCGAACACCAGGCGCGGATCTGACACAGCGCGACGGTGGCTGGTCTCAGCCCCACATTTGGCCGCGGCGCGATGACGAACGATTGGGTGGACATTAAAAACGCCGACGCGATTTTGATTATCGGCGGCAACCCGGCGGAAAATCATCCCGCGTCTTTTATTTGGATCAACCAGGCGCGCGAACACGGCGCGAAATTAATCGTCGTGGATCCGCGCGTGTCGCGAAGCGCGGCGAGCGCGGACATTTACGCGCCGCTCCGTCCCGGCACGGACATTGTATTTCTCGGCGGACTGATTAATTACGCGATTCAAAATAAACTCTACAACGAAGAGTACGTCAAAGCGTACACGAACGCGCTCACGTTGATCGCGCCCGAGTTCAAAGGTCCCGCCGACCTCGACGGTTTGTTTTCCGGATTCGACGCGGAAAAAGCGAGTTACGGCAACGCGTCGTGGCAATATCAAACCGAAAAAATCAAGGTTGGCGAAAAAGAAGTGAGCGTGCCAAAGCAAGCCGCGTCGCTCGACGATGCGAACTGCGTGTTCGCGCTTTTGAAAAAACATTACGCGCGCTATACGCCGGAACTCGTCGGAAAAATTGCCGGCACGCCGAAAGAAAAATTCCTCGCGGTCGCACAAGCATTTTGCGCGACCGGCGCGGTGGACAAATCCGGCACGATTTTGTACGCGATGGGTCAAACACAACACACCGTCGGCACGCAAAACGTGCGCTCGATGGGCATTTTGCAATTGCTCCTCGGCAACATCGGTTTGCCCGGCGGCGGCGTCAACGCGTTGCGCGGCGAATCGAACGTGCAGGGTTCGACCGATATGGGCTTGCTGTTCGACGCGCTCCCGGCGTACCTGGGTTTGCCGACCGACAAGCAAGCCGACCTCGCGACGTTTACCGCGAAGTACGATACCACTTCATACTGGGCGAACGGTCCAAAATTTTTCGTTTCGCTTTTGAAAGCGTGGTTCGGCAACGCGGCGACGAAAGAGAACGAGTACGCGTTCAACTATTTGCCGAAAACCTCCGGCAATTATTCCTGGATTTCACTTTTTGAAACGATGTTCGCCGGCAAGCTCAAAGGTCTCGTGTGCATGGGACAAAACCCGGCAGTCGCGGGTCCGAATTCGCGAATGGAACGCAAGGCGTTGGAAAAACTCGAATGGCTCGTCGCGATAGATTTGTTCGAAACCGAGACCGCGAGTTTTTGGAAAGCGCCGGGCGTGAATTCGGCAGACATCAAGACCGAAGTGTTTTTGCTTCCCGCCGCGGACGCGGTCGAAAAAGAAGGCAGTGTCGTTTCGAGCGGACGCCGCATTCAGTGGCGACCAAAAATCGCGAGCGCACCCGGCGATGCGCGCGAAGATTTGTGGATACTCGACCGGCTCGCCAAGACGTTGAAATCGCTCTACAAAAATTCGAGCGACGCGAAAGACCGCCCGATTCTCGACCTGGTTTGGGATTACGGCGACACGCCGACCGCCGAAGCCGTCGCGCGCGAGATGAACGGATTCGCGCTCGATGACATCAAGGACGCGATCGGCAAAGTGCTTGTCGCGAAAGGAAATCTCATTCCGAATTTCGCGACGATTGCAAGCGCGGCGAACCCGGATCAAATCGCGTGCGGCGTGTGGATTTATTCCGGCTATCGCGCGCCGATTGACGACGGTGAAGGAAAAATTTTACCGGCGGCGCAGAGACGCGGCCAAAAAGACCCGGGCGGATTGGGAATGTATCCGTACTGGGGTTGGGCATGGCCCGCGAACCGGCACGTCCTCTACAATCGCGCGTCGGCGCGCCCGGATGGAACGCCGTGGGCGGAAAATAAAAAATTGATTTGGTGGGACGCGGAGAAAAAATCCTGGGTCGGTTACGACGTGCCCGATTTCGTCGCGACCAAAGCGCCGAACACCAAAGCCGATCCGGCAGGAGCCGCACTCGCGGCGCAAGCCGGGACGGATCCGTTCATTATGAAAGCGGACGGCAAGGGCTGGCTCTTCGCGCCGAAGGGCTTGAACGAAGGACCTTTGCCGGAACATTACGAACCGATTGAATCGCCGGTTGCGAACGCGTTGTCCAAAACGCAAAATAATCCGGTCGTGAAAATTTGGAAGACGGACGCGGGCAAGGACGTTGGCGATAACATCGGCACGTTCGAAAAATTCCCCATCGTTTGCACAACGTATCGCTTGACCGAACACTGGCAAGCCGGCGCGATGAGTCGCAACTTGCCCTGGCTCGCGGAAACGCACCCGGAAATGTTCATCGAAATCGGCAAAGAACTCGCGGCGCAAAAAGGCATTAACAACGGCGACCGCGTCGTCATCCAATCCGCGCGCGGCGAAATCACCGCAATCGCGAATGTAACCGCGCGCTGGCAATCAGTTGTCATCAACGGCAAAACGATTCAGCAAATCGGAATGCCCTGGCATTACGGTTGGCAAGGTCTCGCGACCGGCGACATTGCGAACGACATCACGCCGCACGTCGGCGATGGCAATACGATGATTCCAGAATACAAGGCGTTTCTGGTTGATGTGAGGAAAATCTAGTGCAATAGTGCACTCACCGAAGGTGACTAATGAATCAATACGGAATGTTAGTAGACCTAACGAAATGTATCGGCTGTCGCGGATGCCAGGTCGCGTGCAAGCAGTGGAACGATATGCCCGCGGAGTTGACGCGCAATCGCGGCACGTACCAAAATCCGCCGCGCCTCACATCGAAAACAATGACCAACATCGAGTTTCGCGAAGTCGAGTTGAAAGATAAACTCGCGTGGGTGTTCGTCAAACGTCAATGTATGCACTGCGAACATCCGGGATGTGTCGCGGCGTGCACGGTCGGCGCACTGCAAAAACGCGCGGAAGGTCCGGTCGTGTACGATGAAAACCGGTGCATCGGTTGTCGCTATTGTATGTACGCGTGTCCGTTCGGCGTGCCGACGTTCGAGTGGGACCAAACATTCGCGCTCATCAAAAAATGCGAGATGTGCATTGATCGCGTCGACGCGGGAATGAAACCAGCGTGCGCGAAAACTTGTCCGGCAGGCGCGATTCAATTCGGCAATCGCGAAGAATTGTTGACCGTCGCGCGCGAACGCGTGTACGCGAAAAACAGTCCGTACATCAAACACATTTACGGCGAAGAAGAAGTCGGCGGAACGAGTTGGATGTACTTGTCGTCCGTGCCGTTCGAGCAGATCGGCTTTCCGACTCTGCCGAAAGAAACGCCGGTGTATCTCAACGACAAGGTTCTACACGCGACGCCGACGATCGCGCTCGGAATGGCGTTGGCGTTGAGCGGTGTGTACTGGATGGTGAAACGGCGCAACGTGATTCGCGAATATCTCGCGGCGGAGAATCACGAGAAATAACAACGAATGAAAGGATGATATGGCACAAAAAATCGCGCGCACATTCATCGGCGAAATCAAATCATTCCCGGCGTGGCTGTGGGTGCTCATCGCGCTCACCGTGTTCGGACTCGGCGTCGGCGTGTATCGGCTCGCGGTCGGACTCGGCACGACGACGAATTTGAATCACGGCTATCCCTGGGGTTTGTGGATCGGTTTCGATTTGTTCGTCGTCGCGTTTTCCGGCGGCGCGTTCACGCTCGCGACGCTCGTCTATGTTTTTCAGATGCACGAGTTTCACGCGGCGACGCGCCCGACCGTGTTGACCGGCTTGCTCGGCTACGCTTCGGTGTTGATTATTCTCGTGATGGATCTCGGACGCTGGGATCGGTTCTATCACTTTATGATTTTTCCGAATATCAATTCGGCATTGTTCGAAGTGTCGTGGTGCATTTTGCTGTACACGACCGTGTTGATTTCGGAATTTAGCCCGGTCTTTTTTCAACGGCTGGGTTGGCAACGCGTGCTCGATGTGATTAAAAAAATCACCGTGCCGCTCGTCATCATCGGCGCGACACTTTCGACCTTGCATCAATCGTCGCTCGGCTCGCTGTTCATCGTGATGTCGGAACGCTTGCATCCGTTGTGGTACACGCCGCTGATCCCGTTTTTCTTTTTCGTATCATCGGTCGCCGCCGGACTCGCGATGATTATCGGCGGCGCGACGATCAGTTACTGGGTGTTCAAACAAAGTCTGCCGCAAAAAGTCGTCGGCAGTTTCGGCTGGTTCTTACCCTGGGTGCTCGGTTTCTACGCGATTATGAAACTCGGCGAACTGCTCATCGCCGAAGAAATCGGCTTGCTCCTTACCGCCAATCTCTACAGCGTGTTGTTCTGGAGCGAGTTGATCATCGGATGCGCCATCCCCATCGTAATGTTCATGTCGAAAACGGTGCGGCACAATCGCGTGTGGACGCTTATCGGCGCGCTGTTCGTGCTGTTTGGAATTTTCCTGAATCGGTTTGACGCGGCGTGGTTCGCGCTCAAGCCGGCGCCAGGATTCGAATACACTCCGCATTGGATGGAGATCGCGATTCAATTCGGCGTGCTGTCGGCGATGGCAGTCGTGTACACATTGATCGGTCGCTACTTTCCGTTGTTCGAAGAGACGGTGCACAACGGCGATGCGGAAAAATTTCATGTGGTCGCGTCCGCGCCGGCGGAATGACGCGTCGCGTCTTTTCGCCCTGCTAGTACGACGAGGGCAAGTCGGGCGCAAAAAAAACACGGCGCGGGTTGGACGACCCGCGCCGCGTTTTTTTCGCGCCGGTTTTTTCTAGCGCGTCGCGCGCACGCCGCCTTTCGACGCGGCGCGTTTTACTTCGGCTTCAACTAATTTTTGTTCGATCAGCGTCGTGTCGCCCGGCGTCTCTTGCACGAGAATGCCGTGCGCCGCGCCCCACTGCACTGCCGTCGCGAGGTCTTTGCCTTTGAGCAGTGCCGCGAGCACGCCCGACGCGAACGAATCGCCGCCGCCGGTGCGATCGGCAATCGGCACATCTTCGCGCAGAGGCGCGTGATACATTTTGTTTTCGCGCGCGTCGTACACCACCGCGCCCCACGAAACCAGGTCGGCGTTCGTCGCACCGCGCCACTGCGTTCCGATCAGCGACAGATTTGGAAAAGCGCGCGCGACTTGTTGCACTGTTTCTTGATACGCCGCGATCCATTCCTGGTATGGCGCATCCGCGTCCACCTTCGTTTCGTATCCGAGCGCGTCATTCAAATCGCTATCGTTGCCGACGAGAAATCCCAAGTGCGGCGTGATCTGCCGATTGATTTCGCGCGCGCGATTTTTATTCGGCTCGACTTTGGAACGATAATTCAAATCGGCGGCGACGAACGTGCCGCACGCGTTCGCTGTTTGCACGGCTTCGCGCGCGAGTTCGGCGGAGGTTGGCGAAAGCAAAGTGTAAATTCCGCCAGTGCTAAACACGCGCACGCCTTCAGCGCCGAACAACGCGTCCCAGTTCACATCGCCCGCGCGCAGTTCGCGCACCGGCGTATGCGCGCGATAGTACAGCGTGTCCGATGGAATCACGCCCTTGCCGACGAACGTGAAATTGATTCCGTTCATCAGCATCCCTTTTTGATCGGTCGAAAATCGCGTGCCGTCATTTTTTGTGTTGAACCAAATTATTTTCGATGTGTCCACATTCGATTCGCGCAATTGATTGCGAATGTTTTTGCCAATGTCGTCGTCCACGAGCGCGGTGATGATCGCCGCGCGCAAGCCGAACGTGTACGCGAGTCCGCACGCGACATTCGTTTCGCCGCCGCCTTGAAACACGCGCAGGGCGCGCGCGCGCGCGGTCGGCACATCGAACGGATCGAGCCGCATCATCACTTCGCCGAGCGCGACGCCGTCATATTTACATTGATCCGCCGGTTTGATTTCTTTGTAAGTTACAACTTTAGCCATCGTCATTTCTCCAAGTTGAATAGTTGCATAGTTGGATAGTTTGCAGGCAACTATGCAACTATCCAACTAACAAACTCATTTGCTACGCGCTTCGCGAATCCAGATCAACACCTGCGCGGTTGCTTGCGCGATTTCATCCCACTTGTTTTGCGCGATGCGTTCTTTCGTGATCAAATTCGAGCCGATGCCGAGCGCGGCAGTCCCGGCTTGTATCCACGCCGTTACACTTGCTTGCGTTGCCTCGACGCCGCCGGTCGGCATAATGCGCGTCCACGGCATCGGCGCGAGAATGGATTTTACAAATTCCGGTCCGCCGACGAGTCCGCCCGGAAAAATTTTGACGATCTCGACGCCGAGTTCTTCCGCTTGCGAAATTTCCGACGCGGTCGCGCATCCCGGCGCGTACGCAATCTTGCGCCGATTGCACAAGCGCGCAACTTCCGGGTTGAGGACCGGTCCCACAACGAAATGCGCGCCGCTCGCGATGTACAACGATGCAGTCGGCGCGTCCACAATCGAACCGACACCCAAGATCACATTTGGAATTTCGCGCGCGACAAATTCCGCGAGGTCTTTGAACACGAACGGCGCAAAGTCGCCGCGATTGGTGAACTCGATGCACCGCGCACCGCCCTGCGCGCATGCGGCGACAATTTTTTTCGCGATCGCGAGATCGCCGTGATAAAAAACCGGGACGAGTCCGGTGTCTACCATTGCGTTCAAGGTTTCGAGTCGGGAATACTTTGCCATCGTGCTCCTTTGTTTTCGTAAGGCAAATTTACAAATTTGCCCTACCCTAGCGCGCGAGCCATCCCCCATCCACCGGCACAATCGCGCCGTGCAAATAATCGGACGCGCGCGACGCGAGGAACACAACGACGCCTTGCAGATCGCGCGGCTCGCCCCAGCGTCCGGCGGGAATGCGCGCGAGAATGGATTCACTGCGTTGCGCGTCCGCGCGAATCGGCGCGGTGTTTTCGGTTGCCATATAGCCAGGCGCGATCGCGTTGACGTTGATGTTGTGTTTCGCCCACTCGTTCGCGAGCGCGCGCGTAATTCCGGCGACGCCGCTCTTTGCCGCGGTGTACGACGGCACGATGATGCCGCCTTGAAAGGACAACATCGAAGCGATGTTGATGATTTTGCCGCCGCCTTGTTTCATCATCTCGCGCGCCGCGGCTTGCGACAGGAAAAAGACCGCGCGCAAATTGATCTGCAACACATCGTCCCAGTCTTGCTCGGAAAATTCGAGCGCGGGCGCGCGGCGAATGATCCCGGCATTGTTCACCAAAATATCCACGCGTCCCAACGCGCGCACGGTCATTGCGACCGCATCTTGCAAATCCGCGACGGATCCGGCGCGCAAATCTACGCACAACTGCGAGAAACGTCGCCCGCGTTGCGTAACCAGATCGCCGGTTTCGTCGCTGTTGCAACGATCCAGCGCGCAAATGTCCGCGCCCGCTTCCGCGAGACCGAGCGCCATTCCTTGTCCCAGCCCCTGCGCCGCGCCGGTAACAAGCGCGACTTTGCCGGTGAGATTGAATTGTTCGAGGATCATTTTGTAATTTCCATTCTTGAGTGATGCGTGATGCGTGAAAATTCACGCATCACGCATCACGGTTCAGTAGACTTTATCGGAAATAATGTGGCGCGGCTTTTCCAAGCCGCCGGATGCGGGCTAGAAAGCCCGCGCCACGTCAATTCATTTATTTCCGATAAAGTCTAGTGTCCCAACGCTTTCAACATCGGAACGGTTTTGCCAACCCACGCGTACGTCGGATCATCCGCGACCGCTTGCGTGCGATGATTCCCGGCGAGAAACCACAAATAGTACGTCGTGTAACCTGGCGCGCTGACGACCGTGTGAAAACCTTTCGGTGCCATCAAAATTGTGTTGTCGCGAATGATGTAGCCGGTATCGAGTTCGTCGTTGTAATAACGCGCGATGCCGAAACCATCGGCGGGGCTAACCTTAAAGAAATACATTTCTTCGTGAAACGCTTCGCGCGGCAGATCATCTTTTTCGTGACGATGTGGCGGGAACGTGCTCCAATTCCCGGACGGCGTAAACGTTTCGCCGACGATGAGTCTCTGCGCGGGCAAATCGGGTTGGCTCGCGAGCGTGAGGATTTGATGATAGTTGCGCGAAAAATTCGCCGCGCCCCACACGCCGCTGGCGACGCGCTCTGACGCGATCACGTACGGCGCGGTGGACAAATCGCTCGGCGCGCTACACAAACCGATTTCGACATTGCCGCGCGCGGTGATCGCGAATTGCGATTGCGCGGGAAGGTAAACCGAGTGCGGTTTGCCGGCAAAAACATTCGCGCGCGCGCCGACATTTTCAAAACGCGTGTCGCCAATGTCGAACGTCGCGCGCCCACCAAGAATCACCGCGCAGATTTCGCGCTTGCCGCTCGCGCCTTGATACGTTTTGCCATCGCCCAACACGAGCAAATTGAAATCGAGCAATTGGCACGCGTTCGATGACAATGAATTCAATCCTGGTTTGTTCGGAACGGATTCAAAGTATGTCATTACTTCTCCTTCGGTTGGGAAATTGGATGTTGGAAATTAGATTCTGCCTTCCAATCTCCAATCTCTAATCTCCAATCTCTAAAACGATTTGGGCGCATAACCAAGTTGTTGCGAAATCGCGTGTGCGACTTTACGTACACGCGCGCCGAGACGTGGCACCACTTTATCGGGGAAGCGTTGAATCGGCACCGCAATACTGACCGCCGCAATCGGCGCGCCGCGCGCGTCGAATATCGGCGCGGCAATACAGCGCCCGCCGATTTCATTTTCTTCGTCGTCAAGCGCAAACCCGTGTGCGCGCGTCCGGGTCAACTCGCGCAAAAATTGATCACGGCGCGTGATCGTTTTTGGCGTGATCGCAGTGAGTTTGTACGTTTTGAGAAATTCTTGCGTAGGTTTGGGCGCGCGCCATGCCAGGATCGCTTTGCCGAGCGCGGTGCTGTGCAATGCCGCGCGTTTGCCGATCTCGGAACGAATGCCGAGCGCGTGACTGCCAAATAATTGTTCGATATACACGACCTCCGCGCCGTCTTGGATCGCGAGGTTGACGCTCTCGTTACATTCATCGCGCAAGGCGCGCAGGTACGGTTGCGCGATCTCGCGCAGATCGAGATGATTCAGCGCAACCGCCGCGCGCTCGACGAGTTTGAGTCCGAGCCGGTATTTGCGCGTCGCCGGATTTTGCGCGAGATAGCCGTTCACTTCGAGCGTGTGAATCAACCCGGCGACTGTGCTCGGGTGCAATTGCACGGCGCGTGCAATGTCCGTGTTGCCGAGCTCTTTTGTTTGCGCGTCGAACAAATTCAAAATATCGAACGCGCGTTGCAATGCGCCGATTTTTTTGCGTTCGCGATTCGACCGCTGTGGCACTCAACCTCCTGGTTTGGCGTAGCCGCGCCGCCGCAAATACTTGTTCGATAATAGCGTATTCTATTTGATAATATAGTAATAAATTATCGCCGTGTCAAATGGCGGCGCGCGGCTTCAACCCATCGCGAAAGCGACCTTCGTCGCTTGGATCCCCGCCGACGAAGGTCGGCATTGCCTTGTGTTGCCGCGAATTTACACCTGCCCTTGCGGGCAGTGCAAGGGTTCGCCCGAACTGACTTTGACCAAGCCCTGCCGCGCGGCAATCCCCTCTTGACACTTGCCGGAAATCACGTACAATCTCGCCACACTTGACGCGTTGCCCGAACAACGCGGAATGGAAATTTCAAAATGTCCTTTCAATTCGATGCGCGCGGATTGGCTGACCCACATTGCAAACTGATTCATCAAGAGGCAGAGAAATTCGTCTGCCTCTTTTTTCGTGGGCGCACCCGATGCTAAACTCAATTTACAATGCAACGCCGCTTTGGGAATCGCGCGCGCTCAGCGCTACGCTCGGCGCACCGGTGTTTTTGAAAATGGAAGCATTGCAACCGTGCGGCTCGTTCAAAGCGCGCGGGATGGAATTTGCGTGTCGCGCCGCGCGCGATGCGGGCGCGATGCGCGTCGTCTGCGCGTCCGGCGGCAATGCCGGGTACGCGGTCGCCTTCACCGCGCGGCGATTGGCGCTGACCGCGACGATTGTCGTGCCGCAAACGACTTCACCGCGCGCGCAAGATTTGATTCGCGGCGAGGACGCCGAGTTGATCGTCTATGGCGCTTCCTGGGACGACGCGCACGCGTTCGCGCTTGAACGCGCGCGCGATCAGCGCGCCGCGTACATTCATCCCTTCGACGATCCGAATGTGTGGCGCGGGCACGCGACGATGATTTCTGAAATCGCGGACGCGGGAATTGTGCCGGGCGCGATTGTGCTGTCGGTCGGCGGCGGTGGATTGTTGTGCGGCGTTGTCGAGGGGATGCGCGCGCTGGACTGGCGCGATGTGCCGGTGATCGCGGTCGAGACGCAAGGCGCGGCATCGTTCGCCGCGGCACTGCGCGCGGGAGAACTCGTAACGCTCGACCGCATCACCTCGCTCGCGACGACGCTCGGCGCGCGCCGCGTCGCGCCGCGCGCGCTCGAGCTCGCGCGCGCACATCCGATCATTTCGCACGTCGTCAGCGATCACGCGGCAGTGCAGGCGTGCTTGCGTTTCGCGGACGATCAGCGCGTCCTGGTCGAACCCGCGTGCGGCGCCGCGCTCGCCGCCGGGTATGATCGCGCCGCGCCCTTACTCAAGCGCGCGCCGATCGTGTTCATCGTTTGCGGCGGCGCGGGCGTCACTCGCGATTTATTGGAACAGTGGAAAAGCAAAGCCGAAAACCTACCACCTGATATTTAAAATTGGACACGGATTCACGCAGATTCGCACTGATTTTTTTTGAATGATCTGTGTTGATCTGTGTGAATCAGTGTCCAATCAAAAATACCAATCTGGAATCCAAAATTCTATGGAGGAAAAATGAACATCATCATCGCGCAAGAACAAGGGCGTGTGCCGATCACCGTTTTGCAATTGGAAGGATTGCTGAATCTCAGCACGGCGGAACAATTGGACAATCAGATCAAACAATCTCACGCGATTGGCGCGCGTTATTTTTTGCTCGATCTCGCCGGGCTGGTCTCGTTGACGAGCGCGGGCTTGCGCGTGATTCTCGCGGCGATCAAAATGTTGGGTGCGTCCGATGAAATGAAATCGCCGTACTTGAAATTGGCGAATCCATCGCCGGACATTTCCAAAATTCTGACGATTGCCGGATTTGAATCGTTCGTGGAAATTCATTCCAATCGGCGCGATGCGGTCGCGGCATTTTGAAAGCGGGCGAACAAATTCGCGCCAACGCAAGGCAAAGCCGACCGTCGTCGGCTGGAATTTGGAATTAATCGCCGCAGGGCGATTTCGCTTTGGGTTGCCGCGATTTTTAATCGCCGATTGAGTTGAGGTACAGCAATGGCAGATCAACCGACGCAAGAACAAATCGCGCAATGGCATCGCTGGTTTGCAATCGAGTGCAACAATCGCGCGTGGTCGCTCGCCGCGCAAACCGCGCGCACGCCGGACGATGATCGCGAAATGCGCGACAGCGCGCACGCGGCGGCGTATCATTGGGGAAAGATCGGCGCGCCGATCAACACCGCGCGCGCGGATGTTGCGCTCGCGCATGTGTACGCGTTGCTCGGCGACGGCGCACACGCATTGCAGTCCGCGCGGCAGTCGCTCGATTTTTTTACGCAGAACGAATCGGCGGATTGGGACATTGCATTCGCGCACGCAGAAATGGCATTCGCCGCGGCAGTGAATCGCGACGCGGCGTTGCACGCGCATCACTACACACGCGCGCGCGAACTTGGCGCGGCGATCAAGCAAGACGCGGATCGCAAAATTTTTCTGGACGAACTCGCGAAAATCCCGAGCCAGGTGTAACGATGCAACCGCGAATTATTTCTGAATATTGTCATTTCGAGCGTCGCGAGAAATCTCCGCGCGGGGGCTTGCTTCGCTTCGCGCGCAATGACAAAATCGCGCAAATTATTTTTTGGATCGCGACCGCCGCGTTTCTTTCCGCGTGCGTCAGCGCGCAACCGGCTATCGTCGCGCCGACAGTGGAGCCAACCCCGCTCTCGCCGCCGACCGTGCTCGCGAGAGAAAATGAAATGGCATTGATCGAAAACGCGCGGCGCGGCGATGTGATGGTCGTAAAAAAATTGTTGGCGCAAGGCGCGAACGTGCACGCGCACGATGCGGATGGCGTCACCGCGTTGATCGCCGCCGCGTATGGCAATCATCTCAAAACCGCGCGCGTGTTGATCGCCGCGGGCGCGGACGTGAACATTCAGGACGCGACCAAACAATCCGCATTTCTGATCGCGACTTCGGAAGGATACGTCGAGTTGTTGAAACTCACCTTGCAAGCCGGCGCGGACGTGCATCGCACCGATTCGTACAACGGCACTGGGTTGATTCGCGCCGCGCATCGCGGGCACGTCGAGGTGATCCAGGAATTGCTCAAGACCGAGATCAAAATCAATCACGTCAATCGGCTGGGCTGGACGGCTCTGCTCGAAGCGATCATTCTCGGCGACGGCGGTGCGCGGCACACGGAGGTCGTGCGTTTGCTCGTCAACGCGGGCGCGGATGTGAATCTTGCGGACAATCAGCGCGTAACGCCGCTCGCGCACGCGCGCCAACGCGGGTACGCGGACATCATCGCGATTTTGGAACGCGCCGGCGCGCGGTAGAACATTGGACATTTCACTTTTGCAATTTGGCGCGTTCGCGTTCGTCTCCTTGTTCGCGGTGATCGAGCCGCTCGGCACTCTGCCAATTTATATTTCAATGACCGCGAATCTCACGCCGCGCGAATCGCGCCGCGTCGCGTTGCGCGCGACGATTACCGCGTTGATCGTGCTGATCGTGTTCGCGCTGACCGGGCGAAGTGTGTTCGATTTTTTCGGCATCTCGGTCAACAGTCTTCGCATTGTCGGCGGGATTGTGTTTTTCATTATGGGATACGAAATGCTCCAGGCGCGCCTCTCGCGCAGTAAACTCGACGAAGAGACGATGGCGGAATATATCGAAGATGTCGCGATCACCCCGCTCGGGATTCCGCTCATCGCCGGACCAGGCGCGATCACGACGGTGATTTTGTTGATGAACGATGCGCGCGCGCTCGAAAAACAAATCCTGGTTTTTCTCGCGATTGGGGTGGTGCTCGCGCTGACGTTCGTTTTTTTGTTTAGCGCGAAACGTGTGATGGCGCGGCTCGGCAACAGCGGCAACAAGGTGTTGTTGCGTTTGATGGGCTTGATCGTGATGGCGATGGCGGTGGAATTTTTCTTCGCCGGCTTGCGCGCGCTCGTCCCAGGATTGACGCACTAAGTCGCGCGGACGGCTCGCCCGCAATGTCAAGCGGGCGAGCCACCCGCGCCACATTTGGAGTTGCAATGGAACCGTTGAAACATTGGCAAGGCGAACATGTGGTCATTCGATTCGATGAAGCGACCGGCGCGTGGATCATTATCGCGATTCATTCAACGCGACTCGGTCCCGCGGGCGGCGGGACGCGCATGAAAATGTATCCCAGTTTTGATCTGGCATTGCAAGACGCGTTGAATCTCGCGCGCGCGATGACGCTCAAGTTCGCGGTCACGGAGCACGCGTTCGGCGGCGGCAAAGCGGTAATCGCGCTTCCGCAAAATTTCGATGCGCGTGAACGCGCGAATTTACTACGCCGGTACGGCGCGCTCGTGCATCAACTCGGCGGAACGTTTTACACCGGTCCCGATGTCGGCACAGCATCGAGCGATATGGATGTGATCGCCGAAACCGGCGCGCCGTACGTTTTCGGACGCACGCCTGGCGCGGGCGGCGCGGGTGATTCGGGACCGATCACCGCGCTTGGTGTGTTCACCGGCATCCAGGTCGCGTGCGAACAACTTTATG
The DNA here is from genome assembly GCA_016223105.1 of Chloroflexota bacterium. Taxonomy (GTDB): domain Bacteria; phylum Chloroflexota; class Anaerolineae; order UBA4142; family UBA4142; genus JACRPR01. Next base: position 22,235 of record JACRPR010000040.1, on the reverse strand, counting down.
GTTCGTCCGATTTGCGCGGACGCCGCGTGCTTGTGCAAGGCGCGGGCAGTGTTGGCGGCACGCTGATTCACCATTTGCGCGAGGCGGACGCGGTCGCGCTGTTTAGCGATGTGGACGCGCGCGCGATCCAACATTTTCGCGCTGAACTTGGAATCGAATTGATCGCGCCGGAAAAAATTTACGCAACCGCGTGCGATATTTTTTCGCCGTGCGCGCTCGGCGGCATTTTGAATCGCGAGACGATTGCGCGTTTGAATTGCCGCGCGATTGTCGGCGGCGCGAACAATCAACTCGCGGAAATGCACGACGCAGAGCGTTTGCGCGCGCGCGGAATTTTGTACGCGCCCGATTACGTCGTCAACATCGGCGGCGCGATGGGCATTACCGGGATCGAAGCGTTGGGGTGGACGCGCGCGGAGGCGGAACAGCGCGTGCGCGACACGGTGCAACGCGTCCTGCGCCGCGTGTTTGCCATCGCGGCGGCGGAACAGATCACGACGGAAAACGCGGCGCGCCAAATCGCGGCAGAGCGACTAGAAAAATCCCAATAGCCGCGCGGATATTTTTCCCACAGCTACAAGAGAACGCGGATAACATTTTTTATTCATCCGTGTTCCTTTGCATCAGTGGGAAAATTTTGCAAGGGTCGAGAGAGGAAACGATGAAAGATCAATTCGATAAAATCAACAACGTCGGCACCGCCGCGGTGCGCGCGAAAACCGGCAAGGGCTGGGCGGAGTGGATCGCGCTTCTCGATCAAGCCGGCGCGAAAAAAATGACGCACCCGGAAATCGTCGCGTACTTGCGCGCGCAACACCAGGTCGGCGCGTGGTGGCAACAAATGGTTACGGTCGGTTATGAGCAGGCGCGTCACAAACGCGCGCAACATCAAATGCCCGACGGTTATCAAATCAGCGTGAGCAAAACGTTGAACGTGCCGGTTGCAAAATTATTCGCGGCGTGGCAAGCGCGCGCGCCGCGCGATCTCGCGGTGAGCAAAACGACCGCGCGCAAATCCGTGCGCGGCGCGTGGAAGAATGGCGCGAGTCGCGTAGATGTCGCGTTTTACGCCAAAGGTGAATTGAAAAGCCAAATCGTGATTCAGCACAATAAACTCGCGAATGCGCGCGCCGCCGCGCAAATGAAAATCGCGTGGACGAAAATGCTCGTGCAGATCGCGGACGCGTTAAGCGCGCCGCAAAAATCGCGGAGCGCGCAATGAAACCTCCGCCCCAGCCCGCGCTCGAATTTCCGGCGCGGTTTCCAATCAAAGCCATCGGCAAACACACCGGCGACTTTGAATTGATCGTGATCGAAATCGTGCGTCGCCACGCGCCCGATTTGCGCGCGGATGCCGTAACCGCGCGCGTGAGCAACGGCGGCAAGTATCTCGCGGTCACCGCGACGATCCTCGCGCAGAGTCAGCAACAACTCGACGCACTCTATCGCGAATTGAGCGCGCACGATCAAGTGGTGTACGTTTTATAGATCAGACCTTCCCGGTTTTGAAGATAAAACCAAACGCGAATTTTTTGCGTTACATTATCAGCACGAAACATTCTCGTTTGGATGGAGGCAGTGTGGTTCGCATCTTTTCCCCTTTGGGTTTTAGCATTGGGTTGGTCGCACTGATGGTCGCGTGCGCCGCGCCGCCCACGCCGACGCCGGTTCCGCCGACCGCGACCCAGGTTCCGCCGGTCGCAACGCGCGTCATACCGACGAACACGCCCGCGCTGGTCACGACCGCGACGCGCGCAACCAGCAAAGGCGATCCCGCGCGCGGCGCGCAAGTTTTTACCGCGCCCAAAATCGCGTGCAATGAATGTCATTACCCGGATCGTCTATTGCCCGGCGGCGAGTATGCGCCGAATTTAGGAAACATTGCGACGGAAGCCGAACGCATCATCAAATCCGCGGCGTACACCGGCACAGCCAAAACCGCCGCCGACTACCTGCGCGAATCTATTCTCGAACCGAATGTGTACATCGTGCCGGACAGCGATATGTATCGCAACAAAGATGGCACGAGCGCGATGGATCAAACGTTCGCACAGATTCTCACGCCGGAACAAATCGAAGATTTGATCGCGTATTTGTTGACACTCAAATAGCGCAAAAAAACTCGCCCCGACGCGTGCGCGTCGGGGCGAGTTTTTTAATCGGTTATGCCGGCGGTGCGCGCCTGCCGAGCCAAACGTACAGCGCGACCAGGATCGTGATCAGCGGCACGATCATCCACAGAAAAAGCGCCAGCGAAAACAAATGCGCGCCGCGCGTGTTGAACCACGCGACATCGAGCAAGGCGACGATAAAGATCAGATTCGTGAACGCGAACGCGCACCCGGCGTAAATCAAACCGCGTTCGGGATCGAGTCGCCAGCGCGCGCCCCAGCGTCCGAATGAGATCAACGGCTCGCGCGTCGCGACGATCACGACGACGCTGTTGATCGCCGCGATCAGCGCGGCGAGTCCCAGGTACGAAACGACGAACGCATCGCGCGGCATCCAGCCATCCGGTTGCTCCGTGATGTTGAAATGCGTCGCCATTTTCTGCGCGGGTAATGCCGGATAAAAATAGATCATCACCGCGACTAGAAGCGCGAACGTGCTCAGCACCGGCGCGAGGTACGCCCAGCGAAATTTTACCGGCGCGAGTTCGCGCATCGGCGCGGTATCGCGCGCGAGATGGCGCGCGTACATTACGAGCCACACTGTCGCGCCGAGAAGCGCGATCAGCATCGCGCCGGTGAGAACTGAAATCGCGTCGCGCGGCGCGATGTTGAGCATTTGCAAAATCAACGCGAACAACATCATTCCCAATCCCACACCGGCAAAGGCAATGCCGCCCGCGCGATTCGTCTTGTCCCACACCGCGCGACTCGCGTACGCGTAACCAACGCGCACACCGAAAAACGGATTCGGTCCAACGCGCGGCGCGAGAAAATAAGTCGCGAGTCCGATCAGAATCAATAATCCGCCGATTCCCAAACCAAAGTACAACATCGTTGCCTCCCAAGTGTGGCGCGGCTTTTCCAAGCCGCCGATGCGGGCTCGAAAGTCCGCGCCACGAATTTCAAAACACACGTTCACTCTAAATGCCCGCGCGCGCGCCGTCGCCGATCTTCTTCCGTCATCGGGCGTTTCGCAACGATGGTTACTTTGCCGCTTCCTTCGGGCGTGTACACGCTGACCGCTTCCCAGCCCTCTGCGCCCCATGCATCAAGCGTCGCTTCGATGTCTTCATCGCGCGTGCCGTAAAATTTTCCAATCGTTTGCACGCGGTATTCCCACAACACGCGCTCAGCCATTGGTGCTCCCTGGTTTCGCCGCGCCTTGCGCGAGCGCGGTGACACCGCTCAAGCCGCCCAGGTTCATCGTGTCCACCGCGCTACTCGGCACGATCACGAGCGCGCCTTTTTCTTTCAACCCTTCGAACAACATATTCATCGCGCGCAGGTGCAACGCGGTTGCGTTCGTGCCGTACACTTCCGCCGCATCGCGAAATGATTCCGCGATCTGTTTTTCCGATTCGCCCAGGATCACGCGCGCCTGACGTTCGCGTTCGGCTTGGGCTTGGCGACTCATCGCGTCTTCGAGCGCGGCGGGGATCACGACATCGCGAATTTCCACCGATTGCGCGGTTACGCCCCAGGGCGTCGTGCGTTGATCAATGATCGTTTGCAATTCCGCGTCGATCTTTTCGCGCCCGATCAGAATATCCGCGAGCATCATCTTGCCGATGATATCGCGCAGAGCGGTTTGCGCCGCCCACGCAATCGCGTCGCGATAATTCTCAACTTCGAGCGCGGCTTTTTGCGCGTCCCACACAACCCAGAACAGCACCGCGTCCACATCTACCGGCACCGTGTCGCGCGTGAGCGTGCGTTCCGCCTTGAACGGCGTTACCATCACGCGTTGATCAATCCACGCGGGAATTGTTTCGACGAGCGGCACGATCCAAAACAAGCCCGGTCCGACGAGGCGCGTGAATTTTCCAAAGCGCAGGACGATCGCTTTTTCCCATTGGTTCGCGATCTTGAACGCGAACAACAAATAGAACGCGGGCACAATCGAAAGCAACAACCACACCGGCGCCGCGCCGCGCGCGAGTTGCCCGGTCAGCGCGCTCGCGACAAAACCGATCGCCAGCACGATCAAACACAGCGACATGGAAATTGGATTGACCTGTTTTTGATCGGCGAGTGATTTAACGCGTTTGACACGTTCGAACTTGTCCGTCATCGTGATCCTCCTACGGGGCAAATTGGAAATTTGCCTTACGATTTGATCTTGCGCGTCCAGCGCGCCATTTGCGCGTCGAACGCTTCGCGAATTTCGTCTGCGGTATATCCTAAACTCAGCGCCTTGCCCACCGCGCTGTCCACCAATGTTTTTAATTGCTCCTGCCGCACGCGCGCCAAGTGTGCGTTGTCGGGACGCTCGCGCACGTAGGTGCCGCGCCCTTGTTGCGTCGTAATCACGCTGTCGCCGTCGAGCAGATCGTACGCGCGCGCGACCGTGTTCGGATTGATGCGGAGATCGGTCGCGAGTTCGCGCACGGTCGGCAACTGCACGCCCGGCTTGAGTCGCCCGGTCGCGACCTGGTGTTTGATCGCCTGGACGATTTGCAAGTAGATCGGCACCGCACTGTCGGGGTCAATTCGGAGTTCCATCGCCGCCTTTCAGGTGTACTAATCGAACTAGTACAATTATATCACCGATCGGACGCGTGTCAAGCCGGGTACAAAAAACAGAGTGGCGCGATTGGTTCGCACCACTCATTTACAGCCACGCGCGGAGCGGTCCGCGTCGAAAATTCGCGGCTGACTAGGCAATCACACTCGCGACGATGTGTTGTCCTTCCGGCGAGGCGATAAATTCGCGAAAGCGCAATTGCGCGCAGGTGCACGTTCGCACGCGATTGCGCGCGAGATAAATTTCACGCGCGACTTGCATCCCCTCGACCGCGACTGCTTTGATGCGTCCCAATTCCAACCCGCGTTGCACCGCGATGCGCGACGCAATCGAAACGCCATGCCCGGCTTCGACTGCCGATTCGACGCCTTCGACACTGCCCAACTCCATCGCGACGCGCAAATCGCCTTCATCAAAACCAAATTCCGCGAGATGCTCCAAAATGACCTGGCGCGTCGCGGCACCACCCTCGCGCAAAATCCATTCCGCGTCTTTTAGTTCGCTCGGCGAAATTTTTTCGCGCGTCGCCCAGGGATGATTCGCGGCGACAATCAACACGAGTTCATCCACCATCAATGGCCAACATTCCAACTCTTTGTGTTTCGAGCAAATACTCAAAACGCCGATGTGAATTTCCTTGTTCAACAATTTTTCTTCGGCGGCTTGACGCGACATCACATCCACCGTGAATTGCACATCGGGAAACTGTTTGCGGAACGCGCCAATCAAGCGCGGCAAAAGATATTTCCCCGGACTCGTCGTGCATCCAATCGTAATGTGCCCTTTGACCTGACCTTGCGCCGCACACATATTTTCTTCAATGCGCGACGACAGATTCACAATCTCGCGCGCCATCGGCATCAGTTCGCGCCCGGCTTCGGTGAGCGCGATGCGCCGCCCGGTGCGTTGAAACAATTGCACGTTCAAACGTTGCTCGAGCGCTTGAATTTGAAAACTAATCGCGGGTTGACTCAAATGCAATCGCCGCGCCGCCGCCGAAAAATTTTCATCCTCCGCCGCCGCCAAAAAAATTTGCATCTCGTGAACTTCAATCATTCTATCCTCCGCGTCTGTGGTGTAGGGGCGAAGCATCCTTCGACTGCGCTCAGGATGCTTCGCCCCTACCGCCGCGTCACAGCCACAAACAAAAACCTCGCCCGCGAAATTATTCGCGCGACGAGGCAATCATAACCTTGCTTATTATCCTCTCTTTTATGCTATGGCGCGGTCAGAGTTTGGTCAAAGTTTAGTTATCTGCAGGTCGTCTTGTAATAATAATTTTTTTGAATTGACGATTCAAAACTTGTATAACAACACATCGTCTAAATCTATTGACTTTATAATCCGCGCGGGTTATAGTGAATTATAGAACAATCAAGTCAAGTTGGCTTGCGTTCGCAATCCGAAAAGGTTTTGAAATGCCTCTCTCAAATCGGGAGGCATTTTTTATTTTTGTAGGGGCAACCCTGTGTGGTTGCCTTGAAACGGGGCGACCACACAGGGTCGCCCCTACCGAAAGGCGGCTATGACTCAAACAAAAATTTCGCGCCGCGGATTTTTGAAAGGTTCCGCAATCGGCATTGGCGCGCTGGTGTTCGCCGACCGCGCGATGCGCGCGTTCGGCGAAGGGCTGACGCGATTCGGCATGCCCGCGCCCTGGTATCGCAAAGGCGAAATCAAAATCACGTACAACTATTGCGACATCTGTCCCTGGCGTTGCGGCATCGTCGTGAAATCCGTGGACGGGCGCGTACACAAAATTGACGGCAATCCCAAAGACCCGAAATCGCGCGGGATGCTTTGCGCGCGCGGGCAAGGCGGCGTTTCATTCACGAACGACCCCGACCGACTCAAGCAACCGATGGTTCGCGTCGGCGAGCGCGGCGAAGGCAAATTCAAAAATGTTTCCTGGGATGAAGCGCTCGATTACAGCGCGCAAAAATTAAAAGCCCTGCGCGACAAGTACGGACCCGAATCACTCGCGATTTTTGGGCACACCTCCGGCGATTTTTGGTTCACCGATTATTTCGCACAAGCATTCGGCACGGTCAATTCTGCGAAACCTTCCGTCTCGATGTGCACCGCGCCGCGCGAAGAAGCCGCGCAAATCACGTTCGGTCGCGCGATTGGCAATCACGAGCCGGTAGACTGGGACAATTCGCGTTGCATCGTTTTGATTGGCACACACATCGGCGAGGACGCGCGCAACACGATGATGCAAGACCTCGCGAACGCGCGCGCGAACGGCGCGAAACTCATCGTCGTTGACCCGCGCTATTCGTCCGCGGCGATGAAAGCGGATTACTGGTTGCCCATCAAACCTGGGACGGACACTGCGTTACTGCTCGCGTGGACGAACGTGCTCATCGCGGAAAAAATGTTGGACACCGAGTTCATTAGCAAGTGGACGGTCGGGTTCGATAAACTCGCGGCGCACGTTAAAGATTTCACGCCCGAGTGGGCTGAAAAAATTACCGAAATCCCGGCGGAAAAAATTCGCGCGACCGCGCGCGAGCTGGGACGCAATCGCCCGTCGTCGGTCATCGTGCCAGGTCGCCACGTCGTGTGGTACGGCAACGATTCACAACGAATGCGCGCGGTCTACATCATCCTGGGATTGCTCGGTTCGTACGGTCGCCCCGGCGGATTGTATTTCAACAAAACGCCGTTCATCGAAGAAATCGCGCATCCGCCTTTCGCCGCCGCGAGCGGCGCGGGTGGCTGAGCGTCCGCCCCTGGGGAAGAGGCAGGTCTGCCTCCCGGACCAACTGGCAAGACGCGCGCGGACGGCATCCGCGAAAAATTCTTGCGCGGCGGCACGGCGATTCAAGAACTCGTCGAGCCGATGATTACCGGCAAGCCGTATCCAATCAAAGGATTGATTGCGTACGGATGCAATCTGTTTCACACACTGCCAAATGTCGCGCGCACCAAAGACGCACTCAAGAATTTAGATTTTGTGATGGTCGTGGACACTCTGCCGCAAGATCACGTTGCGTGGGCGGATGTTGTTTTGCCGGAAGCGACGTACCTCGAACGGCACGACGAACTCTGGGTCTGCGGACACAAGACGCCGTACATCGCTCTGCGCGAACCGGCGGTCGAACCGTACGCGCAAACGAAACCGGCGTGGTGGATGATTCGCGAACTTGGTTTGCGTTTGGGGCTCGACGATTTCTTCAAATGGAAAAACGCGGAAGAATATCTCAACGAACGTTTGAAATCCATCGGCTTGACGGTCGAGAAACTGCACGCGCAAGATGGCATCGCGATTCAAAAAGGCAAAGCGTATCTCGCGGATTTTGAAAAAGAGGGCGGCGTGCCTTTCGCGACCGCGAGCGGCAAAATCGAATTTTATTCCGACGCATTGGAAAAATCGAAACTCGACCCACTGCCCAAGTACGAACCAACGCCCGATGTGCCCGCCGGATTTTTCCGACTGCTCTACGGTCGCTCGCCGGTGCATACGTTCAGTCGCACGCAGAACACGCCACTGCTCAACGAGTTGATGCCGGAAAATGAAGTGTGGCTCAACGCAGATGTCGCCAAGCAACTCGGCATCGCGGACGGGCAACGCGTGATGATTGAAAACCAGGACGGCGCGAAATCCGGTCCCGTCAAAGTGAAAGCGACACAACGCATTCGCAAAGATTGTGTGTTTATGGTTCACGGTTTCGGTCACGACACACCCGGAATGAAACGCGCACACAAGCGCGGCGCGAGCGATGCGGTTCTGCAAACAAAATACAAACTCGATCCGATCAGCGGCGGCGCGGGCTTGCGGGTCAATTTCGTTAAACTCGTGAGGGAAGCATGAATGAAAAATTTTCTGCTGTCATTGCGAGGAGCGCAGTTTGCGACGAAGCAATCCCCGCGTATCAGGTTGGGGATTGCTTCGCAAAAACCGCTCGCAATGACATTGCGGAGGTCGCCCGATGGCTCGCTTAGCAATGGCGATTGATTTGGAACGCTGTATCGGTTGTCAGGCGTGCATCGTCGCGTGCAAAACGGAAAACGAAGTGCCGCTCGGACATTATCGTTTGCGAATGCGGACGACGGTCGTCGGCGCGTTTCCGAATTTGCAAGGCGAGTTTCGCTTGGAGCAATGTTTCCATTGCGAAAACGCGCCGTGCGTTCCGGTCTGTCCGACCGGCGCGACGTATAAAAATGACGCGGGCATTGTGCTGGTTGATCCGGCGAAATGCACCGGTTGTAAAGCATGCGTAACCGCGTGTCCGTACTCGATGCGGTTCATTCATCCCGAAGGCGGCTACACTGACAAGTGTACTTTTTGCGAGCATCGCGTTCGCGAGGGGCAAATGCCGGCGTGCGTCGAAACCTGTCCGACCGGCGCGCGCGCGTTCGGTGATTTGGACGAGCCGAACAGCTATGTGCGCGCCGCGCTTGTCGCCGCGAAACGCTCGGATGTGTGGAAGCCGGAAACCGGCGCGCGTCCGAAACTGTTTTATCTCAATTCGAAATTCACGAACACGGCGGCGGAGGATGGCAAGGTGTCGGTCGTGTCGGAATTGAAAGCTGGGGAATAAATGTCATTGCGAGCGATTTTTGCGACGCAATCTCCGCGTACTGGATTGGGGATTGCTTCGTCGGCAAAGACCGCCTCCTCGCAATGACGGCAAAGGATATGAACTATGCCAGAAATAACTTTGACC
>JACRPR010000040.1:0-12794 GCA_016223105.1 Chloroflexota bacterium | reverse complement strand
TTCCGCACATGGCGATCTGGGGCTGGGAAATCGCGATCTATCTTTTTCTCGGCGGCTTGGTCGCGGGGTTGATGATTTTCGGCGGCGCGCTCAACCTGGTCGCCGCGCAAAAATTCACGCGTGCGCTGTTGATCAGCAATCTCACCGCCCTGCCGATTCTCGGAATCGGAATGTTGTTCTTGTTGATCGATCTCTCGAACAAGATCAACCTCTGGCGATTCTACGTTACGTTTCAGTGGACGAGCCCAATGTCCTGGGGCGCGTGGATTTTGTTGTTCGCGATGATCGTGCTCGCGTTCAAGTTCGTCTCGATCTTGCCCGCGCCGCGCGCGACGACGATCCTGGGTTTGAAATTGTTCCAACCACTCCCCGCCGATCCGGAAGAAGCCAAAGCCGCACTCGCCAAGAAACCTTCCGCACTCGCACAATTCGTCGAATGGGTTTGGAAATTTTTGGATCCGTTTGCGCGATACGCGCAGAAAAACACGCGCGCGCTTTCGATCAGCGCGATCGCGCTTGGCATCGGCGTTGGGTTCTACACCGGGCTTTTGCTCAGTTCGATTCCATCGCGCCCGTTGTGGAACAGTTCCGTCATCGCGCCCTTGTTCTTAATTTCCGGTCTCGCGAGCGGCGGCGCGTTCCTGTGCTTGTTCCTGCCGCACGATGAACACATGTCGCTGGTGCCGTTCTCGATCCTGACCTGCGGCGTCGAACTGATCTTTTTGATGGCGTATGCGATCAATATGATCTACGGCGCGCAAAGCGATCAACGCGCGGGCGGCGTGCTCTTCAACGGCGTGTACGCGCTGTGGTTCTGGGGCGTCGTCGTGTTCATCGGGTTGATCGTCCCGGCATTTGTCGAAACATTCGAAGCATTGAAACGACCGCTTGCATTCGTCCCGGCGCGCGTGCCGCCGTTACTCAAACTCACCGGCGGCGTCGCACTGCGTTTCGTGATCGTGTACGCGGGTTTGCTCAGTTTTTTGTAAGTAGTAAATGGTAACTGGTAATGACCAATTACTAATTGCCAATTACCAATCACCAATTTCGATACAGGAGGAAAGTCCAAAATGAACGCTCGAAAATTTTTGCTGATCGCGCTGTTGTTTGCGATCGCATTTGCCGCCGTCGCGTGCGCGACACCGACCGCGGAACCAACCAAGGCGTTGCCGACCGTCGCGCCGAAAGCGACGGACATGCCAAAACCGACCGACGCGCCCAAGCCCACCGTCGCGCCGACGAAAGCGGTGGAGCCAACCAAGCCCGCCGCGGCGTTCGATGTCAAAGCCGTGTTCGAAAAGTATTTCGCCGGTTTGCCGGACGGATTCGGTTTGATCGCGCCCGCCGCCGCGAAAGATCAAATGGCGGCGACCAAAGTATTCTTGCTCGATCTGCGCGAAGCGAGCGAAATCACGACGAACGGTTACATCGAAGGCGCGGTCAACATTCCGACGCGCACGCTAATGAAAAACCTGGACAAACTGCCCGCGAAGGATCAACCGATTATCGTGATGTGCGGTAGTGGCGTTCGCAGTCCGCTTGGAATGGCGTCGCTCCAAATGCTGGGTTACACGAATGTCAAATCATTGACCGGTGGATTCGGCGCGTGGAAAACCGCGAACCTGCCGATCAAGACCGAAGGCAAACCGGCTGAGCCGATGATGGGCATGGCACTCAGCGTTGACAAAGATTTGCTTGCCGCGTTCGACAAGTTGTTCACCGCGCTCCCCGATGGTTGGAACGGCGTCGCGCCTGCCGCCGCGAGCGATCAAATGAAGGCGACCAAAGTTACCATCATTGACGTGCGCGAAGCGAGTGAAGTCGCGGCGAATGGAAAAATCGAGGGCTCGCTTGAAATCCCAGTTCGCACGCTGATCAAATCGCTCGACAAATTGCCGGCGGACAAAGCCGCGCCGATTCTCGTAACTTGCCAGAGCGGTCATCGTGGAATGTTCTCGATGATGGCTTTGCAAATGCTGGGTTACACCAACGTCAAGAATATCTCGGGCGGCATCAACGCGTGGAAAGCCGCGAACCTGCCGGTCGTCGGCGCGCCCGCTTCGACCGCGATGGCGTTCGACGCGAAAGCGACATTCGATAAATACTTTGCCGCGTTGCCGGACGGCTTTGGTTTAATCGCGCCCGCCGCCGCGAAAGATCAAATGGCGGCGACCAAAGTGTTCTTGCTCGATCTGCGCGAAGCGAGCGAGATCACGACGAACGGTTACATCGAAGGCGCGGTCAACATTCCGACGCGCACGCTGATGAAAAACCTGGACAAACTGCCGGCGAAAGATCAACCGATTATCGTGATGTGCGGCAGTGGCGTTCGCAGTCCGCTTGGAATGGCGTCGCTCCAAATGCTGGGTTACACGAATGTCAAATCATTGACCGGTGGATTCGGCGCGTGGAAAACCGCGAACCTGCCGATCAAAACTGAAGGCAAACCCGCCGATGCCGTCGCGGGCAAAGCACCCGAAGTGGATAAAGATTTGCTCGCCACGTTCGACAAATGGTACACCGCTCTGCCCGATGGGTGGAACGGTGTCGCGCCTGCCGCCGCGAGCGATCAAATGAAGGCGACCAAAGTTACCATCATTGATGTGCGCGAAGCGAGTGAAATTACGGCGAACGGAAAAATCGAGGGCTCGATCAACATCCCAGTTCGCACGTTGATCAAATCACTCGACAAATTGCCGGCGGACAAAGCCGCGCCGATTCTCGTAACCTGCCAGAGTGGTCATCGCGGAATGTTCTCGATGATGGCTTTGCAAATGCTGGGTTACACCAACGTCAAAAATATCTCAGGCGGCATCAACGCGTGGAAGACCGCGAATTTGCCGGTCGTTCCGTAAACACGAAACAAAAAACCTTCCAGGTTTCGCGCAAGCGACCTGGAAGGTTTTTTGTTTTTGACAACCACACTTTTCTGCAGTACATTTTGCATGGAGGGCAAACCCTTCGCGTAAATTTGCCCAACTTGTTGCAGGAGTAAAAACCTACTCGCCGATCAACGAATGTACATTGACAAGCGCGCGATGAAATCGGCGCGCGCGAATGGGGAAACGCAAACGGGCGAATGAATTCGCGGCAACGCGTAGCAAAGGCGACCGGCGTCGCCTGAATGTAAGCCGACGGAGGTCGGCATTGCCTTGTGTTGTTGCGAATTTATTCGCCAACGCGTTGCATCCGACGATAATTTGTAGTATACTGTTGCCGTTTTCATTTTTCATCGGAGGTTCGCGCAATGAAAGTTTCGTGCTTGCAAGAAAATCTTGCGAGAGGATTATCGGTAGTCAGTCGCGCGGTCGCGGCGCGCTCGACTCTGCCGGTGTTGGGGAACGTGTTGATCGCGACCGATCAGGGTCGCTTGAAAATTGCCGCGACGAATTTGGAACTCGCGGTCTCGTGTTGGATCGGCGCGAAGGTGGACGAGGACGGGGCGACGACCATCCCCGCGCGCACGTTGATTGATTTCGTCAACTCGCTTCCGCCGGAACGGATTGACCTGGCATTGAACGTCAAGACGCAAACACTGCACCTCAAATGCGCGCGCTATGACGCGAACATCAAAGGCATTGACGCGAGTGAATTTCCGATCATCCCCACGTTGGGCGACGGCAAGCGGATCGAACTCGAACCGGAAATTTTGCGCGAAATGATCGAGCAAGTTTCCTTCGCCGCGGCGACCGACGAATCGCGCCCGGTGTTGACCGGCGTGATCGCGAAATTTGAAAAAGATAAAGTCACGTTCGCCGCCGCTGACGGATTTCGTTTATCCGTGCGCCACGCGACGTTGACGAAACCACTCGAACAACCGGTGCACGCGATCATTCCGGCAAAAGCATTGCAAGAAGTCGGGCGCGTCAGCGGCGATCAAGAAGAGCCGATCGAAATTTCCGTCACCGAAAATCGTTCGCAAGCGCTCTTTCGATTGACCAACATCGAAATTGTGTCGCAACTCGTGGACGGCATCTTTCCCGATTTCACGCGCATCATTCCCGAATCGCACACGACGCGCACGACGGTCAATACCGCGGAATTGCAAAGCGCGGTCAAAGCATCTTCCGTGTTTGCGCGCGAAGCGATGAACACGGTGCGTTTGCAAATCGCGCCGGCGGGTGAAATGGGCGCGGGCAAAATGACGATCACCGCGGCGAGCGCGGAATCCGGCGATAACCTCGGCGAGATTGACGCAACGGTAGACGGCGAGCCAGTCGAGATCGCGTTCAACGCGCGTTATCTCGCGGATGTGTTGGGCGTTTTGCACACGCCCCAGGTCGCACTCGAAACCTCCGGCTCCGCCAGTCCCGGTGTGATCAAAGCCGTCGGGCGCGATGATTTCACGCACGTCATTATGCCGATGCACATCAACAAATGATTTCAGATTTCAGATTTCAGATTGAAAAACGTCCGCGAAGAATTTTTTCTTCGCGGACGTTTTCGTTCTTGCTCTTGTCATTTCGTTCTTGCTCTTGTCATTTCGTTCTTGCTCTTGTCATTTCGAGCGAAGCGAGAAATCTCCGACGATGCGAACCAGATTTCTCGCTTCGCTCGAAATGACGGTGCGTACATCAATTACCAATTACGATTTACTTTTTCCCGCGCAACACCGCGAGCATCGCCTCGCCGTACGCGTTCGCTTTCCACGCGCCCAAGCCGCTCACTTGAATCAACCCATCGAGCGCGCGCGGATTTTTGCGCGCGATTGCGTACAGCGCGTCGTTCGACACGATCACATCCGGCTCGACGCCGCGTTGTGCCGCGATGTGTTTGCGCCATTCTTTCAAATGTCCCAGCCGCGTGCGCGCGTGATTGTCGAGCGGCGGATTGCCGCGCGCGCGCGGATGCGGTTGCGCGGTTTGCGGCGTGGCGCGCCCGCGTTCGACCGCGTGCAAAATCGCGTGCCCGTACCGCTCGTTCACAAAACTCGAAACGCCGCTCAAGTGCGCGAGCGCGCGCGACGATGTGGGATGCGCGGCGGCGATATGGCGCAAGGTCGCGTCGGAAATTACTTTGAACGGCGGGCGATCATGTTTGCGCGCCTCGCCATCGCGCCAGTGATACAACTCGCGCAAAATCCCCAAGCCAACCGTGTCGAGATCGCGCGCGCCGTCCATATTCCAATACCCATCGGGATCGAAACGGCGCGGCGTCGGCTCGACGCGCGTCAAGCGTTCAAATTCTTCGCGCGCTTCTTGCAGGCGATCCAGTCTTTCCAATTCGTGAATTTGCGCGTCCGCCAGCGCAAGCAAATAATGCGTGTCCTCGCGCGCATACGCCAAATGTTCCGCGCTCAACGGGCGATGCCCCCAATCGGCGCGTTGCATTTTTTTGTTGAGCGAAACACCAAAGCGTTCTTGCAAAATGTTGCCGAGCCCGACATTTTTCCAACCGAGAATACGCGCCGCAATCATCGTATCGAAAATGTTGACGAATTGAAATTGGTAATCGCGCTTCATACACAAAATGTCGTACTCGGCGGCGTGAAAAATTTTTTCGATGTGCGGCGCGGCGAACAAGCCCGCGAGGTCGGCAACTTGCGGCAACGCGAGCGGATCAACCACATAGTCCGCCTGCGGAATCGAAAATTGCAAGAGGCAAACTTTTTCAAAATACGAATACAAACTGTCCGATTCGGTGTCAACGGCGAGGCGCGTTTGTTGTTCGAATTGCGCGCGCATCGCGTCGAACGCGGCGGACGTGGTGATGAATAAAGATTGTTGCGTCATTGTGCTTTCAAGGCAACGCCCACAAGGGGCTATGCTACAATTAAACTACGAATCCGCCATTGCTGGATCGCGATGCCGCCAAGCGCGAGCGCGCACAACCCAGCATCTACGATTTGATCGAAACGAAGCCCGGCAAGATAAATCGTTTCATCGCCGCGCACAAAGCCGAGCAAAAAATTCGCGGGCGACGCGATGAGCAAGTACGCGAGAACCAGGTCGCCCGCGTGCGATGCGCGTGTCGCGACGAACAGCAACACGAGAAACAGACTGGCGAACAAGATAGATTCCGCGAGTTGAAACGGAAAGCGTGTTTGCACAATGCCGTACAAATCCGGCACATCCAGCGCAAAGCGACTGTCGTTTAGCGCGCCGTAATGCGCGCCGTGCACCCACGCGCCGAGCCAGCCAATCGCTTGCCCAAGCGCGAGTCCGCGCGCACCCGCATCCGCGATCGGTAAAAACGAAACGCGCCGCGCGCGCGCGTACAGCGCGAGCGCAATCAACCCGGCGATCAGCGCGCCGCGCAGTGCCAAACCGCCCAAGCCGATCTGCGCGATTTCGTTCGGGCGCGCGAGATAGTATTCCCAGTTCAACGCGACGTGATAAGCGCGCGCACCGATCCACCCGGCGATCAGCGCGACGAGCGCGGCATCAAGAAACATTGACCACCGCGCGCTACGCCGCGCCTGCGCGCGCAAAAATAAATATGCGCCGATCAACCCAACGACCGCGCCAGCGATCACGAGCGCGGAGTACAGTGGAATCTCGAAGAAAAACAGATCAAGCGTTGGCTTCAAGATTCCTCGCCAATTTCCATTTTGAAATCTGCGGCTTGTTCCGGGTGAGTCAAGCGCAGACTAAAAATGCGTGCCCTTTGTTCTGTTTCTACGCCCGGGATAATAATAGACATTATCGGAAATAACGTGGCGCGGCTTTTCCAAGCCGCCGAATGCGGGCTAGAAAGCCCGCGCCACATCAATTCATTTATTTCCGATAAAGTCTAATATATACTTTGGCATGTTCTGGGAGGCGGACATTTTCTTTGAGTCGAATCTGTCCATTCTCGACAATGCCTTCATACGTTATTCCTTGCATCTTAAACTCCTTCTACGCGCGCAAGCCATCAATCACACGCGCGTACCGATCCACCAACAGCGCGGCGTTGTCGTCCGATGTGCCTTCCGCGTAAATGTAAAACTCGGGTTGGTCCGATTCCGGCACAATCAACGCCCACTCGCGTTCGCCGAGTTGAATCCGCACGCCGTCCACTTGCTCGGTGATGCGCTCCTTGTATTGCTCGTTCAACACGCGCATCAACATGCCTTTTTGTTCCCAGGGACACGCGACGCGGCGAAACGCGGTATAGTACGGCGGCAAAGTGTTCACAACCTCCGCGAGCGATGTTTTTTGCGTCGCGAGATATTCGAGCAATTTGACGACCGGGAACATGGCATCAATCAAACGATGAAATGCCGGGATGATAAGTTCGCCCGCGCCACTGAACGCGAGCGCGACATCCGGCGCGGTCGCCGCGGTCATCAATGCTTGCGGATCAATTTTCACGCGGCGCACCGCCGCGCCGTGCCAACTCGCGATTTGTTCGAACACGCACGGTTGATTTGCCATCACCGCGACCGCGACTGCGCCAGAGGCGCGTAGGGTGAGTTCCATCAACGCGGCGGCGGTCGTCGTGCCGGACAATTTGCGCCCCGTGCCATCCACGAGCCACACGCGTTCGCCGCCGACATCGAGCCGCAAACCGACATCCGCTTTCATCGCCGCCGTGATCGCGGCGAGTTGATCGAGACCTTTTTGAAACGCCTCGTTCGCGATTGCCATTTTCGTTTCGTCCACGCGTTCGTTCAGCGCGATCACCGTGCAACCCAGGTCGGTGAGAATCGCCGGCAAAACGAGCGAAGTCGGCGCGCTCGCGTAATCTACGACGAGCGTAAAATGCGCCGCGCGAATCGCGT
This sequence comes from Chloroflexota bacterium, assembly GCA_016223105.1. Classification (GTDB taxonomy): domain Bacteria; phylum Chloroflexota; class Anaerolineae; order UBA4142; family UBA4142; genus JACRPR01. The sequence goes on along the minus strand of JACRPR010000040.1, from coordinate 5,089 downwards.
CCGCGTTCACGGCTTGCAACGCGTCGTGAATGTACTGGCGTTCCGCGACACCGCCGATCTCTTCGATGCGTCCGAGTTGATCGAACGCGACGCGGCGAAAATCTTCGCGAAAGAAAATCGTTTCGATGTTGCGCTCTTTCGCTTTGCTTAAATTTTGTCCGTTTTGATCAAAAAAGCGAATGTCCACCGTGCGTTGATCGAACGGCGAAATGCGAACGTGCACGCCACCCGCCGCGCCGCTCGTCGCGGCGTAATAGCGCGCGACCGGAATCGGCACTGATTCGACATCGTGTACGCTGACGCCGGCGGAGGGCAAGCCGCTCACCATCGCGCGTTTGATCATGCGCGCGCCGCGATTCACATCGCGATTCATAATGACGTGCGCGTTTTTCGGCAGGGTCGCGCCGAACGCCGCAGATAATCGCGCGGCAAATTCCGGCGTAATGTCAACGTTCACCAAGCCGGTGATCCCGAACCGTCCGAACAAGGTTCGCCGCGCTTGCGCGCCCCAGATCAGTGACGATTTCACGGTCGCGCCGGCTTCGATTTCTTTCGAGGGCCATACCTTGACGTTCGGATGCACGACCGCGCCTTCGCCGACCATACAACCATCGCCGAGCACCGCGCCTTCAAAAACTACTGCGCGCGATTTCAAACTGCATTGGCGACCGATGATCGCGCCGCGCGTTTCGACGCCTTCGCCGATGTACGCGTTGCGCCAAATGATACTGCGCTCGATGTGCGAACGATTGTCCACAATAGTGAACGGACGAATCACAGTCGGTCCGTGAATGACGACGCCGCCTTTGATGCGGACGCCTTCGCCCAAATACACCGCGCCATTCAATTGCGCGTCGGGCGCGATCTCCACATCGTCCTCGACGAAAATATTTCCGTAGAGTCGCCGACCTGGTTCGCCGATCTGCACGCGGCCCTCTAACACATCGGCGGTCGCGCGCGCGTACTCGGCAATGGTTCCGACATCGCACCAATAACCGTCCGCAATGTAACCGTACAATGGCGCGCCGCGTTTCATCAACAACGGAAATAAATCTTTGCTGAAATCGAACGGGATGCCTTCTTCGATCTCGCTCAACACTTCCGGCGAAATCACGTAAATGCCGGTGTTGACCGTGTCGGAAATCACTTCGCCCCAGGATGGTTTTTCGAGAAAGCGTTCGATGCGCCCTTGCGCGTCCACGATGATCACGCCGTACTCGAGGGGGTTCGGCACGCGATACAAGGTGAGCGTTACCGCCGCGCCGACGCGTTTGTGAAATTCAATCACCTTCGTCAAATCAATATCGGTGATCGCGTCGCCGCTGATAATCAGGAACGGTTCATCGCGCGCTAAAAAGCGTTCCGCGAGTTTTACCGATCCCGCTGTGCCGAGCGGATTCGTCTCGACCGAATAATTGATCGTCGCGCCGATGGTTGAACCGTCGCCGAAATAATCGCGAATGTCGTCGGCGCGATACTGCAACGTCGCGACAATGTCGATGATGTTGTGGCGTTTGAGCAATTCGATAATGTGCCCCATCACCGGGCGATTGACGACCGGCACCATCGGTTTCGGACGATTGAGCGTGAGCGGGCGCAAGCGTGATCCTTCGCCGCCTGCCATTACGACTGCTTGCATGTTTGCCTCGTCGTCGTAGCATAGCCCCTTGTGGGCGACGCGTTCATAAAAATCAAACGCCCACAAGAACGCCCACAAGGGGTTATGCTACGTGCTAGTCTTTCCCGGCTTCGACTGCCGCCGTCGCGATTGCCCACGCGATCAAACCCCAACTACCGCCGGCGAGCACGACGACCAGGAAAAGTGAATTGAGATTGACGGTCGTTTCCGCGTTGCGGATCATTCCAAACACGGACAAGCCAATCGCGATCAACGCGGCGATCACGCCGACCAACACCGGACCGCGCAAAATTTGGCGCGCACGCGCGATCAACGTTGGCGGTGGCGTGATTTGATTTTTCAATTCTGTCATCGCGTTTCCTTTCGCTTGAACATTCTGCCGGGATTATACATCACGCGTGGGCGAGCGTCAAAGTAGGGCAAATTTACAAATTTGCCTTACGCTTTGCGCGCGATTATAACACGAAACCGGCGTGAATGTAGGGCAAATTTATAAATTTGCCCGACGGCTCGTCTTATCCAACTCCACTTGACACCAAACTACGCGTGCGTATAATTCGACCACTGACCGCGTTTGAGCGGTCGAATGGGAGTTCATTTGCGCGATTATTTTTTCTCCACTGCGCGTCTCCTCGGCAACCGAAACTCGCCTCGCTTCGCTTCCCACTTGTGGCGCGGCTTTTCCAAGCCGCCGATGCCGGATCGAAATCCCGCGCCACGAATTTCAACGCTTCTCTCAATCCGTGCTTCACGGAGGTTGAATGGAAATTAAAGACCTTTGCGCGGTGCGCGTTAGTCTCGCATCGCCCGAGCAAATTCGCGCATGGTCGTACGGCGAAGTGCTCAAACCGGAAACGATCAACTATCGCCGCCTGCGTCCCGAACGCGACGGCTTGTTCGACGAGCGCATTTTTGGACCGACGCGCGATTGGGAATGTTACTGCGGCAAGTACAAAAAAATCCGGTTCAAAGGCATCAAGTGCGAAAAGTGCGGCGTCGAGGTCGCGCCCGCACGCGTGCGCCGCGAACGGATGGGGCACATTGATCTCGCCGCGCCGGTCGCGCATGTGTGGTACACACGCCGCGTCCCATCGTACGTCGGCTTACTGCTCGACGTCACACGGCGCAACCTGGATCGCGTGTTGTATTTCGCGCAATATATGATCACACGCGTGGACGAGACCGCGCGCCAGCGCGTCGTCCATCGTTTGGAAGAAGAACTCAAAACGAAAATCGCGCGCGAGCTCGCGACCGCGCAAGATAAAATCGAACGCGCGCAATTGGAATTTGAAGACGCGCTTGAAAAACTCGAAAAGAAATTGAACACGGCGACGACAAAAATCGAAGAGCAGTTGAACGCGGAAACCGATCAAGTCGTTAGCGCGGGCAAAGCGGTCGAACACAAACTCGAAGAGACCGGGCGCACAGTCCGCAAAGCGCTTGTGTTCGAACCGACCGGCGCAACGCTGGTCGCGGAGGGCGAAGCGGTTGCCGCGAAACATCGCAAACAATTGCGCGAGCTGATCGCCGCGCGCCTCGCGGAAATTGAAAAGGATGCGCGCGCGCAACAAAAAGACAAACGCCTCCTGTTCCAAGCCGAACGCGATCAGAAAAAACACGCGCTCGATGAAATGCTCGCGAGTATCGCGCAAGCGCGCGACGAAAAGATCGCCGCGCTCGAACAAGTCGCCGCGCCGCGCCTCGAAGAATTGAACAGCATCCGCGAAAAAGAATTTCTCTCCGAAGTGCGCTACCACGAACTCGCGGAACACTGGGGCAGTGTGTTCAAAGCCGCGATGGGCGCGGAAGCGGTGTACGATGTTTTGAAACGGATTGACCTTGATGTGATGGCGCGCGAATTGCGCCACGCGATTCGCGCGACGCGCTCCAAGCAACTTCGCAAAAAAGCGATTAAGCAATTGCGCGTGATCGAATCTCTGCGCGTCTCCGGCAATCGCCCCGAATGGATGATCCTCACGATCCTGCCGGTCATTCCGCCGGACTTGCGCCCGATGGTGCAACTCGACGGCGGACGTTTCGCGACGAGCGATCTCAACGATCTGTACCGCCGCGTGATCAATCGCAACAATCGCTTGAAACGTTTGCTCGAACTCGGCGCGCCCGAAGTGATCGTCAACAACGAAAAAAGAATGTTGCAAGAAGCGGTGGACTCGCTGATTGACAACGCGCAAAAAGGCAAAGCGGTTTCCGCCCGCGGACAACGCAAACTCAAATCACTTTCCGATTTGCTCAAAGGCAAGCAAGGTCGCTTTCGCCGGAACTTGCTCGGCAAGCGCGTGGATTATTCCGGGCGCTCCGTGATCGTCGTGGGTCCGCATTTGAAATTAAATCAGTGCGGTTTGCCGAAAAGTATGGCGCTCGAATTGTTCAAGCCGTTCGTGATGCACAAGCTCGTCGAACACAATTACGCGCACAACATCAAATCGGCAAAGCGATTGGTGGATCGCAGTTCATCCGAAGTCTGGGATGTGCTGGAAGAAATCATCCAGGACCATCCGGTTTTGTTGAACCGCGCGCCGACCCTGCATCGTTTGGGGATTCAGGCGTTTGAAGTGATCCTGGTTGAGGGCTCGGCGATTCAAATTCATCCGTTGGTCTGTGCCGCGTTCAACGCGGATTTCGACGGCGATCAAATGGCGGTGCACATTCCGCTCGGCGAAGCCGCGAAACACGAAGCGCGCACGTTGATGTTGTCGTCGTCGAATTTGCTCAAGCCGGCATCGGGCGAACCGATTGTCGAGCCGACCAAAGATATGGTGCTGGGTGTTTATTATTTGACGATGGCGGAAAACCAGGTCAAGGGCGAGGGCAAGTATTTTTATTCGCCCGACGAAGTGATTTTCGCGTACGACCTGGGACACGTTGATCTGCACGCGAAAATAAAATTGCCGCGCCAGGTCAAAAAGAAAATCGAATTATTCGAGACGACGGTCGGGCGCGTGATCTTTAACGAAATTTTGCCGACCGAACTCCGTTTTGTGAACGACACGCTCGACAAGAAAAAACTCAAAGAGCTTGTCGCGCTCGTGTACGCGAGACTCGGATCGGAAGCCACCGCGGAAATCGTGGATCGGATCAAGCACATCGGTTTTCGTTTTGCGACGCAATCCGGGTTGACGATCGCGATTGACGACATTACCGTGCCGAATGAAAAGTACGCGATCCTGGATCGCGTCAGCGCGCGCGTGGATGAGGTTGAGCAACAATTTCGGCGCGGGCTGATCACCGAAGATGAGCAGTACGTCAAGACGGTTGAATTGTGGACGGAGGCGACAGAGCAAGTGACCGAAGCGGTCGCGCAAGGAATGGGCAAACATTCGCCGATTCGCGTGATGGCAAATTCCGGCGCGACGAAAGGCGGCTTTCAACCGATTCGCCAACTCGCGGGGATGCGCGGATTGATGGCAGACCCGGCGGGGCGCATCATCG
>JACRPR010000199.1 GCA_016223105.1 Chloroflexota bacterium | reverse complement strand
GGTTGCGTGAATCGCGCCGCGAGAAAATTCGGCGAGAGCACGGCAAGCGTGCGTTCCGCCTCGCTCGCGGCGCGTTGCATTTCCAAAACGAAATTCGAACCAGGACGAAAATCCCACGCTTGAATCACGACGGAATAGCCCGCGTTTTCGATCTGCCACGCGATCCACTCCGCCCATTGCTGATCCGCGCTCGTGTAACTGATGAAGAAATTTTTCACCGCTGTCGCCTCTCGCGCGAGAATGAGTTACGGCAATTATACCTTGATTGCGCGGGCGATGCAACAGTTTGCCTAACTTTTCCGCTTGTCTTATAATGCGCCCACACAAGACGAGGTGGCGAATGAAAAAACGAATCAAAAATCCTATTCGGCGCGACAACAAACCGCCCATCGCGGATGATCCAGCAATGCGGATAATTGGTTTGGGACGTTCTGGCAAGCGCGATCTTTCGGTCAATCACGATCATTACATTGTCAACGCGCTCCGCAAGAAAAGAATAGAGTAAGATGCAAATCACCTTTCGCGATAAAACGTACGAAACCAAACCGAACATCACCGCGCGCGATGCGATCAAAAAAATCGGAATGGAACCGGAAGCGGTGCTGGTTGTCGTCAACGGCAAACTCGTTACCGATGATGTGGTTCTGCGCGAAGGCGACCAGGTCAAGTTGGTCGCGGTGGTGTCGGGCGGGTAATTTCAAATTGCAAATTTCAGATTGCAAATTGGAAATCTAAAATCTGCAATCTGAAATCTGAAATGAAACGATGCGTTGCAAAAAATGTAACACGAACGCGGTGATCAATATGCGCCACCACAAACTCGCGCTGTGCGGTGAGCATTATGGCGAATGGTTTTTGGCGCAGACGGATCGCGCGATCGAAAAATATAAAATGTTTTCGCGCGACGAACGCGTGTTGGTCGCGGTGAGCGGCGGCAAAGATTCGCTCTCGTTGTGGGATGCGCTCCTGCGCTTGGGCTATCAAGCCGACGGACTCTACATCGGCTTGGGCATCAACGACCCCGCGCCGTACTCGGATGTGTCGCTCGACAAGACGCGCGCGTTTTTGGAATCTGTCATTGCGAGCCGCGAAGCGGCGAAGCAATCCCCAACTAGCGACGCGGAGATTGCTTCGCAAACACCGCTCGCAATGACATTCACTCCCACGCTTCACGTCGTTGATGTTCAAGAAACGTACGGCAAAACGATTCCGCAAATCGCGCAAGAAAAAAATCGCGGACACGGCAAGCCCTGTTCGTCGTGCGGCTTGACGAAACGCTACGTGATGAATCGGCTCGCGCTCGAAAAAGGATACACCGTGCTGGCAACCGGGCATAACCTCGACGATGAAGCCGCAGTGTTGTTTCAAAATACTTTGCGCTGGCAAACGCAATATCTCGCGCGCCAATCGCCCACCCTGCCCGCGTCGCACGAGGGGCTAGTCAAAAAAGTGAAACCGTTTGTGCGTTTTTACGAACGCGAAACCGCGACCTACGCGCTCGTGCGCGAATTGGATTACGTGTACGATGAATGTCCGCACGCGGTTGGCAACCTCACCAATTTTTACAAAACATTGTTGAATCAACTTGAAGCGAATTCGCCCGGCGCGAAACTGAGTTTCTATCTCGAATTTTTGCGCGCGCGCGGCGAAGGCGTGTTCGACGGATTCAATCAGCAAGACCAATTACACGCGTGCGAAGTATGCGGTCAACCGACGACCGCGCCGGGACGATGCGCGTTTTGTCGGATGTGGGATGTTAGTGCGATAGTGCAATAGTTGGATAGTTAGATAGTTTGTTAGTTTGATAGTTGCGAGTTTCGTGATTCGTAATTTGCAATTCGCAATTCGCCATTTGTCATTTAGGAGTCGTTCCAATTTCCAACCCCCAACTTCCAACGTCCAATCTTCAATCTCCAATCTCCGACTCCCAGTCTCCAACCTCCACCATCGCGCGCGCCGCCGCGATTATTTCGCTCGGCAATGTCGCGAGCCGCGTGCTGGGACTCGCGCGCGAAATGGTGATCGCGTACCTCTTCGGCGCGACCGGCTTGGTGAGTGTCTTTCGCGTCGCGGCGACAATCATTCAAACGCTGTACGATTTTCTGATCGGCGGAATGGTGAGCGCGGCGCTCGTCCCGGTCTTTTCCGAGTTTGCGGAACGGCGCGATGAATTCTGGCGCGTCGCGAGCGTCGTCATCAACGTCCTCGCGATTTTTCTCGCGCTCGCGGTGATCATCCTCGAAATTTTCGCGCCGCAACTCGTGTGGATTCTCGGCGGCGGATACGACGCGGAATTGCAAACCGCCGCCGTCGAAATGATTCGGCTGATTTTGCCCGCGCTTTTTTTCCTCGGAATGTCCGGCGTCGTTACGAGTTTGCTGTACGCGCTCAACCGTTTCACCTATCCCGCGTTCACGACCGCCGCGTACAATGCCGGGATTGTCCTGGTCGCGCTCGTGCTCGCGCCGACGTTCGGCATCACGAGTTTGATCGTCGGCATCTTGATCGGATCGGCATCCCAGGTTTTGTTGCAGTTGCCCGGCTTGCGTGGGATGAATTATCGTTTCGCGATTGATTTCGCGCATCCCGCGCTGAAAAAGATTTTGTTATTGTACGCGCCGGTCGTCCTGGGTTTGGCGGTCAGTGTGTTCAGCGTCGCGGTGGATCGCAATCTCGCGTCGCACACCGGCGCGCAATCGCTCGCGTGGATGCAAAACGCAACCGTGCTGATCCAATTTCCGCTTGGCTTGATCGCCACCGCGATCTCGTTCGCGATTCTCCCCACGCTTAGTCAGAATTCAGAAGGGCAATTTGAGGTGACGGATGGAAATTCTGGATTCCGAATTCTGAATTCTGAATTCCAAACGACATTGGCATTTGGCATCAAACTTGTCATTCTCCTCATTCTCCCCGCGACCGTTGGCTTGTTCATTCTCGCGCGCCCGATTGTCGCGTTGTTGTTTGAGCACGGCGCGTTCACCGCGCACGATACAGTGCAAACCGCGCGCGCCTTGCAATTTTATTTAGTCGGCTTGCCGTTCGCCGCGATTGATCAACCGCTCGTGTTCGCGTTTTACGCGCGCAAAAATACTCTCACGCCAAACCTGGTCGCGATTGCCGGCGTCGCGATTTATCTCGCGTTTGCATTCGCGCTCGTGGATTCGCAAGGGATGATCGGCTTGGTGATCGCGAACTCGGCGATGTTGACCGCGCACGCGTTATTGATGGTGTGGCTGACGCACACGCGGCTTGGCGGCTTGGGCGCGCAAGGTGTGATCGCGCTGACGCTCAAAGTGGCGATCGCTTCGCTCGCGATGGGCGCGCTCGCGTTCGCGCTTCTTAACGCGCTTGCAGACGCGGCGGATTGGATCGTTGTGATTACGACAACGCCAATCGCGGGCGCGGTGTACATCGCGCTCTTGCGCGTATTGCGCGTGCGCGAGGCGGAGCGCGTGTGGGAAATCGCGCGGGCGCGGTTGACGCGATAGGGGTTGAGGGTATAATAGGCGCGCGAAGGAGGAATCGAAATGACCGTGTATGATGCAACCACAGCCAAGATTCGCCAATTGCCGGAATTGTTAGCGCAGGAAGTAAATGACTTTACAGATTTCTTGTTGCTCCGACACGATAACGCGCGCTGGCAATTGTGGACCCAATTCAATGAAGCGATTGAAATTGCTGAACAGGATTTCTCTGACTATTTGCCGAATTTGGAGGATTACGAAAATCGTCTAGCGCGCGGAGAAATTCAATGGTAACGGTTGCGCGTGGAGACATTGTTCTCTGCGATCTGAATCCAGTGGTGGGTACCGAACAAGCCGGGATACGCCCCGCGATTATTTTGCAAATTGATCGCGCCAACTCGGTTAGCCCGCACACGATCATTGCGCCCTTTACAACAAAGATTCGGCGCGCGCTTTTGCCTTCGCATGTTTTTGTTCCGGCAAGAGTTGGTGGATTGAGCCAAGACTCGGTCGTGCTGTGCGAACAAATCCGAGTCGTTGACAAGCGCAGAATCAGCAAGGTTCTGGGACATTTAGACGCTTCCTATCTCGACCAAGTAGCCAAAGCGTTGGGCGCGATATTGGGTTTGTAGAAGGAGCGATAAACGCGCGGCTAAAGGAAATCGGTGAAAATTCTTGATTTCGGATCTCAATTCGCCGGCGGCATTGATCTTTACGATAGCGTCAATCTGCGCGCGATGCCCATCGCAAAATTCGCGGCGGATGTGTCCGTGCATTGTTTGTATCTCGACGCGGGCGGCGTGATCGGAAATCATCCGACGACAAACACGCAACTCTTTTTGGTTGTGGATGGCGCGGGCTGGGTGCGCGGCGAATCCGGCGCAATGCAACCGATTGCGACAGGACAAGCCGCGTTGTGGGACGCGGGCGAGTGGCACGAATCGCGCGCCGATCAAGGCATGATCGCGATTGTGATCGAAGGCAAAAATATCGCGTTATCCAAATCAGTCGCCGCGATGCAAGAATAATTTTAGGAGTAATAATGTTTTCATCTCTTCCTCACGACGCGCGTCCGATGTTGAATTGGTCGTGGGCGCAAATCGAACCGTACTATACCGATCTCGCCGCGCGCGAATTGAACGCGCGCAACGTCGCGACCTGGCTTGCGGATTGGACGCGCATCAACGAGTTAGTCGAAGAAATGTACGCGCGGCTCAATGTCGCGACGACGGTCAACACCGCAGACCAAGCATCGGAAGAACGCTATCGCGCGTTTCTCGACAACATTTTTCCGCCCGCGCTTGCCGCCGAACAAAAACTCAAAGAGCAATTGCTCGCGAGTGGTTTAGAGCCCGCCGGTTTCGCGATTCCGCTTCGTAATATGCGAACCGAGTCCGAGATTTTTCGCGATGTGAATTTGCCATTGCAAGCCGATGAATTGAAAATGAGCAACGATTACGACAAGATCATCGGCGCGCAAACGGTGCAGTGGGATGGCAATGAAATCACGATTGCACAACTGCGCCCGGTCTATCAGGACGCGGATCGCGCGAAACGCGAACGCGCGTGGCGACTCGCTCTGCAACGCCAACTCGCGGATCGCGATGCGATCAACGCGCTGTGGCAAAAATTTCTCGCGTTGCGTTTGACGCTGGCGCGCAATGCGGACTGCGCGGACTATCGTGGTTATCGTTGGAAACAAACTTTGCGTTTCGATTATTCGCCGGACGATTGCACGAGTTTTCATCGCGCGATTGAGCAAGCCGTTGTGCCAGCCGCACAGCGCGTGTACGAACGCCGCCGCAAACGACTCGGCGTCGAAACGTTGCGTCCCTGGGATCTCGATGTGGACCCGCTTGGGCGCGCGCCGCTTAAACCGTACCGCGAGATCGCGACACTCAAAAACCAGGTCAAACAGACGTTCGATCATCTCGATCCAACGCTCGGCAATTATTTCGGCACGATGATCGCGGAAGATTTGCTCGATCTTGAAAATCACAAAAACAAAGCGCCGGGCGGATATTGCACCGCGTTCGCCGCGATCAAGCGACCGTTTATTTTTATGAACGCGGTCGGCTTGCACGATGATGTGCAAACATTATTGCACGAGAGCGGACATTGCTTTCACGTTTTTCAATCTGCGCCTCTCCCATACGCGCAACAACGCAATGTCGGAATGGAATTTGCTGAAGTCGCTTCGATGGGAATGGAATTGCTCGCGTCGCCATTTCTCGCGACTGACAACGGCGGATTTTATTCGACCCAGGACGCGGCGCGCGCGCGCGTCGAACATCTCGAAAAATGTATTTTGTTTTGGCCCTATATGGCGGTCGTGGACGCGTTCCAACACTGGGTCTATGAAAATCCAAATGATGCCGCAACCCCGGCGCAATGCGATGCGGCGTGGGCGCGCGAGTGGAATCGTTTTATGCGCGGCATAGATTGGAGCGGACTCGATCAAGAAATGCTGACCGGCTGGCATCGCAAATTGCACATTCACCAAATCCCATTTTACTACGTCGAGTACGGTTTGGCGCAGTTGGGCGCAGTCCAGGTGTGGGCAAATTCATTGCGCGATCCGCACGGCGCGATTGCGAATTATCTGCGCGCGCTCGCATTGGGCGGCACGGTAACTTTGCCGGAATTGTTCGCGACTGCTGGCGCGAAATTCGCGTTCGACGCGGAAACACTCGGCAACGCGATCGCGTTGATGGAACGGACGATTGATGAACTTGAGAGGTGATTTGTGGGCGACATTTTTTTGGAACTGACCGTTGCGAATATCCACGATACTGAACGACAACAAGAATTGTCTTTTCTCGTGGACACCGGCGCAACGCGCGCGTGGATCCCGCGCGAGATTGCTGAGCGACTTGGGATTCAGGAAATCGGAACGATTCCTTTGCAATTGGCGGATGGCACTGTGAGAGAATTGCCGTATGGCTATTGCCTCTTCGATTTTGGTGGAGAGTCGGTGGCTGGAAATGTTGTGTTGGGTCCCACCGGTTCCGAGCCAATTGCGGGAACGCATCTGTTACAAGATTTTCGTCTCGTGATTGATATGGAGCATCACACGATTTCACGCGGACGCGCGATGAGGGCAAAATAAATCGCGATGCCGGATAAACGTTCCGCCGACGAACTGTCGCTCGAAGAACTCGAAGCGATCATCGCGCAACGCAAGCGACTTGCGCGCGCGCGGCAATTCGCGGATAATGCCGACGGTCGCCGCTTTCGCCCGGTCACGGTGATGCCGGTCGAAAAGCCCGCGCCAAACGCGACGAGCGCCGTTCGCAAAACGCGGCGTCTGCGCGATAATTTTTTGTTCGCGATTGAAATTGTCGCGGTCGTTGCATTGCTCGCGATTGTGATTGGCTCGTGGGCGAATTTGCAAACGCTAAACCAGGAAGCGATCGCGCAAGCGCGCGGCACGGTCGCGCCGACTGCGAGCGCGAACGGTTCGCAAGAATTACCGGGCTCGTCCTTTCCGCCGGTGAATCAAGCGAATGAATTGCCGGGATCATCGTTTCCGCCGGAATCCGCGCCGCCCGCGTTAGGGATTCGCTTGCAAGCGGTCGCCGCCGTGCCGGTGCCAACGCCCGGTCCGCGCTCGCCGACGCGACTTGTGATTCCCGCGATCAATGTGGATTGGCCCATCGTGCAAGGCGATGGCTGGGACGAATTGAAACAGGGGATCGGTCAGCGCGTCGGCACGGTCAATCCCGGCGAACGCGGCAACCTGGTTTTGTCGGGGCACAATGACGTGTACGGTGAGCCGTTGCGCGATTTGGAAAAAATCGAAGTCGGCAAAGAGGTGATGGTGTACGCGGGGGGCACGGCGTATCGTTACATCATCAAAGCCAAGCGCGTTGTGTTGCCGACCGATCTCACGCCGTTGAATCCATCGCGCAATCCAATCGTTACGCTAATCACCTGCACGCCCTACCGCGTGGACACACATCGTTTGATCGTCGTCGGCGAACTCGCGCCGTAGGAATTTCGGATTTCGGATTTCGGATTTCAGATTTGCAAATCATAAATCGAAAATCAAAAATTGAAAGGGAAAAAGAGATGCCAAAGAAAACTCGTAAGATGAAACAACGCGCGGCTTTACGCCGGAGCGTGGGCGTGTACGAAGAAAATGAAATCGTGGAAGAAGTGGCGGGCGAACCTGCGCCGCGTCCGCGCTTTGAAAGCACGAGTCGCGCGTTTTCGCCACTCGCGTACGATTACTCGCACATCTATCGCGATTTGAAACGGATCGCATTGTTCGCGGGATTTTTCTTCGCGGTCTTGATCGTGTTGTCGTTCGTGATCAAGTAGATCGAATTTCGATGGTGTCACCCTGAGCGAAGCGAAGGATCTCGCGCGACGCCAGGAAATTCTTCGCTTCGCTCAGAATGACGGTCAAATGAAAAGCGGCGGACGCACTCGCGTCCGCCGCTTTTTAATTTTCCGATGACGAGTGCGCGCGCGGAAAACCAATCGCACCACGCAAACCCAGGACGAGAATGAGATGCACGATCAAACAATACCAGGTGTTTTGCGTGATGATGAAAACGAGTGCGCTCACAATCGCGAGACTTGCGCTCCAGAGGGGCGCATCCGCGCGCGTAATTTCTTCGACGTTCGCGCGCGTGCTGGGATTGCTCCAGCCCTCGATCAAAATTAAAAGCAATCCAAACAACGCGCCCCAATATCCATCGCCTAACCACAAGATTGGCGCGCTCCGATAAAACGCCCAATGCGCTTGCTGATACAATGCTTCGACGATTTGGCGCGCCCAGTTCCAGCCGGTTTCATCAATCGCGTGTGGATGCACGGTGCGCGCGTACGGTCGCCACACCCACAGGATCACCGCGCCGGAACCAATCGCGAGCAACGCGACCGGCAAAATTCCGGCGAGCCAATCCATGCGCCAGATGCCGAGTGCGCGCGTCGTCGTGTACCCCAACATCAACGTCGCCCAGGGAATCGCGAGATAATAAAGCCAGCGCGCGATTTCGCCGATGATGCGCGCGACGCGTGAGGTGGACAAGCGCAAAGTAACGCGCCCAAGCCGACCGGGTCGCATCGTCCATTGTCGCCGCGCGATCCACGCGAGATTCGCGCCGAGCGTGTACATCGCGATGGATAACCCTAGGATGACCGCGAGCGCGGGGCGCGGCTCAAACGTCGCCAAGAGTTCGAGGAGGTTCACGGGGCTCTGGTCAACGCACTCGCGGCGGGAAGCGGCGTGATCAAAGTGATGCGCGTGCCGTGTCCCGGCGCAGAATCAATTCGCAGGTCGCCATTGATCAACAGCGCGCGCTCGCGCATATTTTGCAAACCTAGACTGGTGCGGTGGTCGTACCCGCGCGACACTTGATCCAAATCAAAACCCGGACCCTGATCTTGAATCGTCGCGACGAGCGTGTTTGTTTGGCGCGTCACGCGCACATGAATCGGCGCGTTCTCGGTGTGTTTGCGCGCGTTGCCAATCGCTTCTTCGATGATCGCGAAAATCGTCGTCGCGGTATTTGTGTCAAGCTCGGCGCTAAAATTGCCGGGTTCAATCGTGATGCGCGCTTTTTCGGTTTCGCGCAAACGTTCGCCGTACTGTTCGAGCGCGGCGGACAATCCTTTCGATTCGAGCGCGAGGGGGCGAAGCGTAAAGAGCGCGGTGCGAATTTCTTTCGCGGTTTGTTCGGCGGTGGCGCGCGCGCGCGCGAGTTCTTGTTTCGCTTCGCCGGGGTTCGTGTCCATCAACCGCGCGATAAATTCGAGTTGCATCACCAGTCCCGCGACTATTTGGGTAGGACCATCGTACAAATCGCGCGCGAGTTTTTGGCGCACTTTGGTATCGTCGTGAATGATTCGGTTTTGTTCCTTGCGCGTGATTTGATACAGGCGCGCGTTTTGAAACGCGATGCCGGCTTGACTGGTGAACGCGCGCATCAGTTCGAGGTGTTGCGGCGCGGGACGCCGCGGCGCGGGACTCGCGAGGACGACGACGCCGTACTGTTCCAAACCGGATTGCAACGGATAGCACACGGCGGAACGGCAGTGCGTCAGCGCGTTAAACCCGGTGAGTTCAGGATCGATGTGGACGCGTTCGGTGCTACTGACTTGCCCGGTTTGCAATGCTTCCCCGATGATGCCGGTTTTGCCGGGAACACTGCGCGTTTCATCCGCGCTGTCGAGATTGCGCGCGGCGACGACGCGCAACGATTTCGCCGGATCTTGATCGTCGAAGAAAAATGCGATGCCGATTGCGGGACCGTCTTCGCGCCGCGCTTCGGGCAATCCTTTGACCCCGGCTTCGAGCATCGCTTCGAGCACGGGACGATAATTTGTGGTAAGCGTAAACAGATCGCTCGTTTGATATAACAATTTCGCGCCGGCGATCGTGCCGCGCAATTCATCGAGTTCATGCGTGGCTTGGCTGATCGCGGCTTCTTTTTCGCGTTTGGCGAGATAACCGATAATCGGCACGCCGCCGACGAGCGCGATGATTGGCAAGGCGCGCGAAACCAGGTCGCTCGGATTGATCGCGCCGCGCAAAACGTTGTTGACGATCAACACCACGGACAAGATCAGCGCGATCAAAAATCCAATCCCGGGATTGAATCGAATCGCGCCGATGAGCGCTGGAAAAATCGCGAACGAATCGAGCAGAAGTGAATTCACGTCCGTGAGAAAAGGCAGTGCGCCAAAGAGTAGAATGTCGAGAACCAGGGAGGGCACGGGCAACCATTTTGTGAATTTGGGCAGGAAACGCAACAGCGCGCCGTAGATCAAATTGATCAGAACGACGATGAGAAACCAGGTGAGGAGTTGCGGCGCGAGCGGACGATTGCCGCTTTCGATCCAGGCAATCGGAAAAACCAAGAGCGCCATAATCCAGCGCAATTGGAAAAGTAATCCGTCTACACGCGCGGATGGTGTTACTGGGGTTGAAGGAGTGGGGTCAGCCACACAGATTCTCCGTCCGCTCACAAAGAACCGCGGCGATGCGCCGCGGTTTGTGAGAGTGTGGGCGGTATAGGAGTCGAACCTATGACCTCGCGGATGTGAACCGCGCGCTCTAACCAACTGAGCCACCCGCTCATTGACGGCGCGCATTATAGCACGCGCCCGCGCAAATTGCAAATTGCATTTTTAGTTTGCTCGTGGTATGATTTCGCGCGCGCGAAACAGAATGGGACACGGATGAACACAGATGAACACAGATCATTCAAAAAAAATCAGTGCACATCTGTGACGATCCGTGTCCAATTAAAATGTTGGCGCAAATAATCGAGTGGTTTGAAAATTTTTTCGATGCTGGGAGGCGTAGGATGCAAGATCGGTCCTCGGTCATTGCGATTGTGGTGATTCTCGCGATTTGTTGTCTCGGCGCGTACGTTGCCGTGACCGGGTATTTTAACACGCGCCCGCCGGACGCGACGAGCGCGACGCCGGGCATTCAAGCGACGCCGCTCGTGATCAATCTGCCGACCGATCCGCCCGCGGCGACCAAGCCGCCGCTCGCGCTCGCGCATACCGTGACGCCATTGCCGGTGCCATCGCCGCTCGGCGCGCTTCGCACGATCACTGCCGCCGTTACAGTTCAAGCGCCGCCCGCGACGATTCGTCCGACGAATGTTCCCGCGACGGCGACGAACGCGGCTGTGCCAGCGTGCGCGGGCTTTGCATTCTGCGCGCAAACCGGATCGCCCGATGCGACCATCGCGCCGACCGGCGCGGACTGTCCGCGCAATTATGTGTGGGGACGCGTCGTGGATAATTTAGGCAAAGGTATCCCAGGGCGAAAGATCGCGTTTATGGATCCGATTGGCACGAATGTAACGGTTGAAACGAAAGGTCCGCCTGATTCGCCCGGCGCGTATAACATTCCCGCGCCTGCCGGCGCGTGGATCGTGTGGCTGGTGGATGGAAGCGGCAATCGCGTGAGCCCGCAAGTTACCGTCAATATGCCCGCGTCATTTCTTGGCGGAACGATCTGCCCCTCGCGCGTAGATTTTGTGCAACAAAAATAATTTTCCAGATTAGCCACCGAGACCACAAAGGAAAAAATTTCTGTGCGCTCTATGGCGAAAAAAAACCGGGCGAGAAATTTTCTCGCCCGGTTTTTTATTTTTCAGCGCGTCGGTGATCGCGTTGGCGCGAGGGTGATTGACCTGGTTGGTGTCGCGGTGCTGGCGAGTGGAAGCGCGGTAGATGTGCGCGCGACCGGCGCGGCAGTGATCGCGGGGGCTGGGTTTGCGGTGATCGAAAGTGGAATTGCGAGGGGCGGGCGCGGCGCGGTAAACAAATTTGCCGCATCCCACAACGTCAACACGATAAACACACCGACGACCGCGCGCCCACCCCAACCCAACCTGGGTTGGGGTTTCGGTTTTGCCATTTCATTGCCGGGTGG